>CAKUPH010000024.1 GCA_934675115.1 uncultured Oscillospiraceae bacterium | reverse complement strand
CTGACCAGCTACCGGGATGAAAACGGCAAGCCTTACGCCCAGACCTATCTCAAGTGCATCAACAACCAGCTCACGGCGATTTTCAACTACGCAGTCAAATACTATGGGCTGAAAGAAAATCCCTGCCACAAGGCGGGGAGCATGGGCAAGAAGAAAGCCGATGAAATGCTGTTCTGGACAAAGGACGAGTTCCAGACATTTATCGAGAGCATGAAAGACCGTCCCGCCAGCTACACGGTATTCATGACCATGTACTACACGGGGATTCGGGAGGGAGAGCTGCTGGCACTCACACCGTCGGACATCGACTTCGAGAAGAAGACCCTGACGGTGAACAAGAGCTATCAGCGCCTCGGCAAAGAGGATATTATCACCACTCCGAAAACACCGAAAAGCATCCGTACTATCCCTATTCCCGACGGCCTTTGCAACTGTTTGCAGGAGTATATGTCCCATTGCTACGGGCTGCAAAAGGACGACAGGCTCTTTCCCTACACCAAGAGCTTTCTATACCACGAAATGGAGTATGGCTGCAAGGCTTCGGGCGTGAAGCGGATACGGGTGCATGACATTCGACACAGCCACGCCAGCCTGCTGGTGGAGATGGGCTTCTCACCGCTGCTGATCGCGGAGCGGCTCGGACATGAAAAGGTGCAGACAACGATGGACACGTACAGCCACCTGTACCCCAACAAGCAGGTGGAGGTAGCCAGACAGCTTGACGGCATTATGCCGTGAGCCTCTGGCTACAAAAATCGCTGCAAATGTAGCCAATTTGTAGCCGCTAAAAAAGAAAAATCCTGAAAAACGCTGTATTACCAACGCTTTTCAGGATTCAGAAAACACTAAATATTTATTCCCACTCCACCGTTGCGGGAGGCTTGGATGTAATATCATAGACGATGCGGTTGATGCCCGGCACCTCATTGACGATGCGCACGCTGACCTTATCCAGCACGTCGTAGGGGATGCGCGCCCAGTCGGCGGTCATAAAGTCCTCGGTGGTCACGGCCCGCAGCGCCAGCACGTGGTCATAGCTCCGACCGTCGCCCATGACGCCCACGGTGCGTGTGTCAGTCAGGACGGCAAAATACTGGTTCAGGTGCTTGTTCTCCCCCGCCTTATCCAGCTCATCCCGGAAAATAAAGTCCGCCAGACGCAGGGTGTCCGCCTTCTCCTTGGTGATACAGCCCATGATGCGGATGGCAAGGCCCGGACCGGGGAAGGGCTGACGGGAAACCAGATACTCAGGCAGGCCCAGCTCACGGCCCAGCTGACGGACCTCGTCCTTGAACAGCAGACGCAGGGGCTCAATGATTTCCTTGAAGTCCACGTAGTCGGGCAAGCCGCCGACGTTATGATGGCTCTTAATGACCGCGGCATTGCCGAGACCGGACTCGATGACGTCGGGGTAAATGGTGCCCTGCGCCAGAAAATCCACCGCGCCGATCTTCTTGGACTCCTCCTCGAACACCCGGATGAACTCCTCGCCAATGATCTTGCGCTTGCTCTCGGGGTCGGAGACGCCGTCCAGCTTACCCAGGAAGCGCTGCTCCGCGTTCACCCGGACAAAGTTGATGTCCCACTTGGCAAAAGCGTCTTCCACCTCATCGCCCTCGTTCAAGCGCATCAGGCCGTGGTCCACGAACACGCAGGTGAGCTGGGGGCCGACGGCTTCGGCCAGCAGCGCGGCCACAACGGAGGAATCCACGCCGCCGGACAGGGCCAGCAGCACCCGGCCGCTGCCCACCTTCTCGCGAACGGCGGCAATAGCGGTCTTCTTGTAGTCGCCCATGGACCAGTCCCCCGCCGCGTGGCAGACCTCATAGAGGAAGTTGCGGATCATATCCGTGCCGTGCTCGGTGTGGTTGACCTCCGGGTGATACTGCACACCATAGAAACCGCTGGCCTCATCGGCGATGGCCACGTTGGGGCAGTTGTCGGAGTGGGCGGTGAGGGCAAAGCCCTCGGGCACCCGGGCCATATAGTCACCATGGCTCATCCACGACACGCCCTGCTCCGGCATGCCCTTAAAGAGCTTGCAGGTGGTGTCGTAATAGGTGACGGTCTTGCCGTACTCCCGGGCGCTATCGTCCTGCGCGGCGGTCACCTCGCCGCCCAGCGAGTGGGCCATGAGCTGGCAGCCGTAGCAGATGCCCAGAATGGGCACGCCCCAGGTAAAAATCTCGGGGTCCACGTGGGGCGAACTCTCCAGATAGACGGAATTGGGGCCGCCGGTAAAGATGACGCCGATAGGCTCCATGGCTTTCAGCTCAGGCAGCGGCGTGGTGCAGGGCTTGACCTCGCAGTACACGCCGCACTCACGGACCCGGCGGGCAATGAGCTGGTTGTACTGGCCGCCGAAGTCCAGAACGATAACAGTTTGATGGGCCATGAGACACGCTCCCTCTTTTCAGTATTTTTCAGTTCTCAACGATTCAAAGCAATCAATCCGCATTGATCTCCGCGCCGCCCCACTCAATGACTGTAAAGCCATTCCGCTCCACAGCGTTCAGAGGCTGCTCCGGCACGTCTACCGTCTTCTCCAACCCTTTCCACGCCATGAACACCCGGATCAGCGTGTCCGGCTCTGGGTTGATGGCGAGCGCCGCGCTGTCCGTGTATGCGTCCGTCTGGAAGGAGATCAGGTTGTAGGCATTGCCCTCCATCCGGGGCAGCCAGTAGATAATGAACTCGTCCGCTTCCCGGTCCGTCAGGCCGAGCTGCGACAGCGCCTGCTCCAGAAATTCCGCGGTGTCCTCTCCCGGAACACAAAACCCGGTGGAAAAATCGTATTCGGCGCGGCCGACGCCCTCCCAGAACAGGCAGTAGTATTCCCGGCCATGACTGTCGGTCAGTGTGCCGTCTGGCCGGGCGGTCACCGTCCAGCCGTCCTCATAGGCGGGATAGGCGGAGGTGATCGTCCCGTCGAAGTCCAGCTTCACGGTGACTTCGGTCTCCGTTTCCGGATAAAGGTAAATGACTGGCTTGGCAGACGTGTTGCTGCCCCGGCAGCCGGCCAGCAGGCAGAGCAGCCCGGCGCAGATCAGGACTGGTAGTCGTTTTTTCACAGAACATTCCTCCTTGATTCATCCTCTGTCTGTTCAGACGGAGCGCCGGGGGAAGTTGTTCCAAAAAAATCAGATTTTCGTGATATCAATGGGGCGCAGGTCCGCGCTTCTGCCCTGCTCCCGGACGGTAAGCATGGCCCGGGCGGTGTCAATGGCGGTGACGCAGCCCACGGAGTGCTCCACGGTGGCCCGGCGGATCTTGAAGCCGTCGGTGTCGTGCTTGCGGCCCTTGGTGGGGGTGTTGATGACCAGATCAATGGTGCCGGAGGCGATCATGTCGCCGATATTCGGGTGGGCCTGCGAGATGCGGGCCACCTGCGTGCACTCCACCCCGGCGTCCCGCAGGGCCTTGCAGGTGCCCTCGGTGGCCAGAATTTCGATGCCCATATCGGCAAAGCCCCGGGCAATGCCCACGATCTCACCCTTGTCCTCGTCCTTGACGGTGATGATGATGCGGCCGCCCTTCTTGGGCACCTTCATGTTGGCGCCCTTGAACGCCTTGAGCAGCGCTTGGGGGAAGGACTCCGCGATGCCCAGCACCTCGCCGGTGGACTTCATCTCGGGGCCAAGGCCGGTGTCCACGTCGGTGAGCTTCTCGAAGGAGAACACGGGCATCTTGACGGCGTAATAATCCGCTTCCTTGTAAATGCCGGTGCCGTAGCCCAAGTCACGGAGCTTCTGGCCCATCATGACCTTAGTGGCAAGGTCGATGACCGGCACGCCGGTGACCTTGGAGATATAGGGAATGGTGCGGGAGGAACGGGGGTTGACCTCAATGACGTATACCTCGTCGTTGTAGATGATGAACTGGATGTTGATCAGGCCGATGACGCCCAGCGCCTTGGCAAGGTCGTAGGTGTAGCGCTCGATGGTCTCCTTGTGCTTGTCCTCGATGTGGATGGAAGGATACACGGAGATAGAGTCGCCGGAGTGGACGCCCGCGCGCTCCACGTGCTCCATGATGCCGGGGATGAGCACGTCCTCCCCGTCGAACACGCCGTCTACCTCCACCTCGCGGCCCATGAGGTATTTGTCCACCAGAATGGGGTGCTCCTGCACCGTCTGGTTGATGATGCGCATAAAGTCCTGAATGTTTCGGTCGTTGTAGGCGATCTCCATACCCTGTCCGCCCAGCACGTAGGACGGGCGCACCAGCACGGGATAGCCCACCTCGTGGGCGGCGGCCAGCGCCTCCTCGGTGGTGAACACCGTTCTGCCTTTGGCGCGGGGAATGCGGCACTGGTTCAGGATCTCGTCGAAGCGCTCACGGTCCTCGGCGGCGTCCACGCCGTCGGAGGAGGTACCCAGAATGGGCACGCCCATATCGGTGAGGGCCTTGGCCAGCTTGATGGCGGTCTGTCCGCCGAACTGGACCACCGCCCCCCAAGGATGCTCCTGCTCCACGATGTTCTCCACGTCCTCGGCGGTCAATGGCTCGAAATACAGCTTATCCGCCACGTCGAAGTCGGTGGAAACGGTCTCGGGGTTGTTGTTAACGATGATGGTCTCGCAGCCCAGCTTCTTCAGTGACCACACGGAGTGGACGGAGCAGTAGTCGAACTCGATGCCCTGACCGATGCGGATGGGGCCGGAACCGAGGACCAGCACCTTGCGCTTGCCGGAGCTGGGGGTCTCCGCCTCGTTCTCCTGATCGTAGGTGGAGTAATAATAGGGAGTTTCCGCGTCGAACTCGGCGGCGCAGGTATCCACCATCTTGAAGGCCGGGCGGATACCCATGGACTCCCGCAGGGCCTTGATCTCCTTACGGTCCTTTCCGCAGAGGAAGCCGATATAGCTGTCGGCAAAGCCCATCTCCTTGGCAAGCTGCATGGTGGTACGGTCCAGCTTGCCGGCCTTGAGGTCGTTTTCCATGTTGACGATCATCTGGAGCCGGTCAAGGAACCAGCGGTCGATCTTGGTGGCGTTGAAGATGACTGTGGGGGAAATGCCCCGGCGCAGAGCCTCGGTGACCACGAAAATGCGCTCGTCGTCGATGTCGGCCAGCTTTTCCTCGATCTCCTCGTCGCTCAGTTCGATGTGCTTGGGCAGGCGGAGGGCGTGGACGTTCTGCTCCAGCGAGCGGACGGCCTTCATCAGCGCACCCTCGAAGGAGTTTCCGATAGCCATGACCTCGCCGGTGGCCTTCATCTGGGTGCCCAGCGTGCGGCTGGCGGTGGTGAACTTGTCAAAGGGCAGGCGGGGAATTTTCAGCACGCAGTAGTCCACCGTAGGCTCGAAGCAGGCGGTGGTCTTGCCGGTGACGGCGTTGGGGATCTCGTCCAGCGTATAGCCCAGCGCGATCTTGGCGGCGACCTTGGCGATGGGATAGCCGGTGGCCTTGGAGGCCAGCGCGGAGGAGCGGCTCACGCGGGGGTTGACCTCGATGACCGCGTACTCGAAGGAGTCGGGGTTCAGGGCGAACTGGCAGTTGCAGCCGCCCTCGATCTCCAGCGCGGAGATGATGTTCAGAGCGGCGGAGCGGAGCATCTGATACTCCCGGTTGGCCAGCGTCTGGGTAGGGGCCACCACGATGGAGTCGCCGGTGTGGACGCCCACGGGGTCCAGATTCTCCATGGAGCAGATCTGGATGACGTTACCGGCGGAGTCCCGCATGACCTCAAACTCGATCTCCTTCCAGCCAGAGATGCAGCGCTCGATCAGCACCTGACCTACGCGGGACAGGTGGATGCCGCGGTCGGCGATCTCCCGGAGGGCAGGCTCGTCATAGGCGATACCGCCGCCGGTGCCGCCCAGCGTGTACGCCGGGCGGACGATGACCGGATAGCCGATGCTCCCGGCAAAAGCCACCGCGTCCTCCACGCTCTCCACCACCTCGGAGGTGACGCAGGGCTGGTTGATGGACTCCATGCAGTCCTTGAAGCCCTGACGGTCCTCCGCCTTGCGAATGGACTCGGGGCTGGTGCCCAGCAGGCGGACGCCATACTTGGCAAGGGTACCGTCCTCGTGGAGGGCCATGGCCAGATTCAGGCCGGTCTGGCCGCCCAGCGTGGGCAGAATGGAGTCGGGCCGCTCCATCTGGATGACCTGAGTGACGGAGGCGGTATTCAGCGGCTCGATATACACATGATCGGCAATGTCCTTGTCGGTCATGATGGTGGCAGGGTTTGAGTTGACCAGAACGACCTCCACGCCCTCTTCCTTCAGGGCGCGGCAGGCCTGCGTGCCGGCATAGTCAAACTCAGCGGCCTGACCGATGACGATGGGGCCGGAGCCCAGCACCAGAACTTTTTTAATCGCAGGATCCTTCGGCATTACCGGTCACCTCCCATGTTGGCAATAAAGCGGTCGAACAGATACTCAGTATCCTCGGGGCCGGGGCTGGCCTCGGGGTGGAACTGGACGGTGAAGCAGTTGGGCCGCTTGTACTTCAGCCCCTCCACCGTGCCGTCGTTGACGTTGATGTGGGACACCTCGGCCACCGCCGGGTCCACGGAGCCCTCGTCCACCACGTAGCCGTGGTTCTGGCTGGTGATGAAGCAGCGCCCGGCCTCCAGATCCTTCACCGGGTGGTTGCCGCCCCGGTGGCCGAACACCATCTTGTGGGTGGTGGCGCCGGTGGCCAGCGCCAGCAGCTGATGACCGAGGCAGACGGCGAAGATGGGCAGGTCGGACTCGTACAGCTTCCGAATCTCGGCGATGATCTCCGTATTGTCGGCTGGGTCGCCGGGGCCGTTGGACAGCATGACGCCGTCAAAGCCGCCGGAGAGCACCTCGTCCGCGCCCGTGTGGGCGGGATATACCGTCACCTCACAGCCCCGGCGGCGCAGGCAGTCGATCATGTTCTGCTTGACGCCGTAATCCATGAGGGCTACGCGGAAGCGCTGCTCGCTGTCCACGGGGGCAAAGACCTCCTTCACCGGGCGGGAGACCTTTTCCACCGTCCCCTCCACGCGGTAGGCGCGGAGCTTCTCCATCACGTCGTTGACATTAAAATGCTCCGCACAGGTGATCATGCCATTCATGGTTCCCTGATTGCGGAGGATACGGGTAAGCGCCCGGGTATCCACGCCCTCCACGCCTACGATATCATGCTCTTTCAGATAATTGTCCAGCGTTCCCTCACAGCGGAAATTGCTGCCCTGAGGGGCCAAATGACGGACGATGAACGCATCCGCCCAGGGACGGCGGGACTCGTTGTCCTCACTGTTGACGCCATAGTTGCCGATCAGCGGATAACTCATGACGATGCCCTGTCCGGCATAGGACGGATCGGTCAGGATCTCCTGATAACCGGTCATGGAGGTGTTGAATACCATCTCGCATACCCGGTCACCGCAGGCGCCGATGGATTCGCCCTGGAACACGGCTCCGTTGGCCAAAATCAGCGTTGCTTTCAAATATTATCGCCACCTCTTTAGTATTTTTAAAATTTTACCGCAGATTTGAGAAAAACTCAAGGACAAGCCGCCCGCTTTTCCTCGAAAATCGTAAAATCGTAATTTTGGACAAACCGCAGGCATATCCTTCCCTCCGGCGGGGCAATATGATCAAGTACACGTTTGAACCGGGGTGAAGCTATGTTTGTCGTCCTTATCCGCACCATCATTCTCTATCTGCTCATCATCGTGGGCATCCGCCTGCTGGGCAAGCGGCAGATCGGCGAGCTGGAGCCGTCGGAACTGGTCCTCGCCCTCATCATCGCGGATCTGGCCTCCGTGCCCATGCAGGACAACGGCATTCCCCTGCTCTCTGGCGTCATCCCTATCGTCACGCTGCTGGCCGTGGCCTCCATCCTGTCCGTACTGACTGTGCGCTCCATCCGGTTCCGAACCCTGCTGTGCGGGCGGCCATCCATCGTGGTGGAAAACGGTGTCGTGAAGGAGCGGGAGCTGCGCCGAAACCGCTTCACCATCGACGAGCTGCTGGAAGAGCTCCGGGGACAGGGCTACGCGGACTTTCAGGCCGTCAAATTCGCCGTGCTGGAGACGAACGGGCGGCTATCCGTCCTGCCCTACGCCGCAGAAAAGCCCGTCACCGCCGCCCAAATGGGGCTGACACCCGAGGAGACCGGCCTGCCCGCCATCCTCATCAGCGACGGGCGGCTGCTGTCCCGCAACCTGAAGGGCCGGGGCTATGAGGAGATCTGGCTGCAAAAACAGCTGGCCAGCCACGGCGTGGAGCGCCCCGAGCAGGTGTTCCTCCTGACGGTGGACGAGGGCGGGAACACCTACTGCGTGCCCAAGGAGGCGGCGCGATGAAGCGGCTGTGGATCTCGGCGGCGCTGATTTTGGCTCTGGCCGGCCTGTCCGCCGCCCACGTGCTCTACCTGCGGCACTTTACCGGGCAGCTCACCGAACTGCTGACTCAGGCCCAGCAGATGGTTGACGAGGATCGCTGGCAGGACGCGGGCGAGCTCACCCGGCAGGCCGCCGGTATCTGGGAGAACAGCACCTTTTACCTGCACACTACCCTGCGCCACGATGACATCGACGCTATCCTGACCTCGTTTCAGGAGGTTCTTGCCCTCGATGGGCAGGAGCGCCAGCCCGCGGAGTATGCCGCCGCCAACGCCAGGCTCATCACACTGCTGGATCTGCTGCTGGAGGCGGAGCTCCCGACCCTGAAGAACCTGCTCTGAACGCAAAAATGGCCGGGCATAAAGCCCGGCCATTTTTCACCTTATTTTTCCTTGAGCAGCTTGTTCAACTCATCCATAAAGGTACCGATATCCTTGAACTGGCGGTACACCGACGCGAACCGGACGTAGGACACCTCGTCCACGTTTTTCAGCTTTTCCATGGCCAGCTCGCCAATCTCAGCGCTGCTCACCTCGCGCTCCATCTCATTCTGGAGGGACTGCTCGATCTCGTCCGTCATCCGCTCCAGCGTGGCCACGGACACCGACCGCTTTTCACAGGCCTTGAGCATGCTGCTCAGCAGTTTGCTCTTGTCAAAGGCCTGGCGGCTGCCGTCCTTCTTGATGACCACCAGCGGCAGGCTCTCCATGGTCTCATAGGTCGTGAAGCGCTTATGGCAGGCAAGGCACTCCCGGCGGCGGCGGATGCTGCTCCCCTCCTCCGCGGGACGGGAATCCACCACTTTGCTTTCAAGATGGGCACAGTACGGACATTTCAATGTAATCACCCTTCCGGCAGGTTATATGTTATAAAAAATTATATCACAGTCCGCGGCGGTTGTGTATCCCCAATTGAATATTTTCGGTATATTTTTGCGCCGGACGATGCATACTTGGGATAGTGAGGTGAACACAAATGAGCAAGTACGACAACAAGCAGAATCCCTATCCCGAAAACAAGAAAAATACGCCCGACAACAAGAAAAAGCAGTCCCCTGAAAACAAGAAGAACAGCGATCCCGAGAGCAAAAACCCTACTCAGAGCCGCTGAATTTTCCCTTTGCCCCGCCGGAGCCCCACCAGTGGCTGTGAATACGGGCGGCAGGACGTTCAGCGAGGGGCCGGCCATCAGGCCGGCCCTTTATTTTTTGCAGGAGGTGCGCATATGTCCGATCCGAAAAAACAGCAGAAAAAGGTATACACCGACCCCGATTACCGCCCGCCGGATGAACAGAAGCTGTCCGACGTAGTGTCCGGCCGGATGCAGGCCGGGCCGTTCCCCACGCCGCCCCGAAAAGGGCCGGAGCTGGACGACTGGAATGATCCGGAGCTGTTCCACTCGCCGGAGCTGTAACGTAAGCCGCTATTCTTCGCCCACCGCTTGACGAAAGCGCCCGCCTGCGGTATATTTTCCATGGAGATTTTCTTTGGAACAGGAGAGAACCGCATGGAGAAAGCAAAAGTATATTTCACCGACTTCCGCACCAGAGCCTTCGGCGACGGCCTGCCCGCAAAGCTCAAAAAGCTCATGCTGGCCGCAGGCATCAAACAGATCGACATGGACGGAAAATTTGTGGCCATCAAGCTCCACTTCGGCGAACTGGGCAACATCAGCTACCTGCGCCCCAACTACGCCCGGGCTGTGGTGGATCTGGTCAAGGAGCTGGGCGGCAAGCCCTTCCTCACCGACTGCAACACCATGTATCCCGGCAGCCGGAAGAACGCGCTGGAGCATCTGGAATGCGCATGGCAGAACGGCTTCACCCCGCTGACGGCAGGCTGCCCCATCCTCATCGGCGACGGGCTGAAGGGCACGGACGACATCGCCGTCCCCGTCGTGGGCGGCGAATACGTCAAGGAAGCCAAGATCGGCCGAGCCGTTATGGACGCCGACGTGTTCATCAGCCTGACCCACTTCAAGGGCCACGAGATGACCGGCTTCGGCGGTGCCATCAAAAACATCGGCATGGGCTGCGGCTCCCGGGCGGGCAAGACCGAGCAGCACAGCAGCGGCAAGCCCAGCATTTCCGAAAAGCGCTGCCGGGGCTGCCGCCGGTGCCAGCGGGAGTGCGCCAATGAGGGTCTGGTCTTTGATGAGCAGACCCTCAAAATGCACGTGGATCACGATCACTGCGTGGGCTGCGGCCGGTGTCTCGGCGCGTGCAACTTCGACGCCATTTCCTTCGACGACAGCAACGCCAACGAGATCCTCAACTGCAAGATGGCGGAGTACACCAAGGCGGTGGTGGACGGACGGCCCAGCTTCCATATCTCGCTGGTCGTGGACGTATCCCCCAACTGCGACTGCCACTGCGAGAATGACGCGCCCATCCTGCCCAATCTGGGCATGTTCGCCTCCTTCGACCCGCTGGCGCTGGATCAGGCCTGCGTGGACGCCTGCATGGCCGCCTCGCCCCTGCCCAACAGCCAACTGGGCGACCACATGGCCGCACCCGGCTTCGTGGACCACCACGACCACTTCCTCAACTCCAACCCGGAGTCTGAGTGGAAGAGCTGCCTTGCCCACGCGGAGAAGATCGGTCTCGGCACCCGGGATTACGAACTGATCCGGCTGAAGGCGTAACAATCAGAGAAAAGCCTGACGGAATCATCCGTCAGGCTTTTTTCTTTACACATTTTGAATTTTCAAGCACTCAGAAATCTGTCAGCAAGAACTTTCCCACCCGCTCCATGGCCTGATTTGCCCGCTTGATGGGAAACATCTGGAACACGTGCCACATGCCGTTCCATACCTCCAGACGGCAGGGCACCTGCGCCGCCAGCATCCGGTCCCGGAGACGGACGGAGTCAGACAACAGCAGCTCGTTGCTGCCCGCCTGGATCAGGGTGGGCGGGAAATCCTCAAAATCACCGAACAGTGGGGACAGCATGGCGGACGCCAGATCCTCGTTCCCGGCATACACCGACCGCACCGCCTTGATATAATCCAAGGTGATGGTGGGGTCCACGGCGGCCCGCTCGGTGTAGGACTTGCCGCTGGCCGTCATGTCCGTCCACGGGGACATGAGCACCAGCCGGGCGGGCAATCTGCGGCCCGCGGCCTTCAGCCGATGGCACAACACCAGCGCCATATTGCCCCCCGCCGAATCCCCGGCCACCG
The DNA here is from genome assembly GCA_934675115.1 of uncultured Oscillospiraceae bacterium. Taxonomy (GTDB): domain Bacteria; phylum Bacillota; class Clostridia; order Oscillospirales; family Oscillospiraceae; genus Enterenecus. The sequence goes on along the minus strand of CAKUPH010000024.1, from coordinate 16,135 downwards.
CCACATCCCGGGCGCCATAGCCCAGCTGCATCAGGTAGTCCCACGCCCGCTCGGCGTCCTCTACCGCGGCGGGATAGGGATGCTCCGGGGCAAGGCGGTACTCAAAGCACAGGGTCGGCCAGCCGGTGATGTGGGACAGCTTGGAGGCCAACGGCCGGGAATACCCCAGATTCCCGCTGGTGTAGCCGCCGCCGTGGCAGTAGAGGATGACCCGGTGCTGGTCGTGGGGCCGGTCGGGCCGCACCCACGCGGCGTTCATGCCGTCCAGCTCGAAGGGCTCCCACTTCATACCGATCATGGGGGTGATGAGCCGTCCCAGCACCTCCTGCCCCGCCCGCTGGCGCTCCAGATCCTCCGGCTTCATGGATTCCGGCGAGGTGGCCGAGTGGATGGCCTTCAGCGCCCGCATCATGGGCGCCAGCCGGGGATGCTCCAAGTCCCCGCGATGGGCAGTCAGTCTGATCTTCCGCTGTTTCCCGTCCATGGGCGTTCCTCCTGTCCGGAGCCATCTCCGGTCTTTTTTTTGCAGTATATCACACTTTTCGCGATGTGTGAAGCATGGTTTTCCCTTCCCCTTGTCCTCACTGATTTGCCGTGCTATAATATAATATTGTACATCAGAAAAGGGCGTATATCGGGAAAGGGAGATGACCGCCGTGGCAAAGGCACGCAAGAAAACAAGCTGGTACCGTCTGGACAACGCCGCGGTGCTGTACTCCTCCCTTCAGCGGGAAAAATACTCCCCCGTATACCGCTTTTCCGCCGTCATGACGGAGCCGGTGGACCCGGAAGCCCTTCAGCGGGCGGTGGATAAGACCATGCCCCGGTTCCCCGGCTTCCGGGTGAAGCTCAGCCGCGGCGTATTCTGGCACTATTTCGAGCCCAACGACCTGCCTGGCCCCTTCGTCCGGCCGGATATGGCCAATCCCTGCCAGCCCGTCCGCTTTCAGGAGGACAACGGCTGGCTCATCCGCTTTTTCTACTACGAGAAGCGCATTTCGCTGGAGGTGTTCCACGCCGTGTCCGACGGCGCGGGAGCGCTGGCCTTTTTCCGGACGGTGCTGGCGGTCTACCTGCGCCAGATGGGCCACGACATTCCCAACGGAAACGGCGTGCTGGACATCGCCCAGCCGCCCAGCCCCGGCGAACTGGAGGACGCATACGCCCGCTACGCTGGAAATAAGGTGCTGCGGCTTGGCCTTGAAAAGACCGCCTATCCCAACATCAGCGAACCGGAGCCTTTCTACACCCTGAACGTGACCATGGGCTTTCTCACGGTAGACGCCCTCAAGGTGAAGGCGAAGGAATACGGCGCGTCTATCACGGAGTATCTGGCCGCCGTCCTCATCGAGGCCATCATGGAAAATCAGGCGGCCCGCCACCCCCTCCGCCAGCGGCCGGTGACGCTGGCCGTCCCCATCAATCTACGGGCCTACTTCCCGTCGGACACCCTGCGCAACTTCATTCTCACCGTCCGGCCGGTCATTAATCCCACCCTCGGCCCGTATACGCTGGCGGAGATCGTCAGTCAGGTCCACCACTACATGCGCCTGCACATCACCCGGCAGGAGATGCAGGCCGTTTTCACCGGCAATGTCCACTTTACCACCAACCGCATTCTGCAGCTGGTGCCCAGCGTCATCAAAAAGCCGGTGATGGCGTTTTCCTACCATCTGGCAGGCGTGCGGCCCTACTCCGCCACCTACACCAACCCCGGCGCATTTTCCGTTCCGCCGGAGATGGCCCCGCACATCCAGCGGATGGAGGTCATTCTGGGGCAGGCCACCCGGCCCTCGCCCCACTGCGCGTCCATCAGCTACGGCAACACCATGTGCGTCACCTTTGCCGGGACCGGTGTCTCCAGCGAGACGGAGCGCCGCTTTTTCACCCGTTTGGTGCGGGAGGGCATCCCCGTCAAGGTGGAGTCCAACCGCACCCGATGATCAGGAGGTATCCCTATGTCCTACTGTGTTAACTGCGGCGTGAAGCTGGACGATACCGCCGCGTTCTGTCCCCTGTGCCACACCCCCGTCCAGAATCCCCGGCAGCCGGTAGACACCGTCTCCCCCACCCCGTTCCCAACGGAGCGGCGGGAGGTGCCGCTGGCCTCCAAGTGGGAGCTTGCGCTGCTGCTGTCCGTCATGCTGGCGTCGGTGGCGCTGTGCAGTGGCCTGCTCAACCTGTTCCTCCGGGCGTCCCACATCTGGTCACTGTACGTCATCGGCGCGGCGGTGATGCTGTGGATCTGGCTGGTGCCGCCGCTGCTGTACCGGAAAATGGCCCTGTTCCTCCAGATCCTGCTGGACGTGGCCGCCGTCGGCATTTACGTGCTGCTCATCGCCGTGGATCTGGGCGGCTGGAGCTGGTACCTGCGGCTGGCCTTGCCCATCGTGCTCCTGCTGGGGGCGGCGGCGCTGTTTCTGGGGCTGCTGCTCCGGGACGGGCGGCGGAGCATCCTGTCCAGCGCGGCCCTCATCATCGGCTCCGTCGGGGTGTTCTGCATGGGCGTGGAGCTGTTCAGCGACCTCTTTTTTCACGGTGTCTGGTCCCCCGGCTGGTCGCTGATCGTGCTGTGCTCCTGCGCGGCCCTCACCATCCCGCTCATCGTGGTCCGGCGGGTGCCCTCCCTCCGGGAGGAAGTCCGCCGCCGCTTCCATTTTTGACCAAACCAGGGGGGGGTGGTGAAGTTCTCTCCATTCTCACACATTTTGCAGTTTTTCTTTTGTGCATTATAGCTACACCCGTTTGGTCATCCGTGTCATTTTCATCCATTTTGCTTCCTTTTTCATCGAATTTGTTTTCTTGACGAAAATCCGTGGTAAAATTTTCTCCATAAAATACACGGGGAGGAAAAACATGGTCACCTATCAGGCAACAACGGAAGAACTCTATGACAGTGACATCGGCTTTTATACTGCTTACGGCATCCTTGCACTGGCGCCGGACGAACCCGCTTGCCCGGGATGCTGTTTCCGGGACGTATTCCACAGCCGCGACGAGGCTGACCGGTTCGCCGACCTGTGCAACCGGCTCAAACTCAGCCCGCTGCACCTGCGGGACGCGGTGGAAGACGCTGTCCAACTCCGGGCTATTCCGGAGCAGTCATAAAACAGAAAATCGCCCGGCCGGGATCTCCGGTCGGGCGATACTTTTTTACTTATTCCAGTTCAGAACGTCCTTGTTCTTGATAAAATACTCCACGCCGGAATACAGAGTAGTGGCAGCGATGACCGCCACGCATACCCAGTTGAGCCACGCGGGGATACGGAAGTGCATGATACACAGGCAGATCATGGTGGATGCGGTCTTGACCTTGCCGGACCAGGCCGCGGCAATGACCCGGCCGTTGTCCACGGCCACCAGACGCAGGCCGGACACGGCGAACTCCCGGGCCACCACGATGAGCAGGGCCCACGCGGGCAGGCGGCCAACCGAGCAGAACCACAGCATGGACGCGATGACCAGCACCTTGTCCGCCAGCGGATCCATAAACTTGCCGAAGTCGGTGATCTGGTTGTAATGCCGGGCAATGTAGCCGTCAGCCAGATCGGTCAGGCTGGCAATGATGAAGATGGCCAGCGCCACATACATGGAGCCGTGGAAGCCCCAGTACAGCACGATCATGTACACCGGGATGAGCAGCACCCGCAGCATAGTAAGTTTGTTGGCAGTATTCATGGTTTAAGTCTCCTTTTCCTGCTGCCGGGCCAATTCCCAGCTTTCAGGGTATTTTTCCCGCATATACCGGGCAAACGCGCTGTCCTCTTGGAGCAGGCCGTGTTCTATGATTGCTTCCTTCTCATCCCGAACTGTCCACGCCCGGGACGCATCCGACCGCTCCGCCCAGCGCACCACACGCAGCGCCCCGATCCGCTCCTGCTCCAGCAGCGCTTCATACACATCCGGGATCAGAATCTCTTTCAGCACCGGAACGGGGTCTGCCGTCACAAATTCATTGGGGATGGCAGTAGCCGACATATCTGCCCGGCGGCGGCACCGGTATAGGAACGCCTGCTTTCCGCAGTATATTTCTTCCAGCGCGTTTTGGAAGTATTCCTCATAATAGAGCTGCCCCGCACCGGTATAGCCGTAGGTGTACTCAAAATGCTTCACGCCGTACAGCAGGGCCATGGGCAGAGACGCGGTCAGGCATACCTGCCGGGGCTTTCCGAAATACTTCGTGACCCCCGGCTCAAGCACAGTCAGGCCGCCGGTGGGCGAGCAGTGATACAGCACCTCGTCCGTTTCCATGGCGTCTCACTCCTCGATCTCGCCGGTGAGGTCGCCGTCCGCCGTTCCGGTAATGCGCACCCAGACGAACTCACCCGCCGGGATCAGCCCCGCGGCGGTGAACAGCACCCGGCCGTCGATGTCCACGGAGTCGGCGTAGGTCCGGCCCACGTAGCAGCCCTCGTTCTGGTCAAAGCCCTCGCACAGGACCTCCATACAGGTACCCAGCCGGGCCTCGTTGTACTCGTCCATGATGCGGGACTGAAGGTCCACCACCAGCTCCACCCGGCGCTCCGCGATCTCCGGGTCCACCTGATCCGGCATGGCGGCGGCCAGCGTCCCCTCCTCCGGGGAGTACTGGAACACGCCCGCCCGTTGGAGCTTCTGCTCCCGCAGGAACTGGCACAGCTCCTCAAACTCCGCCTCGCCCTCGCCGGGCAGGCCGCAGATGAGGGACGTGCGGATGACTACGTCGGGCATGGCCGCCCGGAGCTTCGCGAACAGCTCTTCGATCTCCGCTCTGGTGTTCCGGCGGCGCATGGACTTCAGAATGGCGTCGTTTGCGTGCTGGATGGGGATGTCCAGATAGTGGACGATCTTCTTTTCCCGGGCAATGACGCCGATGAGCTCGTCGGTGACCGCCTCCGGATAGAGGTAGTGGAGCCGGATCCAGTGGAAGTCCAGCTTGCACAGCTCGGTGAGCAGACCGGCCAGCGTGGTGCCGTCTTTCAGGTCCCCGCCATAGCGGGTGATGTCCTGCGCGATGACGATCAGCTCTTTGACGCCCCGCCTGGCAAGGCCCCTCGCCTCCTCCAGCAGCGCGTCCATGGAGCGGCTGCGGTAGCGGCCCCGGAGCTTGGGGATGATGCAGAAGGCGCAGCCGTTGCTGCACCCCTCGGCAATTTTCAGATACGCGGTGTAGGGCGGCGTGGTAACGATGCGCTCACCGTCCTCATAGGTGCGGTTGATGTCGCCGAAGTGCTCCGCCTTCTCGCCGCCCATAAGCTCTGTGACGGCGGCCACGATGTCGGTGTAGCTGCCAGTGCCCAGCATGCCGTCCACCTCGGGCAGTTCCGTCCGGATGTCGTCAGGGTACCGCTGGGTGAGGCAGCCGGTGACCAGCAGCTTTTTCAGCTTGCCCTCCGCCTTGAGCTGCCCCAACTCCAGAATGTGGTCGATGGCCTCGCTCTTGGCCGACTCGATGAAGCCGCAGGTGTTCAGCACCGCAACATCCGCGCCCTCCGGCTCGCCGGTAACGGTAAAGCCCGCCGCCCGGCACAGGGCCATCATCTGCTCGGCGTTTACCAGATTCTTGGCGCAGCCAAGAGAGATAAACGCCACCTTATAAGAATCCAAATCTGCTTCCTCCTCGCCCCGGCTCCGCCGGGGCATTGCTTGTATTTCCAATGGGCCGGGGGGTTCACTCCCCGTCCCGGTACCGCTCAATGGCGGCGGAGATCTCCTCCCAGCCGAAGCCCCGGCGGGCCAGATAGTCCGACGCCCGCTTGAGGTTTTCCCGGGTGGGCTCCGCGCCCCGGAGCTTCTGGGCCAGCAGGCGGTCGATGCCGGAGGTATCCGGCTCCAGCTCCGCCAGTGCGTCCTCCCACAGCTCTCTGGGCACGCCCCGGCGGTACAGCTCGTCCCGGAGCTTGCGCACGCCGTAGCCCTTGGCGGAGTAATGCCGCACCACGGTGCGGGCGTACTCGCCGTCGTTGAGCAGACCCAGCTCCTCCAGCCGGTCGGCAGCCTTTTCCGCCCCCCGGCGCAGGCTCTCCCGCTCCCGGGCAAGGGTCTCCGGATCGGGCTCCGTCACGTCCTCCCCCGGTTTTCTCCTGCGGCGGACCGGGGCGGACAGCTTGTCCACCAGCTCCTTCCGGGACATGGGCCGGGCGGACAGCAGCTCCACCGCCCGGGCGTTCAGCCTGCTCTGCCCGGCGGCTTCGGCCAGCGCCTCCGCCTCGTCCTCCGTCAGCTCCTTCCCGGTGTAGAGGGACAGCGAGACCACCTCGCTCTCCCCCACCCGGAGCAGGGAGCCGTCCTCAAACCAGACCAGCCAGCGGCCCGCCTTGTGCTTGGACGGCTCCAGCTTCGCGATCTTCATAAGCGCCGCTCCGCTTACCCTTCAAAATCGTCGGCGGACACGTCCACCGCACGGCCCGCGGCCTTGGCTGCGATCTGGGACTGACGGCTCATGAGCTTGAAGGAGTTGGCCCGGATCTCCGCCTCGATGCGGTCGGCGATTTCGGGATTTTCCTGAAGGTACTTCTTCACGGCATCGCGGCCCTGACCCAGACGGTTGTCCCCCATGGAGAACCAGGAGCCGGACTTCTGGACGATATCCAGCTTCACCGCCAGATCCACCAGCTCGCCCAGCTTGGAGATGCCCTCGCCGTACATGATCTCGAACTCCGCCTCGCGGAAGGGGGGCGCGACCTTGTTCTTCACGATCTTGACCCGGGTGCGGTTGCCCACCACCTCGGAGCCGTTCTTGATGGCCTCCACCCGGCGCACCTCCATGCGCACGGAGGAGTAGAACTTCAGCGCGCGGCCGCCGGTGGTGACCTCCGGGTTGCCGTACATCACGCCGACCTTTTCGCGCAGCTGGTTGATAAACACCACGATGCAGTTGGTCTTGGCGATGGAGCCGGCCAGTTTCCGCAGGGCCTGACTCATCAGGCGGGCCAGCAGGCCCACGTGGCTGTCGCCCATGTCGCCTTCGATCTCCGCCCGGGGGGTCAGCGCCGCCACGGAGTCCACCACCACCACGTCGATGGCGCCGGAGCGCACCAGCGCTTCGCAGATCTCAAGGCCCTGCTCACCGGTGTCCGGCTGGGAGATAAGCATGGAGTCGATGTCCACACCCAGCGCCCGGGCATAGGTGGGGTCAAGGGCGTGCTCGGCATCGATGAAGGCCACCTCGCCGCCCCGCTTCTGGGCCTCGGCCACGATGTGCAGGGCCAGCGTGGTCTTACCAGAGGATTCCGGGCCGTAGATCTCGATGATGCGCCCCTTGGGCACGCCGCCGATGCCCAGCGCGATGTCCAGCGACAGCGAGCCGGTGGGAATAGCCTCCACCACGATGTGGGCGTTTTCGCCCAGCCGCATGATGGAGCCTTTGCCAAAGTCCTTTTCGATCTGGGAGATTGCCGTTTCCAGCGCTTTTTTCTTATCCGAAGCGGGCGCCGGGGATTCCATCGGCTTTTTCTTGTCTGCCATGCTTCATCCGTCCTTTCCGATTCCGCGGGGGCTTTACGCTTCCCACGCGCTCAGTCTCTCATACAGCAAGTCCAATAAAACGGACTTTAATTCAGGATGCCCTCCACCACGCGCCAGTGGTCGCCGGGGTCCTTGAAGGTCTCGATATTCTCGTATCCCTGTCCGGCCATGATATACTCCACCGCCGGGGCCTGATCATATCCGATCTCGAAAGCCAGCATCCCGCCGGGGCGCAGAGCGGACTTCCAGCCTGAAGCCACGGCCCGGTAAAAATCAAGGCCGTCTTCTCCCCCGTCCAGCGCCATCACCGGCTCGTAGTCCCGGACGGAAGCGTCCAGCCCGGCGAGATCGCCGGTAGGGATGTACGGCGGGTTGCATAAGATCAGGTCGAAGTCCCACAGCGCGGAGGACGGCGCTTCCAGCGCGTTGGCGCGGATGACGCTGACCTGCGCGGTCAGATTGCACCGGCGGACGTTCTGGCGGCACACCCGCAGGGCATCCTCTGACCAGTCGGCCAGAATGACCCGGGTGTTGGGGCAGCTGGCCGCGACAGCCAGCCCCACGCAGCCGCTTCCGGCGCACAGATCCAGCACCCGCGCCCCATCGGGCAGGTCCTTCACGAACACGATGCCCCGGTCCACCAGCGTCTCGGTGTCTGGCCGGGGGATGAGCACGTCCCGGCAGATGTCCAGCGTCAGGCCGTAGAACTCCCACTCGCCGATGATGTACGCCACCGGCTCACCGGCCAGACGGCGGTCCATCAGCTCCCGGAAACGGCGCTCCACATGGTCGGCCACGTAGAGGTTCATATCCCGGAAAAACTGGCTGCGGCTCTTGTCCGCCGCGAAACACAGCAGCTCCCGGGCCTCCAGCTGAGCGGCCTCCACTCCGGCCTGCTTCAGCTCCCGGCGGGCATCCAGATACAGATTGTTGTAGGTGGTGGCCACCTGCGTTCCCTCCCTTTTACCAGCGGTCCGCGCCCTTCTCCTTGGGCAGCACCTGCTTGAGCGCCTCAATGCCCACCTCGATCATGGAGTCGTCCGGCTCGAAGGTGGTGAAGTTCTGCATCCACATGCCCGGCGCCCGGAGGAACCGGCACACCGGCCCGTCGTTGCCGCCCACATAGCGGTTGAATTCGTATGTAATGCCCACGATGACGGGCAGCAGCAGCAGGTGCAGCAGCATCCGCAGCCACGTGTTCTCGATCTTCAGCGGCGTGAAGATGACGATGGACAGGAAAATGGACACCACGATGACCACGAACAGGAAGCTGGTGCCGCAGCGGGGATGGTGCCGGGGCTGCTTCCGGACGTTCTCCACCGTCAGCTCCAGACCGTTTTCGTAGCAGTAAATGGTCTTGTGCTCCGCGCCGTGGTACTCAAACACCCGGTGGATGTCCTTCGTTTTGGAGCAGAGATACAGGTACGCCAGGAAAATGGCCACCTTGACGGCGCCCTCCACCACGGAGCGCACCCACAGGGGCATGGTCTTCCACACAAGACCGATGAGGCCGGTAATGGCGGTGGGCAGCAGGATAAACAGCCCGATGGAAAACGCCACGCCCAGCACCGCCGCGATGGCGATGAGCAGTGAAGCGGCCTTTTCCTCGGAAAAGTGCTCGTTGATCCACTTGTCAAGGCCGGTCAGCTCCTCGTCCCCCACCTCCATCTCGCCGGAGGCGTCGGCGGAGTACATCAGCGCCTTGACACCGTGGTACATGGCGGAGCCGAAGGTGACGATGCCCCGCAGAAACGGGAGCCTCCACACCTTTTTCCGGGGCTTGATGTCCCACGTGGTGATGTCCATCTCTCCGTCCGGCTTGCGCACCACCACTGCCCGCCGGTCCGGCCCCTGCATCATGATGCCCTCGATGAGGGCCTGTCCGCCGCAGGTGGTCTTGAATTTTGTCTCGCAGCTCTGAGGTTCTTTCTTTGCCATGGATCAGTTTCTCCTTACGGGGCGCGGCGCGCCCCAAGACAGTTTATCAGAAGATGGCTCCCTTTGCAACTCTTTTTTGGAACTTTTGTTCTATTGCTCGTCGGTGGGCAGACGGATGATGGCCACGCAGCCGCCGCCCTCGGCGTTGGCAAGCTCCAGCGTGCCGCCGTGGCGGGTGATGATCTCCTCGCACACCGCAAGGCCGATGCCGGAGCCCCGGGCTTTGGACGAGCCCTTGTAGAACTTGTACTTTACGTGGGGCAGCTCCTCCTCGGGGATGCCGGGGCCGTAGTCCCGGATGCGGATGACCACGTCCTCCCCCTCCAGCGCCACGGACACGTCCACCCGGCCGCCGGAGCCGCCGTGCTTGTCTGCGTTGTCCAGCAGGTTGCAGAACACCTGCCGCAGGCGCTCCGGGTCGCCGGTCACCACGGGGAAGGGCTCGTCCGGCTCGGTATAACGCAGCTCCAGCCCCTTGCGGCGGAAGAACTCCCGGTAGGTATACACTGCGTCCTCCAACTCGGCGGTGATGTCCAGCGGCTCCACCGACAGGTTGAACCGCCCGGCCTCGATGCGGGAAAATTCCAACAGTTCCTCCACCATGTTCGTCAGGCGGCGGGCTTCGGACACGATGATGCCCATTCCCTTCTTCACGTCCTCGGCGTCCCGGACCTCGCCGTTATACAGTGTCTCCGCCCAGCCGTTGATGGCGGTCAGCGGGGTACGCAGCTCGTGAGATACGGAGGAAATGAACTCGGATTGGGTCTTTTCCGCCTGATCGATCTTCATAGACATGTCGTTGATGGCGTCGGTAAGCTGGCCCATCTCGTCATTGGACTGCTTTTCCATCTGGATGCCGTAGCTGCCCGCGGCGATGCGCTTGGCAGTCTCCGTCACCCGGGACACTGGCTCCAGAATGGAGCGGATGAAGTAGTAGTTGGTGAACCACACCACCGCCAGCACACACAGGCACACCAGCGCCGTCAGCACCGTGATATACAACATCTGCCGGTCCACCTCCCGGAGGGAGGTCACCAGCCGGGTGACGCCGACCACCGTACCGTTTTTCATCACCGCCACGGAGACGGCCATGATGTGCTCGTTGGTATAGGCGTCGTGACCTGTCCACGTCCCCACCCGGTCGTTGGGGTTGGCCGCGCTGTTCAGCGCCTTCTGGATGTCCGGCGTACCCGGCGTGGCCCGGGGCACGTCCAGCAGGGACGACATGAGTACCCGGCCCGAGGTGTCGAGGAACTGCAGCTCCATGTTGGACTTGGTGAAGTCGCTGTTCATATAGTAGCGGGCGGCACTCAGGTACTCCCGTTCGTTGCTGTAGTTCTGCAAAAAGCTGGCGGCGGTGGACGCCTGTGTCTCCATGCCCTCGCTGATGACCTGATAATAGGAGGAGTACATGGCGGTGACGAAGGCCACGCCCGCCAGCAGCAGCACGGACAGCACCACGGCCAGAGAGTTGAGCATCCAGCGGCGGCGCAGGCCCTGGGCCTGCTTTTTCCGGGTCTGCTTCCGGGTCTCGGTGACTGCGGCGGTCTCCTTTTTTTCGCCCTTTTTTGCCCGTTCCTTTTTCGGGCGGGACTTGGGAGCGCGTTCCTTTTCGGGCCGCTTCCTTTTCTCCGGCTTTTCCATGGTGCTCACCTCCCGTTTCTCAAAATTTCAATGCATGTAAAGTCAAATCACCTAACAGCTATTTCGACTGCCCGGATGACGCTCGAAAGGCCGTCTCACAACCCCCACTTGTAGCCGTAACCCCACACTGTCGTAATGTACGTCGGGTTTTGTGCGTCGGCCCCACGCCGCTTTTCGCGCCGCGGGGACCCCAGATCTCATTCAAACCGCCGGGAGTGAATCCCGCCGGTTTCAAATGCGGCCATGCGCCGCATTTGGACGGCCCACCCGGGCCGGCCCGCTGTCAGCGGGCTGCTCAGACGACGCTCGGGAGCCCGTCTCACAACCCCCACTTGTAGCCGTAACCCCACACTGTCGTAATGTACGTCGGGTTTTGTGCGTCGTCCTCGATCTTGATGCGCAGGCGGCGGATATTCACGTCCACGATCTTCAGCTCACCGATGTAGTCCTTGCCCCAGACCGCGTCCAGAATTTCCTCACGGGACAGGGCCTTGCCGGGGTTGTCCATAAACAGCTTGACGATGGCGTACTCCACCTGCGTAAGCTTCACCCGCTGACCGTTCTTCTCCAGTGTCCGGTTTCGGACGTTGAGCAGGAAGGGCGGCTGGCTGATCTCGTCAACGTCCCGCACCATCTCACCCCCTGCCCGGCGGTAGAGGGCATCCACCCGGGCGGTCAGCTCCGCCGGGGAGAAGGGCTTGGTTACATAGTCGTCCGCGCCGGTCATCAGCCCTGTGACCTTGTCCATTTCCTGCGTCCGGGCGGTGAGCATGATGATGCCGATCTGGGCGTTGCCCGCCCGGATGCGGCGGCAGACCTCAAAGCCGTCCATATCGCCGGGCAGCATGATGTCCAGCAGGGCAACCTTCACGTCCGGGTTCTTCCGGATCTGCTCCAGCGCCTCTTCCCCGTCGCCGGCTTCGATGGTCTCGTACCCCGCCCGCTTCAGGTTGATCACCACAAAGCTGCGGATATTGGGCTCATCCTCTAAAACCAGAACCTTTTTCATGGCTCGTATCTCCCTTCGTCAGGTATCGTCGTTGGACCACTCCGTGGTGATGAGACTGAACCGCTCCTTGAGCCGGTCGGTGCTCAGGCCGCAGTCCCAGCCTTCCTTCATGAATTTCACGGCAAATGTGGCGGTGTTGGTACTCAAAATCGGCTCGCGGCCGTCCTTTCTCGCCCGGACCTCCCGGTTGTTGCCCGTCAGGCGGAACACGGTCATAAACGGCGCAGCGACGCCGTCGTCGTCCCAATGGTAGAAGGTCACGGACCACTCGCCCCGGTAGCTCTCCTCCGTGTTGCGCTCGGCGGAGATGCGCCCCGCCCAGTCGCTGGGCAGCACGATGTACCAACCGTCGTTCACCGCGTGGTAGGTGATACAGGCCACGGCGGCGGAGCCGTTCCGGTCAAACTGCCGCCAGTAGATCACCCAATGGGCGGCGCTGTTGGCGCCGAGGGCGGGCAGCATCTGGGCCACGGGCACCTCCAGCACGCCGTCGTTGTTGATATCGGTGATGCCCACGGCCTCGTAGTCCCGCAGGGTGTCGTTGCTCACGCCGCTGTCCGGATTGAGGGTCACGTTGACCAGACCGCCGTCCTCATAGGCGAAAATGTCCGTCACCTGACCAGATTCTCGCTTGGATGTGACGTAAATGGCGGGCGTATGCCCAGCCAGTACGCCGGTGCGGACGGAGGTCACGTCCAGCACTCCCTCAGACAGGTTGGCGGAGGAGGTCAGCACCAGCATCCCGTCCTCAGAGGTGTAGCAGGACGCCTGACTGCGCTCGCTGCCGGTGTCGTCCCGCTGAATGACGATGAGCTCCCGTCGGCCGTCCCGGTTCAGATCCGCCAGCACGTAGCTTTCATTATAGGTGGTGTGGGCAAGCTCCACCGCCCCCATGGGTCCCAGCTCGTACACGGACAGGACGTTGGCCCGGGTGGTCAGCTGCCAGCTCACCACCACCTCCTTGTTCCCGTCCCCCGTCAGATCCTGATAGGCGATGGAGTTGACGCTGGTGCCCTCGCCCTCCAGCTTGTGCGCGATGTTGTACGCCCCGTCGTTCCCGGTTCGCAGCAGGTAAATTTTCAGCGGCTTGGGGTCGTCGGCGGAGCTGCTGCGGAAAAAGGCCACCGCCGTCTCCTCCGTCCCGTCTCCGTCCAGATCCAGCAGCTGCACGGCGGAGGTGTTGCTGCCGGACAGGGGCGCGGCCTGCTCTACGTCACCCGCGTTCACAATGGTCTGGATGGTGGTGTTCAGGTTTTCATACCCTTCCGGGAGCTGGGGCTGGGCGTAGAGATCCTCCGCCGACTTGAACAGCGACATGCGGCACCCGGACAGGATCAGTGCCAGCAGCAGGCCCACCGCCAGACAGCCAAATTTTCGTTTCACAGTGCCGCCCCCTTTCCTCAAAAGCGTATGACAACCGAATTTTATCATTTCATCTTGCCTATCATAACACATATCCGGGAACAATGGTATGATTTTTTGTAAAAAATCATCTGGAATTTGCAAATGGCGGAACGCGGAAATTTGTAGGCGCAGCAAAAAAGCAAGAGTATGGAAAAATCACCATACTCTTGCTTCCTGTCTCGTGCTCGCAAAACGCGCGTCCGCCCCTCGCCTCCACCAAATCGAAGCCCAGCGCAGCGGGTTCGATTTGGAAAGGAAGAGCAAGGTAGCGGGCGGATGACGTTCTTTTGTAAAAAAGAACGTCGGAGCAAAGCGAACTTTGCTCCGACGTGGCACGCCCGAAGCCGCAGCGTCATGGAACGTGCCTGCGGCACGTTCCATAGCGCAGGGGTCCCTTCCCAAAAATCAAAGATTTTTGGCGGGAGGACTGCCCATGAACAGCAAAAAACAAGAGTACGGTAGAATTACCATACTCTTGTTTCCTGGCACGCCCGAAGCCGCAGCGTCATGGAACGTGCCTGCGGCACGTTCCATAGCGCAGGGGTCCCTTCCCAAAAGCCAAAGATTTTTGGCGGGAGGACTGCCTATGAACAGCAAAAAACAAGAGTACGGTAGAATTACCATACTCTTGTTTCCTGGCACGCCCGAAGGGACTCGAACCCCCAACATTCAGAACCGGAATCTGACGCTCTATCCAATTGAACTACGGACGCATACACCGCGTTTCACAACGCTCATGTATTATAGCAACTATTTTCCGAAATGTAAAGAGGAAATTTCCCAATGCCCGAAATTATTTTGCGGACACTCCATGCTCGCCGCCCATTTTCAGCTTTCCGCTATCTCCGGCTTCTGCCACAATGCCCTTTACAGGATACTCAGATCCTATAAGGACACTCTGCATGTGAAAGAGCGCCAAAATGATACGCGACGATCGCCTCGACGAACGAGAAGTTATCAGCCTGTATAGGCATCATCCGCCGTGTTCTTGAAATTCTGCTTTTCCAACCACAGCTTTTCTTCCTCATTCTCTGGGGTGTCGATCCGCTCGATCTTGAAGATAACGGGGCGTGTGCCATCATTGCAACAGGCGATCATCATTCTGTCGTCATTTGTCCACTTGCGCATAATGGAGCCGCCCTGCAACGCCGCATAGACATATCTGCTGATGGCATCCCATGCCTCTCCGCAGAATTTGCCGTTCATTAGATGGTAAAAGTCATCCTGCTCCGGCGTTCTTTTCAGAAGAAATGTATCTCCCGCCTTGAAACAGGGACACGGACCGGATTTCGGATCAGCCAAATACTTTTCCTGTAATTCCGGGAATACCTTTGTCTCCAATATCGTTATTTTGCATTCGTAGGTCATAAAAACCTCCTGAGTCTTCAATGTGTTGAGTTCATCAAATCCCGATTTATCGAGATGATTATACCGGAAAAGTATAAATTTTTCAACCATTCAAGCCAATAAAGGCCCCGCAAATTTACTCTTTGACCTTTACCGCATAGTCCGCCACGCTTACTTCCATCCGCTGCTTCGCTTTGTACAGGGCGAACGCCGCTTCTTGTAGTGCGATGATCTCTTCGTCGATCCTGTCGAGTGCGGCCTTGTTCTCCGACTCCAGTGCGAGTTCGGCTCCGTCCCGGACGGCCTCGACCACTTCTTTGGCGCTGTCAACGAGCGTTCTCATTGTTGCGAGGTACGTTGCTTCCAGCACCTCTTCGTTCACATGGCGGCTGTCGCATTCGGCGCGTCCGTTGACGATACGATTGCAGCATCCCCATGATGCCGTCCGCTTGCCGCTGCCCATTGTGCGTACCTGCCCGCGGAGCTTTGATCCGCATATACCGCACACGAGCATCCCGCTGAACGGGTACCGGCTACTATCCGTAATAGCACAATGTCCCGCATTTGCGTACACCGCTCTGCAAAATCAGCTCGACCGGCGAAATTGAGCAGCGGTTCCGCTTGAATTGAGCAATGGGACCGCCCGGATTGAGCAGTCCCACCGCTCAGGTTGAATATGGACAGCACAAAGGTGTCAAGGTATCATAAATACGGTCGGAGTCAGATGTCTTGCAGCCCCTTCCGCTTGCGCATGGATTCCTTGCCGCCAATGACTATGGTGTAGGCGTCGTGAACAATTCGGTCGCAGATGGCATCAGCCAGCAGTGGGTCAGACAGCTTTTCCGGCCAGCCCGGAATGTCAAACTGGGAACAGAAAATCGTGGAGTTTCGCTTGTACCGGGACTCCACGATTTCCAATAAGTCCCTGGCTTCCGTTTCTTTCAAAGGGTACAGAAGCCATTCGTCAATAATGAGCAATGCATACTTCCTGTACTGGGCCATGAACTTGCGGATGGTGCCGTTACCCCTGGCAATTTGGAACTCTACCAGCAGATCCGGGAGCCGGATGTACTTCACCGCATAAAACCGCCTTGCGGCAGCCATGCCCAGAGCGCAGGCGAGATAGGTTTTGCCGCTGCCGGTGGCACCCAACAGGATGATGTTGTGGTACTCCTGGATGTAGTTGCAGGTGCCGAACCGCAGCAGTTCCTCCTGTTTCAGACCTCTGTCGGGCAGATACTCCACATTCTCCAGACAAGCTCCCGGATCCGAGAAGGTTGCCTGCCGGATCAGCTTGTTCAGATGGTTATTCTTTCGGGCATTCCATTCCGCATCCACCAAAAGACC
>CAKUPH010000023.1 GCA_934675115.1 uncultured Oscillospiraceae bacterium | reverse complement strand
AACTTAACTATAACCCATGAGACCATATCCTTCATATCTTTTTATTCACTTGTCCAATATGTATTGTAGTCCTACAGCCCGGCGGCGGGAAAGTCAACCCGTTCCCTTGACACCCCGGATTTTTTAGCATACAATTCAATTTATTGAAGTGAAACCGGAACGTTTTTCAGGGAAGTGATCCGAATGATCGAATTAAAACACATTTCCAAGGTGTTTCCCACCGCCGACGGCGAGCTCAAGGCGCTGACCGACGTGAACATCACCGTGGAGGACGGCGATGTGTTCGGCATCGTGGGTATGAGCGGCGCGGGCAAGTCCACCCTGGTGCGGTGCATCAACCTTCTGGAGCGGCCCACCGAGGGTCAGGTGGTCATCGACGGCCGGGACCTGTGCGCCATGACGGAAAAGGAGCTCATGGTGCAGCGCCGGTCCATCAGCATGATCTTCCAGCAGTTCAACCTGCTCATGCAGCGCACCTGTCTGAAGAATATCTGTTTCCCCATGGAGATCGCCGGGGTGAAGGCCGCCGACGCCCGCAAAAAGGCGCTGGAGCTGCTGGACATCGTGGGCCTGCCCGACAAGGCAGATGCCTACCCCGCCCAGCTGTCCGGCGGCCAGAAGCAGCGCATCGCCATCGCCCGGGCGCTGGCCTCCGACCCCAAGATCCTGCTGTGCGACGAGGCCACCTCCGCCCTTGACCCCAAGACCACCCGGGACATCCTCCGGCTCATCAAGGATATCAACCGGCGGCTGGGCATCACGGTGGTGGTCATCACCCACGAGATGGCCGTGGTGGAGGAGATCTGCACCAAGGTGGCCATTCTGGACCACGGCGTCCTTCAGGAGACGGGCACGGTGGAGGACATCTTCTCCAACCCCCAGACCGAGGCGGGCCGCCGTCTGGTCTACCCCGACGGGGTCATCATCGACCAGCTCCCCGCCGCCAACGTCATCCGCATCGCCTTCAACGGCGGCTCCTCCTACGAGCCGCTCATCGCGTCGCTGGCCATCGACTGCGGCGTGAAGGTGAATATTCTGGGCGCGGACACCCGGAACATCGACGGCAAGGCCTTCGGCACCATGCTGCTGGGCCTGCCGGAAAATCCGGACGAGGCCGCGAAGGCCGTGGCCTATATCAGGAGCCAGCCCAACGTCACCATGGAGGAGGTCAGAGATTATCATGGATGAATTTTTCGGCACGTTTTTCGGCAACACGCCGGTGAGCCAGCAGCTGGCCTATTTGCAGGCCGGCCTGCTCGGCAACATCTGGGAGACGCTGTACTCCACCATTCTGGCCACCCTGTTCGCCTACGTCATTGGCCTGCCGCTGGGCATCATCCTCGTCACCGGCGAGCGGGACGGCGTCCGCCCGCTGCCCCGGGGGCTGATGCGGGTGCTCAACATCATCGTCAACATCCTGCGGTCCATCCCCTTCCTGATCCTGATGATCCTCGTCATCCCCCTGTCCCGCGCCATCGTGGGCACCAGCGTGGGCACCGTGGCCTCCATCATCCCGCTGGTGGCCGCCGCCTTCCCCTTCGTGGCCCGTCTGGTGGAGGCCTCCCTCCGGGAGTCTGACCACGGCGTGCTGGAGGCCGCCCAGTCCATGGGTTGCTCCACCCTCCAGATCATCTTCAAGGTGATGCTGCCCGAGGCCCTGCCCTCCCTCATCACCGGCTTTACCACCGCCTTCATCACCATCCTGAGCTACGGTGCCATGTCCGCCGCCATCGGCGGCGGCGGTCTGGGCAGCCTTGCCATCAACAACGGCTACCAGCGCCGGATGTATCTGGTGCTGTACGTGTCCGTCATCCTGCTGGTCATTCTGGTGCAGATCTGCCAGTCCATCGGCACCCGGATGTCCGTCCGGCTGGACCACCGCATCACCAAGACCGGAAAGAGCCGCCGGAAGCAGGCCAAAGGCTGACGGGCGGTCCCATATGGGGACAATACCCGCGTTTTTACGGCAAATTGTGAGAGCGGACAAAGCTGCGCGGCTTTGTCCGCTCTATCTCTGTGGAAAGCGCCGCATTGACACCGGGGCGGTTCTGTGCTAAATTAAACCCATCAGGTAAATATGCTTTTCAAAGGCAATGAAGAGAAGAGTAAGCGCGGAGATATGGCACAGAGAGCCCGGGCAGCTGGAAACGGGTACAGAAGGCCGCGCCGAACATGGTCTTGGAGCTGCGGAGCCGAGGACGCGGAGTCTTAGGTTCTGACGGGAACGCCCGTGACAGCGCAGGAGTATCGGATTACGAAAGTCATCCCGCACTCTGTAAGGCCCCTGCCGCGAGGCACGGGTGAAGCAAGGTGGTACCACGAAGCGAAAGCTCTCGTCCTTGACGCAAGTCAGGGGCGTTTTTTTGTGCCCCGGCTGAACTTTTTTCGTTGTGCGCCCGCCAAACGGCGGATCACATAAATGACGTCATTCCATCAAAATCAATTTGCAAGTTCGATGAAAAGGAGAAAAACGAAATGAAAAAGAAAGCTCTCGCGCTGGCGCTGGCCGCTGTGGCCTGCTTCGCCCTCACCGCCGGCTGCTCCGGCAAGGATTCCGGCACCAACTCCGCCGCCCCCTCCGACAACGGCGGCTCCGGCGAGACCGTCACCCTGAAGATCGGCGCCACCCCCGCCCCCCACTCCGAGATCCTCGAGCAGGTCAAGCCCATTCTGGCTGAGCAGGGCATCGATCTGGACATTGTGGTCTACAACGACTACAACACCCCCAACGACGCTGTGGAGGACGGCTCTCTGGACGCCAACTACTTCCAGCACATCACCTACATGAACAACTACAATGAGGCCAACGGCACCCATCTGGTGAGCGTAGCCGCCATCCACTACGAGCCCTTCGGCCTGTACGCCGGCAAGACCGCTTCCATCGCCGATCTGGCTGACGGCGCTCAGGTGGCTGTCCCCAACGACGCCACCAACGAGGCCCGTGCGCTGCTGCTGCTGGAGCAGGAGGGCCTGATCAAGCTGGCTGACGGCGTGGGCATCAACGCCACCAAGCTGGATATCGTGGAGAACCCCAAGAACATCGAGATCGTGGAGCTGGAGGCCGCTCAGATTCCCTCCCGTCTGGCCGACGTGGATCTGGCCGTCATCAACGGCAACTACGCGCTGGACGCCGGCCTGAAGGTCGCCGACGCTCTGGCTGTCGAGGCCTCTGACGGCGCCGCCGCCACCGCCTACGCCAACGTCATTGCCGTCAAGGAGGGCAATGAGAACAGCGACGCCATCAAGGCTCTGGTGGAGGCTCTGGAGTCCGATGCCATCCGCGACTACATCAACGAGACCTACAGCGGCGCTGTTGTGCCCCTCTTCTAAGGCAGTAGCAGTACTTGAGTTATCCTTAAAGGCCCTAAAAACCTCGTAGAGTTTCGCCGCTGCTGCGGCGAAAGAAACATGATCCGTTTTCTGCCGCGACATGTGCGTGGCAGAAAACACTTCTCGCCCCGCAAACGTGCGAAATGGATGCCAGCAGCATCCACTTCGTGCGCTGCGGCGGGGCGCAATCTTTTCGTCGGAAAAGGCTTTGCCTTTTTCTATTCAACAGCGCAAAACTGTGGTATGATACTCTCATCTCCTGTCTGAGAGGTATTTCTATGAAACTACGCACATTCTGCATTTGCGCCGCCCTGCTGCTGGCGCTGTCTGCCTGCGCCGCGCCGGACCCGGGTTCGGCAAGCCGCCCGGAGCCGTCGGAGACGGTCTCCGCCGCCCCGTCCGAGACGCCGGAGCCTGCGCCGACTTCCACGCCGGAACCCACCCCCGCCCCTGACCCCATCCAGACTCAGCTGGACGGCATGACCACCGAGCAGAAGGTGGGCCAGCTGCTGCTGGCGGGCATTTCCGGCACCGAGGCCGGGGACGACGCCCGGTACGCCGTGGAGACGGTGCAGGTGGGCGGGATCATCCTGTTTGGCCGCAACGTGGAAAGCTGCAATCAGGCCGTCCGGCTCACCAACGGCCTGCGGGCCATGAACGGCGAGCACATCCCGCTGTTCCTCGCCGTAGACGAGGAGGGCGGCAGCGTGTCCCGGATGCCGGAGGAGATCGACACCCTGCCCGCCGCTTATGCCTTTGGGGCGCAGGGAGACCCCGCCCTGTGCCGGGAGCTGGGAACGGTGCTGGCCGCCCGGTGCGGCGCGCTGGGGGCGAACCTCGACTTCGCGCCGGTGGCGGATGTGTGGTCCAACCCGGACAACACCGTCATCGGGAAGCGGGCGTTCAGCTCCGACCCGGACACCGCCGCCCGGATGGCGGCGGAGACGGCTGCGGGCCTGACCGAAGGAGGCGTTATCCCGGTGGTCAAGCACTTCCCCGGCCACGGGGACACCGCGGTGGATTCCCACTACGATCTCCCGGTGGTGGACAAAACGCCGGACGAGCTGGAGGCGCTGGAGCTCATCCCCTTCCGGACGGCGGTGGAAAACGGCGCTCCGGCGGTGATGGTCGCCCATCTGCTGGTGAGGCCGCTGGACGCGGAGCGCCCGGCGTCCCTGTCCCCGGCGGTGGTGACCGGCCTTCTGCGGGAGGAGCTGGGTTTTGACGGCGTGGTATTCACCGACGACCTGACCATGGGGGCCGTCACCGGGCGGTACGGCATAGGCGAGGCCGCCGTGCTGGCGGTGGAGGCCGGGTGCGACGTGCTGCTGGTCTGCCACGGGCAGGACGAGCTTCAACAGGCTTACGAAGCCCTGTTGGCGGCGGTGGAATCGGGCCGCGTCACGGCGGAGCGGCTGGACGAGAGCGTATACCGCATCCTGAAGCTGAAGTCGGACTACGCCCTCACCAACGCCCCGGCGGCGGAGCCGGACACAGAGAGCGTGAACCGGCAGACGGCAGAGCTGCGGCAATGGCTGCAAGGCTGACGACATCCCAAACGCGCGGAACTTTGTTCCGCGCGTCTTTTGATTTTCCCTTTTCATTGACGGATGACAAAAAAGCTCTTAAAATGGAGAAAAACGGCGAAAGAGGGTGAGAAAATGCGGAAGCTGGCTTGGTTTTCCGGCGGGTTCGCACTGGCGTGTCTGCTGTGCGTCTACGGCCCGGCGGACCTGTTCCGGCCATTGGCGGCGGTATTCGGAGCGCTGTTTCTGCTGTCGCTGGGCGCACGGCTCCTGCTTGCCCGCCGGGAGCTGCCGCCCGTCCGGCTGACGGTCATTCTCCGCCGGTGTCTCACCCTCTCGCTGGGGACCGTCTTTGCCGCCGGATGGTTCTGGGGCTGGACAGCCGTGTTCCGCGCCCCGGCGGATGCCCTCGCGGGGCAGGCCCTCACCCTCACCGGCACGGTGACCACCTATCCCAGAGAGACCTCCGTGGGCGGGCGCTCCGTCACCGTCCGTCTGGACGGCGGCTGGAACGCGCCGGACGCGGTGATCTACGGCACGGACGACTGGGCGGCGCTGGAGCCGGGCGACATCGTCACCTTTATCGCCGATCTGGAAAAGTCCACCCACATCCGGGGTGACGAGACCACCTACTTTACCGCCAAGGGCGTGTTTCTGCTGGGGACCAGCAAGGAAGCGCCCCTGTCCGCGGCACGGCCGGAGCATCCCGCACCGTCGGTGTGGCCCGTCCGGGCGGGACGGGCGCTGCGAAACAGCCTGACCCGGGCTTTCGGCGGGGACGCGGCGGGGCTGGCAGTGGCCATCACCGCCGGGGACAAGAGCCTTCTGCGGGACGCGGTGCGTTCCGATTTCAACCGCGCGGGCCTCGCCCACGTGCTGGTGGTGTCCGGCACCCACATCTCCTGTCTGGCCCATCTTCTGCTCCGCCGGGCGAAAAACAAGCGGCGGATGGCTGTTCTCCTGCTCCCGCTGATGGTGTTTTACGCGCTGATGGCGGGCGGGACGCCGTCGGCCTTCCGGGCGGTGATGATGCAGGCCGTTCTGCTGGCCGCGCCCTTCGCGAAGCGGGAATACGACGCGCCCACGGCGCTGGGCTTTGCCCTGCTGGTGCTGCTCATCGCCAACCCCTACGCCGCCGGGAGCATCAGCTTACAGTTGTCCTTCGCCTCGGTGGCGGGCATCACGCTGGTGACGCCCGCCCTCTGCCGGCGGCAGGACCGCACCCTCAAGCCCCCGAACCGGCGGCACAATGGGCAGTTGTGGAAGTGGTTCATCCGCTGTCTCCGGTCGGCAGGGGAGAGCGCCGCCGCAGGACTGGGCGCGCTGCTGTTCGCCGAGCCGATCATGGCCTGGTATTTCAGTCAGGCGTCGCTGGTGTTCATGCTGTCCAATGTGTTCATCCTGCCCGCGGTCACCGCCTTTCTGCCCCTTGCCATGCTGACGGGCCTTGTGGGACTGTTCGCGCCTGTCCCGGCCCGGATCATGGGCGCTGCGTTCGGACTGCTTGCCCGGTTCGCCTGCTGGGCGGCATCCATCGCGGGCCGCTGGCGGTTCGCGGCGGTAGACACGGCCAACGTGCTGTTCCTGCTGTGCATGATCGCGGCCTACCTCTTCCTCACGGCGGGATCTCTCCTGCGCCGCCACCGGACGCGGCTCTGGGTACCGGTGTGCTGTCTCATCGTTCTGCTGACGGCGGCCTTTGGCCTCAACCGCCTGCCGGTGGAGCGCTCCGCCCTCACCATCGCCGCACTGGACGTGGGTCAGGGCTCGTCCACCGCCTTTTTGTCCGGCGGCAGGACCTGCCTTGTGGACTGCGGCGGCGCCGGCATGGACGACCCGGGAGACGTGGCCGCCAACTACTTCGCCGCCCTCGGCATCGCCCGGCTGGATCTGCTGGTGCTCACCCACTTTGACGACGACCACGTCAACG
Organism: uncultured Oscillospiraceae bacterium; assembly: GCA_934675115.1. Lineage (GTDB taxonomy): Bacteria > Bacillota > Clostridia > Oscillospirales > Oscillospiraceae > Enterenecus. The sequence continues at coordinate 20,983 of CAKUPH010000023.1, read as the reverse complement.
GCGTGGACGAGCTGTTCCACCGGATGGACATCCGGACGATCGCCCTGCCGCCGTCGGACGCGCCCCGGCGCTCGGAGCTTCTGGCGCTGGCGGAACGCTCCGGCGCGGAGATCGTCACGGTGTCCGAGCTGACGGAGCTGCCCTTCGGCGCGGGAAAGATCACCCTCTATCCGCCGCTGAGCGGCGGCACGTCCAACGAGGAGGGGCTGTTCTTTCTGTGCTCCGCCGGGGACTTCGACGCGCTGGTCACCGGCGACGCGGATTCTTTTGTGGAAAAAATGCTGGTGAAGTATTATAATATCCCTGATCTGGAGCTGCTGGTGCTGGGGCACCACGGCTCGGCCGGCTCCACCTCGGCGGAGCTGCTGGACGCGCTGCTGCCCGAGCTGGCGGTCGTGTCCGCCGGACTGCACAACAGCTACGGCCACCCGGCGGCGGAGACGCTGGGGCGGCTGGCCCAGCGGGGCATCCGGGTCTTCCGTACCGACGAGATGGGTACGGTCACCATCTATGTAAGGAGTGACGGCTATGCCGCCAAGATCCAAAGCTGACAACACCGCCATGCGCGAGCTGAAGCGGGATCTGAAGGAAAACCGGCTGAAAAGCCTTTACGTGTTCCACGGGGAGGAGGCGTACCTCCGGGACTACTATCTGGGGGAACTGAAAAAGGCCCTGCTCCCCGCCGGGCTGGAGGACTTCAACCTCCACACCGCTCAGGGGAAGGACTGCTCCCCTGAGTGGCTGGAGCAGGCGGTGGACTGCCTGCCCATGATGAGCGAGCGCACCATGGTGCTGGTGACGGACTTCGACCTCTTCGCCGGGGGCGAGAGCCAGCGGGACAAGCTGCTGGCCCTGTTTTCCAGCCTGCCGGACTACTGCTGCTTGGTGTTCGTGTACGACCTCATCCCCTACAAGGCCGATGGCCGGGCCAAGCTCACCAACCTGCTGAAGGAAAAGGGCGCGGTGGTGGAGTTCCGGCGGCAGGAGCAGGGCGACCTGACGGACTGGATCGTCCGCCGGTTCCGGGCCACGGGGCACACCATCGACACCGAGGACGCCAAATACCTCATCTTTCTGTGCGGCGACCTGATGAACAATCTGGTCAGCGAGATCGGCAAGATCGCCGCCTACGCCCGGAGCCAGCGGGTCACCCGGCAGGACATCGACGCCGTGGCCATCCCGCAGGTGGACGCCATCGTGTTCCAGATGACCGACGCCATCACCCGGAAGGACTTCGACAAGGCGGCCTCCGTGCTGGCCGACCTGCTCCACGACCAGCAGGCCCCCATTATGATCCTGTCGGTGATGGGCAAATACTTCCGCCAGCTCTACACCGCCCGGCTCTGTCTGGAGGCCGGGGGCAGCCGGGACGACTTCATGTCCCTCTGGGCCATGCGGTACAGCTATCAGGCGGACAAGCTCATGGACGGGGCCCGGAAATTTTCCCTGCCATGGTGCCGCCACGCCGTCCGCCGCTGCGCGGAGACGGACGTGGCCATGAAAAGCTATGGCGGCGACGAGGAGGAGCTGCTCATCTCCCTCCTCATGGAGCTGTCTGCGGGACGGCGGGTGATCACATGAGGCGCATCCGCGAGGCCATCGTGGTGGAGGGCCGCTACGACAAAAACACCCTGTCACAGGTGGTGGACGCCGTGATCTTGGAGACGTCGGGCTTCGGCGTGTTCAAGGACGGGGAAAAGCTCGCGCTGCTGCGGCGGCTGGCCCGGGAGCGGGGGCTCATCATCTTCACCGATCCGGACGGCGCGGGGTTCGTCATCCGCAATTTCCTCAAGGGCGCCATCCCGCCGGAGCAGGTGAAGCACGCCTACATCCCGGACATCTACGGCAAGGAGCGCCGCAAGCGCGCCCCCGGCAAGGAGGGCAAGCTGGGAGTGGAGGGCGTATCCCCGGAGGTGCTGCTCCGGGCGCTGGAGCAGGCGGGCGCGACCTTTCTGGACGAGGACGCCCCCGCCCCCGCCGCCGGGGATCTGACGGCGGCGGACCTCTTTGCGCTGGGGCTCACCGGACGGCCGGATTCCGCCGCACGGCGGCAGGCCCTGCTGAAAAAGCTGGGCTTTCCCGAGCACATGAACACCAAGGCGCTGCTCACCGTCCTCAACGCACTGTATACGGCGGACGAGGCGGCGGCGCTGGCGCTGGAAACGGCGGAAACGCAGTAAAATCAATGGGTTCCGGGCCGGTGCGGCTGCGCCGGCCCGGAACTTTTTTCTTGCAAATGAATTGCGTTGTTCATAATATTTGCAATATCTCATTAACTTATTGTGAATTTTAGCACTCTCCTATTGACAGTGCTAATTTCTGTGCTATGATGTGCTTGTACGAAAGGAAAGGGAGCTGGAAGAGGTTCCCCGGAATGAGTACAAAGCCTTGAACCAGAAAATTGATTACATACTGTTTAGGAGGTATGATTTATGTATCCGAGCATTTGGAGCGAGAACCTGTTTGATGATTTCTTCGGTGACACCTTTGATAAGCACTTCTTCGGCGGCCGTGATCCGCTGTACGGCAAGCACGCCAAGAACATGATGAAGACCGACGTGAAGGAGACCAGCAATGGCTATGAGATGGACATTGACCTGCCCGGCTTCAAGAAGGACGAGGTCAACGTGGAGTTGGACAACGGCTACCTGACCATCAGCGCCGCCAAGGGCCTTGACAAGGACGAGCAGGACAAGGAAGGCCGCTACATCCGCCAGGAGCGTTACGCCGGCCAGTGCAGCCGGAGCTTCTACATCGGGGACGTCCGGCCCGAGAACGTGGCCGCCAAGTATGAGGACGGCATCCTGCACCTGACCTTCCCGAAGGCCGGTCAGCCCGAGCTGCCCAGCCAGAAGCAGATCGCCATTGAGTAAGCATCAACCGCAATACCGATGATCGAAGCAAAGCCGCCCGGCGGAGCAAACGCTCCGCCGGGCGGCTTTTTACCCGTCGAAAAAGGCAAAGCCTTTTCCGACGAAAGGGTTGCGCCCCGCGGCAGCGCACACAATGGCCGCCAATGGCGTCAATTGTGCACGTTTGCGGGGCGAGAAGTGTTTTCTGCCACGCGCATGTCGCGGCAGAAAACAGATTTCATTTCTTTCGCCGCTACGGCGGCGAAACTCTGCGAGGCTTTTGACCGGGGCAGCTTCCTCGCCTGAACATAAAAAACGGCGGGGCCAGATAGCCTCCGCCGTTTTCAGATCCAAATTACATCACGAAGCACAGCACCAGAGTGAGAACCATAAAGACAATGGCGACCCACTTGGTCATCTTGGCCAGACGGCCGTCCAGGCTCTTGGCCTTGTTCTTGGCAAGGAAGGTGTCGGAGCCGCCGCCGATGGCGCCGGACAGGCCGGAGCTCTTGCCGGACTGCATGGTGACCACCACCACCAGGAAAACAGCCAGAATGACGTAAATGATAGACAGGATCAGCTGAGGAACGGACATGGTGTTTCCATCCTTTCAAGGATTATTTTTGGGTGAAATGGGCATAACAAGCCCGTACAAGTAAAAAGTATCATAGCACATCGCCGCGGGGATTGCAAGGGATTTTTGAAATTTCGACGCCGGGGGCGGCTTGTAATATTAAATGCGAAAGAACAAATACCACGTCGAATGACGGGTACGCGTTCTATCGCATTTATTTTTTTACCATAAAAAGCCCAAAAGCACAAGGAGGACGCGAAAATGAAGCACGTTTCTTTTGAAGAGTACGAAGCCGCGAAAGCCGAAATCATCGGCGGGGTTCACTACGTCGAGAAATCCACGATGGAAAACAACGTGATTCACAAGACCTATTCCACCGAAGAGAACGGCACGTTCTATGAGGTGAACGACAAAGGCCGCGTCGAGTTTTGGAGCGACAAGCATTCCGAAAGCCGGATTTACGACGAAAACGAGCGGGCCACCGAAACGGACAAAAAGGCGGGGCCGGGCTACGGCGATTTGCTGGCGGAGAGAATCAGAGCGAACGCCGATGCGTCGAAGCTGACCGACTTTGAAAAGTTCGTCCTTGACCGCGGCTATATGTTCGCAACGAAAGCCGACTTGAAAGCCGGGTATGACCGCAAATGGAAAGTGAACCACGGAATCGCCCTGACGCTGGAAGAGTTCACGGCAGAAGCGGAATGCAGGGGCCTCAAGCTGGACACCTTGCAGGAGGTTTACCGGGTCATTTCGGAACACATCAAGGCCGGGCGGCTGACTGCGGGTGCGCTGATGGACTATGCGTATTACGCATGGTGTCTGAGAAAGCCGGAAGCAATCATCGCATATCAGATCGGAACGGGTAAAGACGCGCCCGTTCACCAGAAATGGGCGGTCAATAACTGCTCAGAGGAAATCACGGAAGCGGAAGCCCGCGTCGCAGTTTGCGAAGAATTCGGGTTCGAGGTTAGCCGGGTCCGCATCATCGGAACCCCGTACTACGACGCGACCGATTGGAATTTCATTCGATTTAACTGTGCCGGGCGGTGCTGGTTGATGAAAAATGCTTCCCTCTATCCCGTCTACGAATAAAAAAGCGGAGGGGCGGCGAAAGCCTGCCGCCCCTCCCGGAAAGGTGGTAAGGCATGGGCTGTATTTTTAGGCCGGAAGCGCTTTCGTGGGAGGACATCGACGGCGGGCGCGGAGAACTGACGCTTGAAGCAATCAGGAACTTCATAAGCGAATATTGCTATCCTGACGAACACGCCGACTATGGCGACGATGAAGAACTACCAAACGAACTTGTTTTCTTTGCGGAAATGTGGGAAAGGCTGGACGGTTACTACACGCCGATTTCAGACAGCTTCCAAACGGCGGCGGTTCTTTCGCTGATTGACGGCGCATTTTTCGACAGCATGGCGGCGGACAGAATTGCCGAAAAGCTGACAAAATCGGCAACAAAGCCGGATTTAGTGCGGATTATTACGCACGTCGCAAGCGCCTATTGCTGGTATGTGTCGCTGAAAGCGCGTGTCGAAAAAGCAAAAGGCGAAGAATAAGCCGCAACGGTGAAAAGAAACGGGGTGAAATGGTGCGGCAGTACAGATATATAGACTTTCAGGACCGCAAGGAGATTTCCACGCGATACCTGAACGGCGACCGGGTGGCGGACATCGCCGACGGGCTGGGCGTGACAACGGCTACCGTCTACCGGGAGTTGAAGCGCGGCGAAACGGGCGGGCTTGACCGCAACCTGCGGAAAGCATACAACCCCGTTCTTGCACAACAGCGCGTACAAGAAAACTTCAAACGCCGCGGCAAATCCGCGGTCAATTCGTAAAGGAGGTTTCGCGGTGAACAATTTTGAAGAAATCACGAAGAACCCGGAAACGCTGGGCGCTTTCTTGCGGGGCCTGCCCGTCATTGAAGCGCCGTGGGACGAAGAATTCCAGCGGAAGTATTGTGCCGGGTGCGGGAAAGTCAGTTGTGACGATGGTAGCCCTTGCCCGTATGAGGACAAGCGGAACAATCCGCTTTGGTGGCTGTCGCAGGAAAGCGGAAAGGCGGCGGAGGTATGAGCCGAAAGGAACAGCAACACGGCGGGGTCAAGCTGACGGCGAAGACGGCCCGCACCCTTGCAATGCAGGAGTTCGGGACCGCCCGCGGTCTGACGAAAAGTACGTCATATTGATTACCCCCATATAAAAAACCAGAAGTTGAAGTGTTGTTGTATGCCGTGTCGGTTCCCTTTTCGTGTCAGCCCGTAAGGTTGGCTGTTGTCGAACTCTACGCCCCGACAACCGGGCGGCTTTGGTTTCCCTTTCTGCTTATGATTATATACTAACGTTAGTATAAATACAAGCTGGAATGATGCACAAATATACTAACGATAGATTGTGTGTTTTTATACTTGCGTTAGTATAAACAGCGTGATAAAATGGACAAGTAAAGGAGTGGTGACAATGGCAAGCAAATATGGAAACCCCCGCGGGCAAGCCGCGACAGACGCGAAGCGGAAATACAACAGCAAAAACTATGACAGGATTTACCCGTATGTAAAGAAAGGCAAAAAGTCTGTATATCAGAGAGCGGCAAAGGCAAGCGGGTTTGACAGCATAAACGATATGATTGAATCGCTGATGGACGAACGGGCGGCGGTGGTGTTGGGACTGTCGCCGGAGCAGTTCGCGGCAGAGGTTCAGGCCGCGGCAGACGCGGAGCAGGAAAAGGCATAAAGAAAGCGGCGGGCGTTGCGCCCGTCGCTTTTGCTTTCCTGCTGTTCAGAACTGTTCGTATGTATAGCCGCCGTTTTCGTCCAGCGTGATAGTGCCGTAATCTTCAAGAATAGAACCGTCGGTATCTTGCTTCCCGTATGTACCGACATAGTACATAGAACCGGGGAAACAAATACCCGTGCCGTCATCGCAAAGAATTGCAACCCAGTTGTAGCCGCTGTCCTTGACGACGGTTTCAACGAATTCTTTGTAGTTTTCTTCCGTAATGGCTTGAAGCTGTGCTTTCGTAATGCGGATATAGGCGTATTCACCGATTTTATCGCCGGAACCCGTTTTCACGTCCTTTACGGTCAAGTCATAGTCCATCAAGACATTGTGCTTGTGATATTCGGGGTACAGCATATCACGCCCGGAATAGACGGTTTCAACCGCACCGTCAGAAAGTGCAACGTCGAGGGATGAACCGCCGTAATAGACGGTATACGCGCCATTGTTTTCGGAAATGCTTGTAATCTTCCCGTCAAGGCCGCAGGAAGTCAGAACGATAAAGACTTCATCGGCCTGTTCGGGAGTGATTTTCATATCCGCCCGAATGGTGTTCATAGCATCGGGGTAAAAATCATACTGCGCCGTCAGTTCCTCCGATTTGGGCGTGTCCAGATCGACAAGAACGCCGCCGCAGGCGGAGAGGGACGCGGCAAGCGCCGCCGCAAGGACAAGAGATAGAACCTTTTTCATGTGGAATCCTCCGTTCTGCCGCCCAGCGTCCGGGCGGCTTGCGTTATTTTCAAAGGCCGGAACCATTGCTTTTTCTGGATTCTGACCTTTAACACAATTATCAACGCTTATTGTGTTAAAGTCAAGAAAAATGCAGACCTTTAACACAAAAGGAGGAATCGGCGGTTGAAGATATACGACTACAAGGGACGAAAGAACCTTTGCGGAAATCGCGTCAAAGAAGCACGCGCCCGGCTGAATATCACACAAACAGACCTTGCGGCGCGTCTACAAGTTGCAGGAATTACAATGGAGCGGGACAGCGTAAGCAGAATTGAAATCGGGACCCGCTTTGTGACCGATTATGAACTTGCGGTGCTTGCGAAGATACTCGGCGTATCTATGGAATGGCTGACAGAAAATGAGTAATAGTTTTTTATACTTGCGTTAGTATAAAAATATTGTTATAATCTTTTTGCGGGGAACCGCTGAAAAGAGGAACAAAACCCGCCCGGCTTGATAGCTTGGGCGGGTTTCGCATTTTGGGAGGTTATAGCATGGGGCATTGTTTCAGTCATTTACAGCTTACAGATCGGCGAAAAATCGAATACGGCTTGAACCGCGGCGATACGCCGAAGCAGATTGCGGCGGAACTTCACGTTCACGTCAGCACGATTTACAGAGAAATCAAGCGTTCCCGTTGGGAGTGGCTGGACGGCGCAACATGGCTTACAGAAGACCGATACAACCCGGACGGAGCGGAACAGCGATACCGCGAAAACCTCGCGGCAAAAGGCGCACCGTTGAAAATCGGCAATGACCGCGAACTTGCCGACTATTTGGAACGCAAGGTCATTGAAGAGGACCGTTCACCCGCCGCGGCCCTTGCCGACATAGAGTTAGAGGGCCGGACGTTCAAAACCTCTATTTGCGTCAGCACGTTTTACAGCTACATTGAAAAGGGTGTTTTCTTGAACCTGACGAACAAGGACTTGCCGGAGAAGCCGAAGCGCAAGCGGCCCTATCACCGGGTAAAGACGACGAAACGCGCCCCGCGGGGTGAGAGCATAGAAAAACGCCCGGAAGTGATTAACCAGCGAATCACTTTCGGGCATTGGGAAATGGACACCGTATATTCGAGCAAAGAGGGTTCGTGCGCCTTGTTGGTCATGACGGAGCGCCTGACGCGAAAAGAGATTATAGAGAAAATGCGCGACCGAACCGCAATCAGCACAGTCCGCGCCCTGAACCGTATTGAACGGAGGTTCGGGGCGCTGTTTCCGCGCGTGTTCCAGACAATCACCGTAGACAACGGCGGGGAGTTCTCCGACGTGAAGAGCCTTGAACAATCTATTCTGCGGAAAGAAAAGCGAACTAAAATGTATTACTGCCACCCGTACACAAGTTGCGAACGTGGGTCAAATGAGTGTGCAAACAAAATGATTCGGCGAAAGTTCCCGAAAGGAACGGACTTCAACAAGGTTAGCCGGGCAACTGTCAAGAAAACGGAAGAGTGGATAAACAATTACCCGCGTGAAATATTGGGCTGGAAAACCTCTGAAATCGTGTTCGCGGAATGCCTTGAAGAATTGGCGCGGGAAGCCTGATTATATTTTTTTATATTTTTTTCGCATTTACTATTGACATTTCCGAATTTCGACGCCGGGCTGGCCGGGGCAAAAAATAATTTGAAAAAACGGGAACCTTTTTCCCGCCCGTCCGTCAAAAACTACGGCGTGACCGATGAAACGCCCGAGATCACACCATATTAAAAGGAGTATTATCGCAATGAAACGTATGATGTCTGTAATGCTGGCCGCCGTGCTGGCCCTGTCCCTTGCCGCCTGCGGCAAGACCGATAACGGCGGTTCCGCCGATCAGTCCATCGATCTGAAGGAATTTTACAACACCCTCTATCAGGGCGACGACGCCCCCGCCATGGAGGAGCTGCCCGAGGACATGCTGGAGGACACCTACCCCGGCCTGACCGCCATTGAGCGGAAGCAGACCGTGGCCTATGCTGCCATGATCTCCGCCGTCGCCGCCGAGGTGGCCATGGTGGAGGTGGCCAACGCTGACGACGCGGAGACGGTGAAGAACATTTTTCAGGCCCGCATCGACTACATGGTGGGCGACGGCAACGGCCCCGGCGGCGCGTGGTATCCCGAGACCATGGAGGAGTGGGAGAACAACTCCGAGATCGTGGTGAAGGGCAATTACGTCTGCCTGTTCGTGGGCGAGAATAAGGATGACATGGTGTCCGCCTTCAATTCCTACGGCGAGAGCAAGTAAAAAGCGGCATTCCTTATAGAATAAAAGAGATAGATAAGGAGCATCCCTATGAAAATGAGCATCGCCCAGCTGACCGCACTGGCGCTGTGCCTGACCCTGCTGGCCGCCTGCGGCGGAAAGACCGGCGGCAGCGGCACCGGTCAGCCCGACCAGCCCAGCCAGTCCGAACCCGCCGAAACCGGCACTCCGGAAACTCCCTCCGAGACCCCCGAGGAACCCTCTGAGACACCCGCTGAAAGCTCCCAGCCCGTGGTGGTGGAGTCCCCCTTCACGTCCGACGCCCCGGCGGAGCCTGAACCTTCCGAGATCGTTGAGGAAGCCCCGGCCCTGACTCTGAGTATGAAGGACGCCACCATCACCTACGCCGGATACGTCCTGAAGCTCAAGGCCACCGTCACCGGCATCGACGGCCACCCTGACATCACGTGGACCAGCGACGACGAGAGCGTCGCCACGGTGGACGAAAAGGGCAATGTGACCTCCGTGGGCCCGGGCAAGACCGTCATCACCGCCAAGACCGACGGCGGCCTGACCGCCAGCTGCATCGTCCGCTGCCGCTGGAAGGAGGACGCCGCCCCCGCCGAGAGCGAGTCCCAGACCCCCGCCGCCGGCGTGGACCTGTCCGCCTTTGCCAGCGACCTGTTTGGCCGGTATGAGTTCGGGGGCAGCCCCGCGCTGGCGGACAGCACCCTGCTGGACAGCTTCTACTCCGGCCTCACCGGTATCTCCACCAAGCAGTGCATTGTGTACGTCCCCCAGATGTCCATGAACATGGGCGAGCTGGCCCTCATCGAGGTGTCCGACGCCGCTGACGTGGCGGCGGTGAAGGCCATCCTTCAGGCCCGCATCAACTACATGGTGGGCGACGGCAACGGCCCCGGCGGCGCGTGGTACCCCGAGGCCATGGATACCTGGGAGAGCCAGTCCAGGGTTGTATCTTCCGGAAATTATGTTATGATGGTAGTCAACGGCAGCTGTGACAGCATTGTCAGCGACTTCAAGGCCCTGTTCTGAGAAATTCCGCACAGGCGGAGCGGCCGGTTCGCCGCTCCGCCTTTTTCTTTCCCTGATGCCCGCGTCCGTCTCCGGACGGCGGAAACTCCACCCGAGGTGAGCCTATGGTATTTTCCACTCCGTATTTTCTGTTCCTCTATTTACCCATCGTATTGGTCCTGTACTATATCTCCCCGCTGAAATGGCGCAATTTCGTGCTGCTGGTGGTGAATCTGGTCTTTTACGGCTGGGGCGAGCCGGTGTATATCCTCATCATGTTCGTCTCCATCGCCATCGACTACACCCACGGTATGCTGGTGGAGCGGGGCAAGCGGACGGGAAATCTCCGCCTTGCCAAGGGCGCGGTGGCCTCCTCGGTGATCTGCAATCTGGCGCTGCTGTTCTTCTTCAAGTACTGGAACTTCATTGCCGGGAGCCTTGCGGGTCTGGGCATTGGCTTCCTGCCCATTATTGAGCGTCTGCCCCTGCCGGAGGGCGGTTCCATTCCCTTCACCCTGCCCATCGGCATCTCCTTCTACACCTTCCAGACCATGAGCTACACCATCGACGTCTACCGGGGGGACGCCCGGGTGCAGAAAAACATCGTCAATTTCGGCACCTTCGTCACCCTGTTCCCCCAGCTCATCGCCGGGCCGATCCTGCAATACAAGGATCTGGACGCCCAGCTGGAGCACCGGGAGCACAATACCGAGCGCTTCGCCCGGGGCGTCCAGCGCTTTGTGGTGGGTCTGTCCCAAAAGGTCCTGCTGGCCAACAATCTGGGCAAGCTGTGGGACGTGTACCTCGCCACCCCCGGCGGGGAGCTGACCACGCTGGGGGCGTGGCTGGGCATCATCGCCTTCTCCCTCCAGCTCTACTTCGACTTCTCCGGCTATTCCGACATGGCCATCGGCCTTGGCCGGATGCTGGGCTTCGAGTTTCTGGAAAACTTCAACTACCCCTATATCTCCAAGTCCGCCACCGAGTTCTGGCGGCGGTGGCACATCTCGCTGGGCAGCTGGTTCCGGGAGTACCTCTACATCCCGTTGGGGGGCAACCGGGTGAAGACCGGGCGGCTGATCTTCAATCTGCTCATCGTCTGGGCGGCCACCGGCATCTGGCACGGGGCCAGCTGGAACTTCCTCATCTGGGGTCTGTACTACTTTGTGTGGCTGGTGCTGGAAAAGCTGTTTCTGGGAAAATACCTGAAAAAGGCCCCGGGCTGGCTGGGTCACCTCTACGGCCTGCTGGTGGTGGTCGTGGGCTGGGCCATTTTCGCCGTGGAGGATTTCTCCGCCATGGGGCTGTACCTCAAGGCCATGTTCGGCATGGGCGCGGGGCTGTGGAACAGCGATTTCCTCTACTACCTGCGCAACTACCTGCCGGTGCTCGCCGCGGCGGCGGTGGCGTCCACGCCGCTGGCGGCCAACCTGTGGCATAAGCTGCCGGAGCGGGCCCGCCGGATCGCCTTCCCGGTGCTGATGCTGGCCGGGCTCATCCTGTCCACCGCCTATCTGGTGGACGGCACCTATAATCCCTTCCTTTATTTCCGCTTCTAAGGGGGTGCGCGCCGTGAAAAACAAATATCCCGTGTTCATTACCGCTCTGTTCTGCCTGTTCGTCTTCGGCTTCGGCGCCGCGCTCTTCATCCTGCCCGACCGGAGCTTTTCCGAGCAGGAAAACCGCTACCTCTCCCAGCTCAAGGCCCCCACGCTGGAGACGCTGAAATCCGGCAAATTCATGGAGGATTTTGAGGACTACGTGGTGGATCAGTTCCCCCTGCGGGACAGCTGGATCGACCTGAAGGCGTGGTCGGAGCGCATTGCAGGCAAGGAGGAAAATAACTCCGTCTACTTCGGCACCGACGGACAGCAGACCCTCTTCGCCCAGTTCACCGCCCCTTCGGACGAGGAGCTGGAAAAACGGGTGGGCTACGTCAACGCACTGGCGGACAACCTCATCGTGCCGGTGTACTTCGCCCTCATCCCGGATAAGAGCTATGTCTGGGCCGACCGCCTGCCGGACAACGCCCCTCTCGTAGACGACGGCTCCACGCTGGACAGGGCCGCCGCCCTCTGCTCTCAGTGGGTGAACTGGATCGACCTGAAAAACGCCCTGTCCGGGGACGACGTGTTCTACCGCACCGACCACCACTGGTCCACCTTCGGGGCCTATCAGGGCTATCTGGCGCTGGCGGACGGCATGGGGCTGGCCGATGCCGGGCTGGACGCGGAGCCGGTGCTCCGCAGCGACCGCTTTTTCGGAACCACATGGTCGTCCTCCGGGGCGGCGTGGGTAAAGCCGGACAGCATCTACACCATGGTGCCCGAGGGGGGCTTTACCGGGAACACTGCCGTCACCCGCTACCCCACCGGCACGCCGGAGGCCGGTTCCCTGTACGACACCGCCAAGCTGGAGGTCAAGGACAAATACTCCATGTTCCTCGGCGGCAACCAGCCCCTGTGCGTCATCGAGAACCCCGACGCGGACGGCGGAAAGCTGCTGGTCATCCGGGATTCCTACTCCGACTCGCTGGCCCCCTTCCTGTCCACCCGGTTCAGCGAGGTACACCTCTTCGACCCCCGGTATAACCGCACATCCATCGCCGATTATGTGGAGGAAAACGGCATCGATCAGGTTCTGGTGCTCTATTCCGCGGCGAATTTCGCCACCGACGCCAACCTGTTCCTGCTGGCCCGGTAAACAAAATAGAACGCCCGGCGGCGCTTGCTTGAAGCGCCGCCGGGCGTTTTTTTGTCTCGAAATTTTATCCCCGGGTCTGGCCGTTTCCGTACACCACGTACTTGTAGCTGGTCAGCTCCTCAAGGCCCATGGGGCCACGGGCGTGGAGCTTCTGGGTAGAGATGCCGATCTCCGCCCCCAGCCCGAACTCAAAGCCGTCGGTAAAGCGGGTGGAGGCGTTGTGGTACACCGCGGCGGCGTCCACGCCGTCGAGGAATTTCGCGGCGGTGCCGCCGTTTTCCGTCACGATGCACTCGGAGTGTCGGGTGCCGTGGGCGGCGATGAAGTCCATGGCCTCGTCCACGCCGGACACCACCTTGACGGCGAGGATGTAGTCGCCGTACTCGCTGTCCCAGTCGGCGTCGGTAGCCGGGGTGACGGCCGCGCCCAGAATGGCCTGGGTCTCGCCGCAGCCCCGCAGCTCCACGTGCCGGGCGGCCAGCGCGGCCTGCGCCCTCGGCAGGAAGTCAGCCGCGATGGCCCGGTCCACCAGAATGCACTCGGCGGCGTTGCACACCGACGGGCGGGAGCACTTGGCGTTCTCGATGATGTTCACCGCCATGTCAAAGTCGGCGTCCCGGTCCACATACACGTGGCACACGCCCTCGCCGGTGCGGATGACGGGCACATGGGCGTTGGCGGTGACGGCCCGGATGAGCCCCGCGCCCCCCCGGGGGATGAGCACGTCCAGATATTCCGTCAGATCCATCAGCTCCTGAGCGGACTGGCGGCTGGTGTCCTGCACGAGGGCAAGGCAGTCCCGGGGCAGTCCCGCGGACTCCACCGCGTCCCGCATGATGGACATGAAGGCGGAGTTGGAGCGGAAGGCCTCCTTGCCGCCCCGGAGGATAACGGCGTTGCCCGCCTTCAGGCACAGCACGGCGGCGTCCACCGTCACGTTGGGCCGGGCCTCGTAAATGATGCCGATGACACCCAGCGGCACCCGCCGCCGGGTGAGGAGCAGGCCGCTTTTCAGCGTGTCCTTCCGGGTGACCTCGCCCACGGGGTCGGGCAGGGCGGCCACCTGCCGCACGCCTTCCACAATGCCCTCCATCCGGGCGGGGGACAGGGCCAGCCGGTCCAGCAGGGCCTGCGTGAGCCCCGCCTCCCGGCCCGCGGCCAGATCGGCCTCGTTGGCGGACAGCACCTCGTCCATCCGCTCGGTCAGGGCGCGGGCAATGGCCTCCAGCGCCCGGTTTTTCTCTTCCGTGGTGGTCACAGCCAGCCGGCGGGACGCGTCCCGGGCGGCCAGACCCTGCAATTCAATGGCGGTCATGTGAAGTCCTCCTTATCGCGCGGCGCAGAAGCGGGTACCGATGTCCGCCCCCGCCGCGATGTCGTAGATCAGCTCCGGGGCGCTGCCATTGGTGATGACCATGTCCACCCCGGCGGACATGGCGATCTCCGCCGCGTCCAGCTTAGTCTGCATCCCGCCGGTGCCCCGGGAGGTGCCGGCACCTCCGGCGGAGGCCCGCAGCTCCGCCGTGACGGCGTTCACCCGGCTGACCAGCTTCGCGTCCGGGTATTTGTGGGGATCCTTGTCGTACAGCCCGTCGATGTCGGACATGAGGATGAGCAGGTCCGCCCGGCACAGCCGGGCCACGATAGCGGACAGGGTGTCGTTGTCGCCCAGCACCCGGGCCTGCCCGGTCTCGATCTCGGCGGAGGACACGGAGTCATTCTCGTTCACCACCGGGATGCAGCCCATCTCCATCAGGGCGTCAAAGGTGTTTTCCAGATGCTCCGCCCGGCGGGGGTCAGCCACGTCCTCGTCGGTGAGCAGGATCTGGCCCACGGTGGCGCCGTATTCGCCGAAGAGCTTGTCGTATATGTGCATCAGCTCGCACTGACCCGCGGCGGCCACCGCCTGCTTCATTCGCAGCTCCGTTGGCCGCTCCTTCAGCCCCAGCTTGCCCGCCCCCACGGCGATGGCGCCGGAGGACACCAGAATGATCTCGTGCCCCTGCCCATGCAGGTCGGCCAGCGTCATGGCCAGCCGGTCCATGGCGTGAAAGTTGATGCTGAAGTTGTCCCGGGTCAGGGTGGAGGTGCCCACCTTGACCACGATGCGCAGGTTCTGTCCCTCCATGTTGTTTTCCTCCAAAAGGGCGGGCCCTATGCCGCCCGCCGTATGGGCCGGGCCGCTCCCATGGCGCGGGAGCGGCGGCCAGCCGCAGAATGTCTGCATTATATCCCATTTTTTTCACTTCGTCAATTTATCTTATTATCGCGGAACAGTAAACCGCCTTTTCCATACCGCCGCGATAGAATTTCCAATATCAGAAAAAACGTAAAAAAGTTTTGATTTTTGAGTCTTCGCCCATTTTTGCCTTGTAATTTCGACGCTGGCAGTCTATAATGTCCCTGAGAAAAAACAGGGAGGCCTGCTTCGTGGTCAACATTGTTCTGGTGGAGCCGGAGATCCCCATGAATACCGGCAACATCGCCCGCACCTGCGCCGCCACCCGCAGCCGCCTGCACCTCATCGAGCCGCTGGGCTTCGACATCAGCGACAGGGCCGTGAAGCGGGCGGGACTGGACTACTGGCCCATGGTGGACATCAGCGTTTACCATGATCTGGACGAGTTTTTCGCCAGAAATCCCGCCCCCGACCTGTGGCTCGCCACCACCAAGGCCCCCCGGGATTATACCCAGGCACGGTTCCGGGACGGCTGCTGGCTGTTCTTCGGCAAGGAGACGGCGGGGCTGCCGCTGGAGTTCCGGGAGCGGTATTATGACCGCTGTCTGCGCATTCCCATGCGGCCGGACGCCCGGAGCCTGAATCTGGCCAACTCCGTGGCCATCCTCACCTATGAGGCGCTGCGCCAGCAGGGATTCCCCGATCTGTCCGGCGTGGGCGAGATGGCGCGTGCCGAGTAAGCCCGCCTTCGGCGGGGAAAACTGAGAGAATCACAGCTTTGAAAGGAGCTTTCCGCATGAATTATAATAAGAAAACCGTCCGCGACATCGACGTAAAGGGCAAGAAGGTGCTCTGCCGCTGTGACTTCAACGTGCCGCAGGACAAGGCCACCGGCGCCATCACCGACGACAAGCGCATCGCCGCCGCCCTGCCCACCCTGAACTACCTGTTGGATCAGGGCGCCGCGGTCATCGCCTGCTCCCATCTGGGCAAGCCCAAGGGGGAGTGGAAGGAATCCCTGACGCTGGCCCCCGTGGCCAGGCGGCTGAGCGAGCTGCTGGGCCGGGAGGTCATCTTTGCCCGCGACGTGGTGGGCGAGGATGCCTGCGCCAAGGCCGCCGCCCTCCAGCCCGGCCAGATCATGCTGCTGGAGAACCTGCGCTTCGAGCCGGGCGAGGAGAAGAACGACCCAGCCTTTGCCAAGAAGCTGGCCAATCTGGCAGAGGTGTACGTGTCCGACGCCTTCGGCACCGTCCACCGCGCCCACGCCTCCACCGCCGGCGTGGCGGCCTGCCTGCCCGCCGTGTCCGGCCTGCTCATCGAGAAGGAGCTGGAGATCATGGGCGGCGCGCTGGCCAATCCCCGCCGCCCGCTGGTGGCCATTCTGGGCGGCGCGAAGGTGTCCTCCAAGATCGGCGTCATCAACAACCTGCTGGACATTGCCGACACCATCATCATCGGCGGCGGCATGGCCTATACCTTTATCAAGGCGCTGGGCGGCAGCGTGGGCACCTCCCTGCTGGAGGAGGACCGTCTGGACTACTGCCGTGAGATGATGGACAAGGCGAAGGCCAAGGGTGTGAAGTTCCTCCTGCCGGTGGACACTCTGTGCGCCGCTGAGTTCTCCGCCGACGCCAAGCCCGAGCTGGTGGACACCATGGTCATCCCCGACGACCGCATGGGCATGGACATCGGGCCCAAGACCATCGCCCTGTTCTCCGACGCGGTGAAGGACGCGGGCACCGTCATCTGGAACGGCCCCATGGGCGTGTTTGAGTTCCCCGCCTTCGCCGAGGGCACCCGCGCCCTCGCCAAGGCGCTGGCCGACACCGACGCCATCACCATCGTGGGCGGCGGCGACTCCGCGGCCGCCGTGGCGCAGTTGGGTTACGCCGACAAGATGACCCACATCTCCACCGGCGGCGGCGCGTCGCTGGAATTTCTGGAGGGCAAGGAGCTTCCGGGTGTGGCGTGCCTGCTGGATAAGTAACAGGCGCCCGACCGGCTATTGGATAAGAATTTGACCGTCAAAATCGTTTTCATGGGAGCGGAACGAGGCTCCCACCTTCTGAACAAAGGAAAGGAGCTTCCCTATGAATCTGAAATACCGCAAGACCATCATCGCCGGAAACTGGAAAATGAACAAGACCCTCACCGAGACCCGGGCCTACGCCGAGGCCATCAAGCCCATGCTGGGCAAGCACAAGTGGTGCGAGGTGGTGCTGTGTGTCCCCGCTGTGAACATCCCCGGCGCGGTCCGGCTGTTTAAGGACACCCGGGTAGCCATCGGCGGCGAGAACTGCCACTACGAGGCCTCCGGCGCGTACACCGGCGAGATCACCGCCGAAATGCTCAAGGACGTGGGCGCAAAGTACGTCATCATCGGCCATTCCGAGCGGCGGCAGTATTATAATGAGACGGACTTCACCGTCAACAAGAAGGTCAAGGCCGCGCTGGAGGCGGGCCTGCGGCCCATCATCTGCGTGGGCGAGAGTCTGGAGCAGCGGGAGCTGGGCGTCACCGAGGAACACATCTCCTACCAGCTCAAGGCCGCTCTGTCCGGCCTCACCGCCAGTCAGGTCCGCCGCATCGTGGTGGCGTACGAGCCCATCTGGGCCATCGGCACCGGCCGCACCGCCACCGCCGCGCAGGCGGGCGAGGTCTGCGGCCACATCCGCGCCGTCATCCGCAAGGAGTACGGCGCCCGGGTGGCCCGGGCCGTGACCATCCAGTACGGCGGCTCCATGAACGCCAAGAATGCCGCCGAGCTGCTGGCTCAGCCCGACGTGGACGGCGGACTGATCGGCGGAGCCGCCTTGAAGCCTGAGGACTTCATGGCGATCATCAACGCCGCAAATCAGGAGTAAAGCCGCGGGCGTTTCTGCGGAAACGCCATTATCGCTGACGCGACGCGGCTTCAAAGGGGGCTAGCCCCCTTTGAGGAACCCCCACCCTACGGGGTGGACGAAGCTGAAGGTACTCAGCGGTTTCAGAAACTGCGGTTCGCCAGCGGCGAACGTCCCGCGCCGACCGAAGCGAAGCTGAGACCCGGCCCCCCTTGCGGCCTCTAGAAGGCCGCAAAGTCGGCGGCGACGATGCCGTGATCCGGCCGCTTTCTGCGGCGACGCCGCCGTAATGTGTATTTAAGAGGTTTATATATGAGCAAAACACCCACAACATTGATCATCATGGACGGCTTTGGCCTGTCAGACTCCCGGATCCCGGGGGACAACGCCATCGCCGCCGCGAGCACCCCCAATCTGGACCGGCTGTTCGCGGAAAACAACTGCTGTAAGCTGTCCGCCTCCGGGCTGGACGTGGGCCTGCCCGACGGGCAGATGGGCAACAGCGAGGTGGGGCACACCAACATCGGCGCGGGCCGGGTGGTGTTTCAGGACCTGCCCCGGATCACGCTGGAAATTCAGGAGGGCCTGTTCTTCCGGAATCCCGCCTACGCCGCAGCCATGGACGCCTGTAAGGAGAAGGGCACCGCCCTCCACCTGCTGGGCCTGCTCAGCGACGGCGGCGTCCACTCCCACATCGACCACCTCTTCGCCCTGCTGGACATGGCGAAGGAGCGGGGGCTGACGGAGGTGTACGTCCATTGCTTCCTGGACGGGCGGGACGTGCCGCCCTCCTCCGGCAAGGGGTACATCCAGCAGCTTCAGGAGAAGCTGGCCGCCCTCGGCGTAGGCCGCATCGCCACCGTCATGGGCCGCTATTACGCCATGGACCGGGACAGCCGCTGGGACCGGGTGGAGCGGGCTTACGCCGCCATGGCCTATGCCGACGCGCCCTTTGAGGACGACCCCGCCGCCGCGGTGGAGCTGTCCTACGAGCGGGGTGTCACCGACGAATTCATGGTCCCCGTGGTGTGCGCCGACGACGCTACCGTCAGCGAGGGGGACTCCATGATCTTCTTCAACTTCCGGCCCGACCGGGCCCGGGAGCTGACCCGGGCCTTCGTGGACCCGGACTTTTCCGGATTTTCCCGGCGGCTGGGGCTGATCCCGGTGCAGTTCGTGTGCACCACCGAGTACGACGCAGCCATGCCCAACGTGTCCGTGGCCTACCCCCGGGAGAAGCTCACCAACATTTTCGGCGAGTACCTGTCCCAGCTGGGCATGACCCAGCTGCGCATTGCGGAGACGGAGAAATACGCCCACGTCACCTTCTTCTTCAACGGCGGCGAGGAGCGGGTGTTCCCCGGCGAGGACCGCTGTCTCATCCCCTCCCCAAAGGTGGCCACCTATGACCTCCAGCCCGAGATGAGCGAGCCGGAGGTGGCCGCCGAGGCCGTCCGCCGCATCGAGAGCGGGAAGTACGACGTGATCATCCTGAACTTCGCCAACTGCGACATGGTGGGGCACACCGGCGTGTTCGACGCCGCCGTGATGGCCGCCGAGGCGGTGGACGAGGGCGTGGCCAAGGTGGTGGAGGCCACGGCGAAAATGGGCGGCGTCACCATCATCACCGCCGATCACGGCAACGCCGAGCACATGCGCTCGGAGGATGGCACCCCCTTCACCGCCCACACCACCAATCTGGTGCCCTGCTGCATCGTGGGCACCGACGTGAAGCTCCGGGACGGCCGTCTGGCCGATCTGGCCCCCACCATGCTGGACCTCATGGGGCTGAACAAGCCGGACGAAATGAGCGGCAGCACCCTGATCGTCAATTGAATCCACTGGTTTTATTTTTATTTTATAACACCCTGAACGAAGAGAGGAGCAATTCCCATGAAAAGCATGATCGAGATCGTTGACGTTGTGGCCCGCGAGATCCTTGACTCCCGCGGCAATCCCACCGTAGAGGTGGAGGTGACGCTGGACGACGGCGTTGTGGGCCGTGCCGCCGTGCCCTCCGGCGCGTCCACCGGCATTTATGAGGCCTGCGAGCTGCGGGACGGTGACGAGAGCCGCTATCTGGGCAAGGGCGTGGAGAAGGCGGTCACCAACGTGAACACCGAGATCGCCGACGCCCTCATCGGCATGAACGCGCTGGATCAGCCCGCCATCGACGCCTTGCTCATCGAGCTGGACGGCACCCCCAACAAGGCCCGTCTGGGCGCCAACGCCATTCTGGGCGCGTCTCTGGCCTGCGCCAAGGCCGCTGCCGAGAGTCTGGGCACCAGCCTCTACAACTACATCGGCGGCGTCAACGCCAAGACCCTGCCCGTCCCCATGATGAACATCCTCAACGGCGGCGCCCACGCCTCCAACAACGTGGACATTCAGGAGTTCATGATCATGCCCGTGGGCGCGCCCACCTTCAAGGAGGCCCTGCGTCGCTGCGCCGAGGTGTTCCACTCCCTGAAGAAGGTCATCAACGCTCAGGGCGGCTCCACCGCCGTGGGCGACGAGGGTGGCTTCGCCCCCAACCTGAAGAAGGACGAGGACGCGCTGAAGCTCATCGTCGAGGCCATTGAGAAGGCGGGCTACAAGCCCGGCGAGGACTTCATGATCGCCATCGACGCCGCCTCCTCCGAGTGGTACAACGAGGAGACCGGCTGCTACGACCTGCCCAAGGCCAAAAAGACCATGACCCGCCAGCAGCTGGTCAACATGTGGAAGAAGTTCGTGGAGACCTACCCCATCATCTCTCTGGAGGACGGCATGGGCGAGACGGACTGGGACGGCTGGACCATGCTGACGAAGGCCATCGGCTCCAAGGTGCAGCTGGTGGGCGACGACCTGTTCGTCACCAACGTGGAGCGGCTGTCCACCGGTATCGAGAAGGGCATCGCCAACTCCATCCTCATCAAGGTCAACCAGATCGGCACCCTCACCGAGACGCTGGACGCCATCCAGATGGCCAACCGCGCGGGCTAC
The DNA here is from genome assembly GCA_934675115.1 of uncultured Oscillospiraceae bacterium. GTDB lineage: Bacteria > Bacillota > Clostridia > Oscillospirales > Oscillospiraceae > Enterenecus. The sequence continues at coordinate 107 of CAKUPH010000023.1, read as the reverse complement.
ACCGCCGTGGTCTCCCACCGCTCCGGCGAGACGGAGGACACCACCATTGCCGACATCGCCGTGGCCACCAACGCCGGCCAGATCAAGACCGGCGCTCCCTCCCGCAC
>CAKUPH010000022.1 GCA_934675115.1 uncultured Oscillospiraceae bacterium | reverse complement strand
CCCTCGCTGCGGTCCATCCGGACTGCTCGCGACGGCTTAGCGCTTCGCATAAAAAGCGAACCGGGGCTTTTAGCCCCGGTTCAAAGGATGGAGGATAGAATGAAAAAGAAAGGATATCTCTTGCAAGTATCAATATAAAGGCCAATCGTTACGAAAGTTCGTAAGAAGATGTTACAAAAGTATTAAATCCAAAGATTTTTTTGTAAAATCTCGCCGTCGGCGCAAAATTTCCGCAAAATACGGCGGCTGTGCGGAGATTTTTACCGCAGGCGCTGGAAAAATTCCGCCAGCAGAGCGGAGGACTCCTCCGCCAGCAGGCCGCCGTAGATCCGGGGCCGGTGGTTGAACCGCTCCTCAAACAGGTTGAGCACCGAGCCGCAGCAGCCGGACTTTTCCTCCCGGGCGCCGTACCGCACCGCCGCGATGCGGGCGTTGATGATGGCTCCGGCGCACATGGGGCAGGGCTCCAGCGTCACATACAGGGTGCAGCCGGTGAGCCGCCAGCTCCCCAGCGTGCGGCAGGCCCGGGTGATGGCTTCGATCTCCGCGTGGGCTGCCGCGTTTCCGTCCGCCTCCCGGCGGTTGCGCCCCTCGCCCACGATACGCCCGTCCGGGGCGGCGATGACGCAGCCCACTGGCACGTCGCCGTCGGCCAGACACTCCCGGGCCAGCTCCAGCGCCCGGCGCATATAGTCCTCGTGTGTCACGCAAATTCCTCCCGCGCCTGATAAATCATCTCCATCATACCACAATTTTGTGGTAAACTAAAGCCACAGACAAAAGAAAGAAGGCTTTGCCATGAAAGATATTCTGATGTTCATCCTCCCCGGCTGTCCCCACTGCCAGCTGGCCCTCCGGTGTCAGGAGGAGCTGCTGGCCGAACACCCCGCATGGCAGGACATCCCCATCCGCATCGTGGACGAGAGCCGGGAGGCGGAGTTCGCCGATACCCACGACTACTATTATGTACCAACGTGGTACGTGGGCGGGGAAAAGATCTTTGAGGGCCACGCGGAAAAGGCAGATGTGGAAAAGATTCTGCGCACGGCGGCAGGGGAGTGAAAAATACGGTGAAGCGGGCCGCCCAATCCGGGCGGCTCATCTTTTTCTTGACTTATATCGAATATTGATATAACATACAGGTAAGCTATATCAATATTCGATATAAGGTGGTGAAGCCCGTGGCGCGGGGAAAACTGGAAACGCTGACCGAGCAGATGTACTACCTTCTGCTGGCCCTCCATGAGCCGGGCCACGGCTACGCCATCATGGAGCGGGTGCGGATGCTGTCCCGGGGGCGGCTGGAGCTTGGCCCGGGGACGCTGTACACCCTGCTGGGCCGGTTTGAGCGGGAGGGCCTCATCACCCTCGACCGGGTGGAGGACACCCGGAAGATCTACCGGCTCACCGCCGCCGGGCGGGAGACGCTGGAGCGGGAATATGAACGGCTCCGGCGGCAGGTGGCGGACGGCGCGGCGGTATTCGGCCAAATGGACGGCACGGAGGACACAGGAAAGGAGCGCGGATGACATGAGAAACGTGAAGCACACCCTCTTCAATTTCTGCACCGGGGACTTCAAGGGCGTGGAGCGCTATCTCAACGAGCAGGCGGCCCGGGGCTGGAAGCTGGACCGGGTGGGCCTGCTGGGGGGCCGGTTCGTCCGGGCGGAACGAGACGACCTGCGCTGGTGCGTGGATCTGGTAGACGGCAAGCGCCAGCGGGAGGACACGGAGGAATATCTGGGCCTGTGCGCCGAGGGCGGCTGGGATCTGGTGAGCCAGACCAACGGGATGTATCTGTTCTGCTCCCGGCCCGGTCTGCGGCCCACGCCCATCCAGACCGACCCGGAGATGGAGAAAAAGAACTACAATAAGTATTATATAAAGTCAACAATACTATCGGCATTGATCGTTGCGGCGTGGATCGCCTTCTACGCCCTGCTCATCTGGGCTATGGGCGGCACCAGGGTCAGCGCCTTCGAGCGGTTCTGGCAGACGATAAAGCTGGGCCTGTATGAGAAGTGGGTCACGGCCAGCCTGCTCTTTCTTCTGCCGGTGTGGGGATTGACGGCGCTGTGGAAGCTCATCGACTTTTTTGCCGCCCTTGTCCGAAACCGGAACGGCCTGTGCCCGCCCCGGCCGTGGATCATGTGGGTCAATGCTGTCATCCGGGCAGTTTCGTTCATCGGCGGGGTGCTGCTGGTGCTGTGCGCGGTGCTGGACGCGCTGCTCACCTCCACCAGCGCGCCGGTGTCCTTGCTGATCGTGCTGGCGGGCTGGGGGCTGTACGCCATCTACCGGAGCTTCACGCTGGAGCGGGATATTTTCCCCCGGGAGCGGAAAAATTCCTTGAAGCTGGGCATCATTTGCCTTGCCGTCGCGGTGCTGGTGGGTGTTGGGACGGTCGTTACCCCCTTCGGCGAGTGGTACGAGAAGCGGGGGACCCGGGCGAAGGAGGAATACGCCGCCCTTGCGGATAAGCCCGTGGTGCGGGCGGAGGATCTGGGCACAGCGGAGGACCGGGCCTTTTACTGGATCCTCCACGCCCTGACCCCGGCGGGGGAGCGTTGGCAGGTGGACGATTACATTGGCGAACGTCTCGTCGGCTGCGAGACCTACCGCTGCCCCTTTATGGGCATGGCGAAGGCGCTGGCCCGGAGCAAGGTGGAGGAGGTCATGACGGCGAACCACAGCCTGTCCAGCTTCCGGGACGGCATCCGCGTGACGGCCATGGAGCCGTTGGACCTCGGCTGGGCGGACGAGGCGTGGTACGGCGAGGATGATGACGGGTGCTCTGCCCTCGTGGTGCGGGTGGGGCGGAACGTGACCTGCCTTACCAGTCAGGAAAAGCTGCGCACCGAGGAGCTGCTCTCCGTCATCGAGGGCCGTCTGGCAGGCTGAAACCGCCCCCGCAACGCTCCGTTGACAAAAAGAAACGGCGGAATGGTTGCGGTGAAGGCCGCCGTCCGGTAGGATGGAGCCATAAGGAGGAATGCCTTGTGACATTAGGACAACGGATTCAGGAGCTGCGCCGTCAGGCGTGCCTGTCACAGGAGGGGCTGGGGGAAAAGCTGGGCGTATCCCGTCAGGCGGTGAGCAAGTGGGAGAGCGACAGCGGCGTGCCAGAGCTGGACACCCTCATCGCCATGAGCCGCCTGTTCGGCGTCACCCTCGGCAGCCTGCTGGGGGTAGAAGAGGACGGCCCGGAGCCGGCGGAAACTTCCACACCGCCCGCCGTGGATGAGGGAAAGCTGGAGGAGATCCTGCGCCGGTACAACGAACAGATCGACCGCCGGGATGCCGCCGCCCGGAAAAAGCGCCGCCTGTGGCTCGCCGCCGGCGGGTGTGCCGGGCTGGTGCTGGTGCTCTGGGCTGGGATCTGGCTCACCGGAAGGCTCACCGACATGCGGCGGGACATCAGCAGCCTGAACCGGCAGATCTTCGATATGCAGGACAGCGTGGCCGGGCAGATCAACGACATCAGCAATCAGGTAAAGGACATTCTGAGCGAGCAGGGCAGCCAGCTCAGCCGCTCCGACTGGAGCATCGCCGACTTCGACCTTGAAGAGGAGACGGTGACGCTGGCCCTGTCGGCGGCACTGAAGAGCTATGCCCCCGGCACGAAGGGGCAGTTCACCCTGTGCTGGGATGAGGGCGGCCGGACGGAGAGCCAGGCCACCGACTGGCTGGATGGCCCGGAGTTTTCCGGGCGGCTGGAGCTGCCCATGGGCACCGACGCGCAGGTGATCTTCCGCTGGCAGGGGGAGGACGGCGTCCTTCAGGAGGAGGCCATGACCCCAGTGTACGGCTTCACCCGGGAGAGCTTCGGCCTCTGGACCAACGGCCTGACCACCATGTTCCAGATCAGCGACGGGCTGGACCTGTCAACCGTGGTGGCGGAGAACGACTCCGGCGTGCTCGTCGGCTCCGCCTATCCGGAGTTGCTCTGGCCCACGCAGGCGGAGCTGGCGGTCACCATCGGCGGCGAGGAGAAGTTCCGGGAGACGCTGACGCTGCTGGAGCAGATGGACAGCGACAGCTGGCTGTTCGGCACGGGCAAGAACTATTCCATGAGCCTGAAAAACGGCAAACTGGCGCAGTTCACCCTCACCGTCACCGACAACAAGGGCGGCAAGACGGTGTTCGTGCAGGAGGTCTCCACCGACCGGAACGGCATAAACTTCGGCCCCGTCGGGACAATGACAGATTAAATAAAAAAATCCCCGGACATATGTCCGGGGATTTTTCTGCATTGTTATGTCCGCGAAGGGCGAAAATTACACCATGCTCTTCAGGTCGGGGCTGATGATCAGGGTGGCCTCGGTGGCGGCCTGGATCTGCTCGACGGTGAACTCGGGGTTGTACTCGGTGAGGACAAGGCCCTTGTCGGTGACTTCCATCACGCCCATCTCGGTGATGATCTTGGTGATGCACTTGACGGCGGTGTAGGGCAGCTTGCACTTCTTCAGGATCTTGGGATTGCCCTTGGCGGTGTGCTCCATGGCGACGATGACGTTCTTGGCGCCCACCAGCAGGTCCATAGCGCCGCCCATGCCGGGCATCTTCTTGCCGGGGATGATCCAGTTGGACAGGGAGCCCTCCTCGTCAACCTCCAGACCGCCCAGAACGGTGGCGTCCACGTGGCCGCCGCGGATCAGGCCGAAGGAAACGGAGGAGTCGATGAAGCTGCCGCCGGGGATGATGCCGGAGGGGGAGCCGCCGGCGTCCACGTCGTGGATGGGGTCGGGATTCTCGCCGGCGGAGGCGGAACCGATGGTGCCGTTCTCAGCCTGGAGGGTCACATGGATGCCCTCGGGCAGGTAGTTGGGGACCAGAGTGGGCAGGCCGATACCCAGGTTGACCACGTCGCCGTCCTTCAGTTCCTTGGCGACACGCTTGGCGATAAAGCCTTTGATCTCAGATTTTTCCATTAGTACTTACCTCCCTCGACAACATAGTCCACAAACACGCCGGAGGTGCGGACATCCTCGGGGGCGATGCCGCCCAGCTCCACGATCTCCTCGGCCTCGGCGATGACGGTGTCAGCGGCGGTGGCCATGACGATGTTGAAGTTGCTGGTGGTGCCCTTGTACCAGACGTTGCCGTTCTTGTCGATCTTGGCGCCGGCGATGACGGCGAAGTCGGCATGGACGGGGGCCATCAGCAGATAGTCGCGGCCGTTGATGGTCTGCTTGCCCAGGCAGAGGGGGTTGTCCTCCACGATGGTGCCGACGCCGGTGGGGGTCAGCACGCCGCCGAGACCGGCGCCGTCGGCGCGGATCATCTCAGCCAGAGAGCCCTGGGGGACCAGAATGACCTCGAGGGTGCCGTCCTGCATGGACTGGGTGGCGACCTCGGGGTTCAGGCCGACGTGGGTGGCGATGAGCTTCTTGATCTGATGGTTGTGGACCAGCTTGGCCACGCCATAGTAATCCTCGCCCATGGGGCCGCCGGGCATGGAAGCGTCGTTGCAGATCATGGTCAGATCCTTCACGCCGCTCTTGGACAGGGCGTCAACAAACTTGTGGGCGTTGCCGCAGCCCATGAAGCCGCCGAACATCACGGTGGCGCCATCGGGGATCAGCTTGACCGCCTCTTCGATGGATACGAATTTAGGCATTTTTATGACCTCCTGTAATTTGATTAGACCCGCGGAGGGCAGGGGCCCTGTCCCCCGCGGGAGTTTTACGGACTTGAATCGTGCGTTTCAGAAGTCAGGGCGTTACGCCTTGCCTTTTAGCACTTCTCGAAGATGGTGGCGACGCCCATGCCGCCGCCGATGCACAGGGTGGCGAGGCCGCGCTTGGCGTCGGGCCGCTTCTGCATCTCATGGAGCAGGGTGACGATGATCCGCGCGCCGGAAGCGCCCACGGGGTGGCCGATGGAGATGGCACCGCCGTTGACGTTGACCTTGTTCATGTCGAAGTTCAACTCACGGGCCACGGCGATGGACTGAGCGGCAAAGGCCTCATTGGCCTCGATCAGGTCCAGATCGTCCACGGTGAGGCCGGCCTTCTTCAGAGCCTGACGGGAAGCGGGCACGGGGCCGACGCCCATGACCTTCGGGTCCACGCCGCCCTGACCCCAGCTGACCAGCTTGGCCATGGGCTTCAGGCCGTACTTGGCAACGGCCTCGCCGGAGGCGAGGATGATGGCAGCGGCGCCGTCGTTGATGCCGGAGGCGTTGGCGGCGGTGACGCGCTTGACGTGCTTCTTGGTGTGCTCGCCCTTCACGCCGGCCAGCTCAAAGGTGTGGATGACCTCGTCGTGGATGGTCTCGGGGCCAACGGGGAAGGCGCCCTTCAGCTTGGCCACGGACTCGGCGGTGACGCCGGCCTTGGGGAACTCGTCCACCTTGAACTCCACCATTTCCTTCTTCTTCTTGACCATGACGGGGACGATCTCGTCCTCGAAGCGGCCGGCCTTCTGGGCGGCCTCGGTCTTGTTCTGAGAGGCCACGGCGAACTCATCCAGCTCCTCGCGGGTGATACCCCAGATGTCGCAGATGTTCTCGGCAGTGGTGCCCATGTGGTAGTTGTTGTAGGCGTCCCACAGGCCGTCGTTGACCATGGTGTCGATCATGGTGGTGTTGAACATACGGGCGCCGCCGCGGGCGGAGGGCACCGCGTAGGGGGCCATGGTCATGTTCTCGGTGCCGCCGCAGACGACGACGTCGGCGTCACCGGCCAGAATGGCGCGGCCAGCCTCGATGACGGACTTCATGCCGGAGCCGCACACCATACCCACGGTGTAGGCGGGGACGGAGTAGGGCAGGCCGGCCTTGATGCCCACCTGACGGGCCACGTTCTGGCCCTGGGCGGCGGTGAGGATGCAGCCGAACATCAGCTCGTCCACCATCTCGGGCTTCATGTTGGCCCGCTCCAGCACGGCCTTCACCACAGTCGCGCCCAGATCAGCCGCGGGGGTGTTGGACAAAGAGCCCTGGAATGCGCCTACTGCCGTCCGGCAGCAGTTCACGACGTACAGTTCTTTCATAATGCAATACCTCCAAAAAAGTAAAATCACAAGGGATCGAAGCATCACAAAAATTATATACCCGGGTATCAAAAAAATCAACAGGGAACAGAAAGAATTTAGCAGGTTAACTAACTTTCATCCGTTAAATTTTCTGCGTCGAAAAGGTTCCAAAACGGAAATAAATGAAAAAGCGATGCACCGCTGCATACAAAACGCGGCGGTGCATCGTTCAGGCGGCAAATTGGAACAGAGTGGACAGTCGGAAGCTGCCCGCAGTATACAGCAGCACCACCAGATCGGGCTGGAGGTCGGAGAGCTCCGCGAGGAGGTCCCCGTCGTAATACCGCAGGTCCACGGTGATCAGTTCCCCGCAGGACAGGGCCAGAAACGGGGCCAGCGCGCAGGAGAAGGAGTCCCGGATGAGGATGATCCGCGGGCCGTCCGGATTATTTTCGTTGGTCATGACGGAAATGCCGTAGTCCCCGCCGGAGTAGTAGGTGTAGGGGTTGCCGCCGAACCAGTCCTTTTCGGCCAGACGCTCCCCGAAGCACAGGGCCTCGTTGAAGTCCCCGGTGCGGACGGTGTCTTGAGAGGGGATGGAATAGGTGAATTTCGTGTCAAATTTCGGGGAAAACACGGTGAAATCGTCGGTCCCCGCATAGAGGGAGCCCACCCGCTTGCCCTGACTGCCCAGAAACCAGCCCTCGTACACCGTGAGGTCGTAGCTGTTCAGGTCGGTGTAAGTCTCGTCAGTTGCGAAGCCGTACCGGCGGTCCAGCTCATCCGCCAGCGTCTGGTAGGCAAAAAAGGCCCCCTCCGGCTTCCAGTGGTGGTCGGTGCGGAAAAACAGCTCGTTCCAGTGGCCGCTGTCCGCAAAGGCCGGGCGGAGGTCGAGGGTATCCACCCCGGCGGCGTCAACGGCGGCAAGGTAGGTGTCTGCCGTCTCGTTGCCGTACTCCTTCAGGCCGGAGGGCAGCAGATCCTCGTCCGTCCGCAGCTTCTGGGGGGCAGCCACGGCCAGAAAGGGGATATCCCGGGCCGCCAGCGCCTCCGCGAAGGCGGCGGTGTTCTCCGCCTGCTCCGTGGGGACGGTATATTGATTGTCCAGCCCGCAGAAGGTCAGCGCCCCGTCCCGGAGCTTCGTCACCGTGGTATCCGACGATACGTCGGCCACCGTTCTGCGGCCGGTGAGCCGCTGGATGCCGCCGTAGAGCTGGATAAACAGGTGGGAGCGGTCCAGCGCGTCGTTGAGGGCAGTCTCCATATGGCCGGCCACGTAGCCCGCCTTGGCGGGGAGGGAGCGGTCCGCGTCCTCTGCCTGCCCGGCCCACCCGGCGGCCAGCTGGGCCTTTACCTCCGGCAGGCCCAGACAGGTGAGGGCCAGCATCCCCGCCAGAACGGCCAGAAACAGCACGGCGGTGATGGTGTTGGTACGCTTCATGGGGACGCCTCCTTAGAATTGGAAGTAAATAAAGGGATTGTAGGTCTGCTTCACCAGATAGGACGCCGCCGCGGCGAACAGGGCGATGAGGGCCAGCGACAGCAGCACCGACCACACCGGGGCGAGACGGCTCCGCTCCGACTTTTTCCGGAGCCACCCGGCGAAGGGGGCGGCGAAGAGCATGGCGGCGGCGAGGAACACGATATTTTCCCGGAAATAGAAGCCCGCCAGCGCCTCGTACCCGCCGTTTGCCCCGAACATGGCGGCCAGATACCGCCCGGCGGCGGTCAGGCTGTCCGCCCGGAAGAGCACCCACGCGAAGTTGACGGCCAGCAGGGTGTAAAGGTGCTGGAGCGGGCGTGGCCAGCTCCGGCCCAGATGGAGGAACTTTTCCAGCGCCAGCAGTACGAAGTACAGCAGGCCCCAGCACAGGAACGTCCAGTTCGCCCCGTGCCAGATGCCGGTGAGCAGCCACACCACCAGCAGGTTCCGGGCCAGCTTGGCCGTGCCCGCCCGGCTGCCCCCCAGCGGGATGTAGACGTAGTCCCGGAACCACGAGGACAGGGAGATGTGCCACCGCCGCCAGAATTCGGAGACGCTCCGGGAGATATAGGGCCACTGGAAATTCTCGTCAAAGTGGAAGCCGAACATGCGGCCAAGGCCGATGGCCATGTCGGAGTAGCCGGAGAAGTCGCAGTAAATTTGCAGCGTATAGCACACCGACCCCAGCCACGCGAAGGCGGCGGTGGGGGCGTCAGCGGCAAAGGCTGCGTCGGCCACGGCGGCCAGCTGGTTGGACAGCAGCACCTTTTTGGAAAGGCCGATGAGGAACCGGTGGACGCCTTCGGAGAAGTCCGCCCAGTTTTCCTTCCGGTGGAGCAGCTCGTGGGCCACCGTCTGGTACTTGACGATGGGCCCGGCCACCAGCTGGGGGAAAAGGGAGACGTACAGGCCGGTGTACAGCGGGTTTTTCTGCACCTCCGCGTCCCCCCGGGCCACGTCGAAGACATAGCTCATGGCCTGAAAGGTGAAGAAGGAGATGCCGATGGGCAGCGTGATGCTCACTGCGGGCAGGGGAATGCCCAGACCTTGCAGCACGGACACGGTAAAGCCAAGATATTTGAACACGAACAGCAGAGAGAGGTTGCAGATCACCGCCAGCGTCACCGCCGGGCGGACGCTGCGGCTCCGTTCCCGGGCACGGCCGGCCCAGAGGCCCAGCAGGTGGTTCATCAGGATGGAGACCACCATGAGCAGCAGGGCGCGGCCCGCGCCCCAGCCGTAGAAAAACAGGGAGGCCAGCAGCAGGAAGAGGTTCTGCCCCAGCCGCCACCGCCGCAGGGGCAGGTAGTACACCAGCAGCACCGCGGGCAGGAACGCGAACAGGAATACGGAGCTGGAAAACAGCATGGCGGGGCCTCCTTTCTCGGGTAATGGGCGGCGGCGCGGAACTCGGCGCCGCCTTTTTTCAGCAGTCCCCATTATAAAGCAAGGGCTTCACCCTTGCAACCGCCATTTGGCGGAACGCTGCCAAAAGACGGAAAAATGTCCCCCGGCCATGCCGGAGGACATTTTTTGATTCATATTTTTTCGTCGCTGAGTCGGTGAAATGCTGCGGAGTGCTTTGGCGCGTCCGGGGTCTTTGGCAGCAGAGCCGGGGAACCGCAGAAAATTACTTGCGGACGGCGCGGCGGATGGCCTTTTCGATCTCGCACACGATGAGGGGCAGAATGGACAGGCCCAGTACCACGCCCCACTCGGGCGCGGTGAGGGCGCAGACGTTGAACACGCTCATCAGCGGCGGGATGAGCAGCACCGCCAGCTGCAGGATCATGCCAACCACGAAGGCCTTGTTCATGGCCGGGTTGGAGAGGATGCCGATGTGGAAGATGGACTGGTCCTCGCTGCGCACGTCAAAGGCGTGGAACAGCTGGCACATGGTCAGGGTGGCGAAAGCCATGGTGTTGGCGGTGGCGTCGGCCAGATTTGGGTCGCTGAGGATGTACTCGCCGAGGTAGTAGGCGGTCAGCGTCACAAGGCCCACCATGATGCCCTGCCACGCAAGGCGGATGGAGAACTTTTTATTGAACAGGGACTCGTCGGCGGCACGGGGCTTTTCCCGCATGACGCCCTCCTCCACCGGCTCCATGCCGAGGGCCAGCGCGGGCAGCGAGTCGGTGACCAGATTCAGCCACAGCAGCTGCACGGGGACCAGCGGGTCCTGATGGAAGTTGAACACCGTGGCGAGAAACAGGGTGATGATCTCGCCGATGTTGCAGGAGAGCAGGTAGTGGATGGCCTTCTTGATGTTGGAGTAGATGCCGCGGCCCTGTTCCACCGCGTGGACGATGGTGGCGAAGTTGTCGTCGGTGAGGATCATGTCCGCCGCGCCCTTGGCCACGTCGGTGCCGGTGATGCCCATGGCGCAGCCGATGTCGGCCACCTTGAGGGCGGGGGCGTCGTTGACGCCGTCGCCGGTCATGGCCACCACCTGACCCCGCTTCTGCCACGCCTTGACGATGCGCATCTTATGCTCGGGGGAGACGCGGGCGTAGACGGCGAACTTCTCCACCTCCTGCTCCAGCATTTCCTGAGGCATGAAGTCCAGATCCTCGCCGGTGATGGCAAGGTCGCCGGGACGGAAGATGTCCAGCTCCTTGGCGATGGCCACGGCGGTGAGCTTGTGGTCGCCGGTGATCATCACCGGGCGGATGCCCGCGCCGTAGCACTCGGCCACCGCCTGCTTGACCTCCATCCGGGGCGGGTCGATCATGCCCACGAGGCCCACGAAGGTGAGGCCGTTTTCCAGCTCCTCGCTGGTGAGCTCACCCTGGGGAATGGCGTCGATGTCCTTATAGGCGCAGCCCAGCACCCGCAGGGCCTTTTCCGCCATGGCGGCGTTGGCGTCCTCGACCTGTTTGGCCAGCGCGGGGGTGAGGGCGGTGACGCTGTTGTCCAGAATGGAGGTGCACCGGGCGAGGAGCACGTCGGGCGCGCCCTTGACCATGACGCGGTATTTGCCGTTGAGGGGGTGGATGGTGCTCATGAGCTTGCGCTCGGAGTCAAAGGGAAGCTCCGCCATTCGGGGCATTTCCTTTTCCAGCAGGTTCTTGTCCATGCCGTCCTCCTTGAGGGCGGCGGTGACGAAGGCGGTCTCGGTGGGGTCGCCGGCGGTCCTGGGGGAGCCGTCCCCGTCGTAGGTCAGCACGGTGTCGTTGCACATGGTGCCGATGAGAAGGGCTTCCTTCCGGTGGGTGCCGCCGCAGCTCCACACGTCCACCACGGTCATGCGGTTCTGGGTGAGGGTGCCGGTCTTGTCGGAGCAGATGACCCCCGCGCAGCCCAGCGTCTCCACGGCGGGGAGCTTTTTCACGATGGCGTTGCGCTTGACCATCCGCTGGACGCCCAGCGCCAGCACGATGGTGACGATGGCGGGCAGGCCCTCGGGGATGGCGGCCACGGCGAGGGACACGGCGGTCATGAACATTTCCAGAAGGCCCTTTCCGTGGATCAGGCCCACGCCGAACATGACGGCGCACACCGCAAGGCAGATAAAGGACAGAGTCTTGGATATCTCGCCCATTTTCCGCTGGAGGGGGGTGGTGGTATCCTCCGCGTCGGTGAGCATCCGGGCGATCTGGCCCACCTCGGTGTCCATGCCAGTGGCGGTGACCACGCAGGTGGCCCGGCCGTTGGTGATGACGGTGGAGGAGATGACCATATTCTTCCGGTCGCCCAGCGCCGTCTCCTCCGGCAGGGAGTCGATGGCCAGCTTGCTGACGGGGACGGATTCACCGGTCATGGCGGACTCATCCGCCTTCAGGTTGGCGCACTCGAGGATGCGGGCGTCAGCGGGGACGAGGTCGCCGGCCTCCAGCACGATGATGTCGCCGGGCACCAGCTTGTCGGTTTCCAGCCGGATGACTTCGCTGTTCCGCAGCACCTTGGCCAGCGGGGCGGACATTTTCTGCAGCGCCTCCAGCGCCTTGTTGGCATTGTCCTCCTGCGAGATGGAGATGATGGCATTGATGATGACGATGCCGAGGATGATGACGGACTCGATCCAGTCCGCGCCGCCGGAGGAAATGAGGGACAGCACGGCGGCGGCCAGCAGGACGATGATCATGGGGTCCTTGAGCTGCCCGAGAAAGCGCATGGCGAGGCTTTCCTTCTTCGCGCCCTCCAGCGCGTTGGGGCCGTACTTGGACAGGCGCTCCTCCGCCTGCTTGGACGAAAGGCCCCGCTCCCGGTTGGTGTCCAGTTCCTTGAGCACTTCGCCGGTGGGCTTGGTGAACCATTGGCTCACGTGACAACACTCCTTCTTCTTGTTTCCGAATTTCAATGAAACCACTATATCAGACGACAGGGGAAAATGGTGGGGAAAGCTGGGACAGGCCTGCCCTTCCCGCCATGAAAAAAGACTTATCCGCAGCGGTTGACTGCGGATAAGTCTCATCATTTCATACAAGGCCAGGCGGCGGGTTCGCCGTCATGCTGTTGACGCTTGTCACGGGGGAAGCTCCCGTTGATTACTCCCTTATCGTGGGAGTATTTTACCAAGAGGGCCCCCGGGTGTCAAGAGCAAATTTCACGGTTTCCGCCGTTTATTTGTCGGCGGTGTCCTCGCTGTAAAGGGCGGTGAGGTAGGCCACGTAGCGGTTGTAGAAGGAATTGAGATCCAGATTGGTGATGTCGTCAGACACGGTGACATCAGCGGCCTCTACCCGCTCCATCACCCGGGCGTCCGCGCCGGAGGAGATCCAGTCGTCGTGGTAGCTGCTGGAATCCACAGGCAGGCGGAGCAGGATGTGGTAGCCGTAGTCGGTCTCCACGATGCCGGACAGCTCGCCCACGTCGAGGGCTAGCGCGGCCTCCCGGAAGCCGTCCACCAGAGAGTCATCCTCGCTGAAGGTGTAGCCGTCGGGGCTGGCCAGATTGCCGTCGGAATCCCGGCCGTCCTCACTGTACTCGTTCATGAGGTCGTCAAACAGGGTCTCCATATCGTCGCTCTGCTGGAGCTGGGCCAGCAGGTTTTCGGCCAGCGCCTTCTTTTCGGCGTTGTACTCGTCGGCGGTCTGGGTCACGTTGCCGTCGTCATCCTTCTGGTCGCTGGTGGTGGTCTTGATGAGAATGTGTTTGACGGAGAAGATGCCATTGTCGGTCACGTACTGCTCCAGATCGGCATTGGACGGTTCGCCCATGAGCTTGTCGGCAAGATTGGTGAACAGGAAGCCGTTGGTGTTGACATAGCGGAAGGACTCCTCGCTCAGGCCGGTGCTCTGGAGGAGCTTCTGGAAGCTGCCCTCGCCGTTGGTGGACTCGTAGTCGTCGATTTGCCGCTGGAGCTCGGTCTCCTGCTCCTCGGTGACGGAGATGCCGTTCTCCTCGCACATCTCGCGGATGGCGGTGTAGTAGGTGACGGCGGTCTTGACGTCTTCAATGAGGTAGCTGGCGAGTTCGGCATCGGTAAAGTCGGCGGACATGCCGTACTGGCTGTAGTAGTTGGCCATCATGTAGCAGTCGGAGGCCAGCCAGTACAGAAACATCTCGTTGGAGATCTCAGTGCCGTTGACGGTGGCGGCTACGCCGTCGTCCTTCAGGCCGGAGGCGAACTCATACAGGGACTGGCTCAGGTCGGCCACAATCTCCTGAGACTCGGAGGGTTCGGCGGAGTCGGAGGGGGACTCGGAGGGCTCGGCGGAATCGGATGCGTCCGCGTCGCTGTTTTTGCAGGCGGACAGGGCAAAGCACATGGCAAGGGCCATGAGCAGGGCAAGCAGTCGTTTCTTTGTCATTTTGTTTCTCCTATCACATTTGGGTGTTTCCCGGGGAAAGGCCCGGGGCGGATACGGCCCTTTGAGCAGGGAAGCGGCGGGAAATCCCGGCGCTTTCACCCACTATACCACCACGGGGACAAAAACGCAATCAATTTCCGCCGCTGTCCGCCGGAACGCGGAGTCTGTGGTACTCGTCCACCAGCTTTGACGCCATGCGGAGGGGATCCTCCCCCTTTTTGAGCTTGAGAGTGAACGCCGCCTTGTCTCCCGCCGGGGAGAACAGCGCCCGGCCGGGGAATTTCCCGGCGGTCTGGGCCACGGCCTCCAGATCGAACTCGTCGAGGGTGAACACGATGCTCAGCCCCTTCTGGGCGATGTCCGAAATGCCGCAGTCCGCCGCCTTGCCCCGGAGCAGGGCCACGGAAATGAGGTTGTTCACCGTCCGCGGGGGGTCGCCGAAGCGGTCGATGAGCTCGTCGGTCATGTCGTCGGCGTCCTCCTCCGTGCGGATGCGGGCGATGCGGCGGTAGAGGTCCATCCGCTGCTCCGGCGAGGGGACGTATTTGTCCGGGATGGAGGCGGCGATGCTCAGGTCGGCGGCGCACTCCCGGCGCTTGGCGGGAGCTTCGCCCTTTTCCTCCAGCACCGCCTCCTCCAGCAGCTTGAGGTACAGGTCGTAGCCCACGCTCATCATAAACCCGGACTGCTCCGGGCCGAGGAGGTTGCCCGCGCCCCGGATCTCCAGATCCCGCATGGCGATCTTGAAGCCGGAGCCGAACTCCGCGTACTCCCGGATGGCGGACAGCCGCTTGGCGGCGATCTCGCTGAGCACCTTGCCGGTGCGGTAGGTCATGTAGGCGTAGGCCCGCCGGGGGGAGCGGCCCACCCGGCCCCGGATCTGGTGGAGCTGGGCAAGGCCCAGCTTGTCGGCGTCCTCGATAATGAGGGTGTTGACGTTGGCGATGTCGATGCCTGTCTCGATGATGGTGGTGCACACCAGCACGTCCACCTCGCCGTCTGCCATGCGGGTCATGACGTCGGACAGCTCCTCCTGACTCATCTTGCCGTGGCCCACGGCCACCTCCACGTCGTCCCCCAGCATCTCCCGGATGCGGGCGGCGGTGCGCTCGATGGAGTCCACCCGGTTGTGGAGGTAGTACACCTGCCCGCCCCGCTCCAGCTCCCGGCGCATGGCGTCGGCCAGCACGGACCAGTCGTGCTCCAGCACGTAGGTCTGCACCGGCTGCCGGTCGGCGGGGGGCTCCTCAATGGCGGACATGTCCCGGATGCCGGACAGGGCCATGTTCAGCGTCCGGGGAATGGGGGTGGCGGACAGGGTGAGCACGTCCACCTGCTTTGCGATCTCCTTGAGCCGCTCCTTGTGGGTGACGCCGAAGCGCTGCTCCTCGTCGATGACCAGCAGGCCCAGATTTTTGAACTGGATGTCCTTCTGAAGGAGCCGGTGGGTGCCGATGAGCACATCCACCGATCCGTCCGCTGCCCCCGCGGCGGCCTTTTTGATCTGGGCGGCGGTGCGGAAGCGGCTGACCACGTCGATCTCCACCGGGTACTTGGAGAAGCGGCTCTTCGCGGTGAGGTAATGCTGCCGGGCCAGCACGGTGGTGGGCACGAGGATGGCGGCCTGCTTGCCGTCCAGCACGCACTTCATCACCGCCCGGAGGGCCACCTCCGTCTTGCCGTAGCCCACGTCGCCGCACAGCAGCCGGTCCATGGGCCGGGCGGTCTCCATGTCCCGCTTGATCTCCGCGATGGAGCGGAGCTGGTCGTCCGTCTCCTGATAGGGGAAGTCGTCCTCAAACTCCCGCATCCACGGCGAGTCGGGGGAGAAGGCGTAGCCCGGCTGCTTCTGACGCTGGGCGTAGAGCTGGATGAGGCCCTTTGCCAGATCCTTGACGGCGGCCCGGGTGCGGCTCTTGGCCTTTTCCCAGTCGGTTCCGCCCAGCTTGGAGAGCTTTTTCGTCTCCGGGTCGTCCCCGCCGCCGATGTATTTGGCGATGGAGTCCAGCTGGGTGGCGGGGAGGTAGAGGGTGTCGCTCCCGGCGTAGGCCAGCTTGATGTAGTCCTTCTGGACGCCGTCCACCTGCATTTTCACCATGCCCACGAACCGGCCGATGCCGTGGTTTTCGTGGACCACGAGGTCGCCGGGGGACAGGTCGGTGAAGGAGGATACCTTCCGTCGGTCGTCGGCCTTTTTCAGCCGCTTGCCCTTCCGGCGGCCCTCCGCCCGGCCCTCGGTGAGGACGGCCCAGCCGCAGCCCACGTAGTCGAAGCCCGCGGACAGCCCGCCCACGGCGATGGTGACGCCGCCGGGCTGGGGCATTTCGTGGAGCTGGAAGTCCACGGCGGAGCGGATCTTCTGCTCCCGCAGAAGGGATTGGAGGTTCAGCGCCCGCTGCTCGCTGCCCACCAGCACCACGGTGGCCGCGCCGGAGCGCTGGAACTGGGACAGGTCGGACACCGCCGTCTCCAGACTGGCGCCGAAGGAGGACAGCTGGCGGCCCTGCGCCGACATGAGGGCCCGGGGGGGCAGGGGCGTGGACGAGGTGGCGAAGGCGTCCAGAAAGCAGAGGGGGTGGTCGGACAGGACGGCCATCAGCTCGGGCAGGTCGGCGGCAAAGACGGCGTGCTTCCCGTCGATGAGCTCCGCCTCGATGAGGGCCTTGACGTCCTCATTGAGCTGCCACAGCCAGTTTTTGGCCCGCTCCGCCACCCGGCCGGACTCGGAGAAGCACACCGCCGCCCCGGCGGGCAGGTGATGGGCGGCGGTGGTGAGATGTTTGTAGCGGGTGGGCAGCAGCCGGTCGGGGGTGCGCTGCCACTGGCCGTCCCCGTCCCGGGAGGGCAGCACCTCGCTCACCGGCAGGAACACCGCATGCTCCAGCCGGGCCACCCGGCGCTGGCTGTCCACGTCGAACAGGCCCATGGAGTCCACATCGGTGTCCCAGAACTCGATGCGCACCGGGTGGTCCTGGGCCGGGGAGTACACGTCCAGAATGCCGCCCCGGAGGGCGAACTGGCCCACGCCCTCCACCTGCTGGCACCGGGCGTACCCCAGCGCCGCCAGCCGGTCGGCAAGCTCCGTCAGGTCGTACTGCCCGCCTTGCTCCACCGTCACGATGTGCCCGGCCAGCTCCTCCGGGGACAGGGTGCGCTGCATGAGGCCCTCCACCGTGGCTACGATCAGGGGCGTTTTGTCCCGGGACATGTCGTAGAAGGCGGCCAGACGCTGGTGCTCCCACTGGCGGGAGGCCACCGCGCCGTCGTGGAACAGAAATTCCCGGGCGGCCAGCAGGGTGACGTGCTCGCCGGTGAAGGCTGTCAGGTCCTCGGCCAGCCGGTGGGCCTCCGTCTCGTCGGCGCACACCATCACCACCGGGCAGTCCATCCGCCGGTGGAGCCCGGCGGCGAAGTGGGCCCGGTGGACGGGGGACAGGCCGGACACCGCCGCCGGAGAGCGGCCGCCGTCCAGCGCGGCCAGCAGATGCTGGAATTCCGGCACGTCATTCAAGATTTGCAGCAGAGCCTTCATGGTTCGATCCTCACAAGATTAGAAAAATATGGAAGCCATACGGCGCAAAAGCGCCCCGTTCCCCGGCGGGGGGAGGGGACGCGGCGTTTTGCTCACGGTCAATTATATTGGTTCATGGCCCGGTCAATGCCATCGGCGAGGAGACATTCCACCGCGTCCGCGGCCCGGGCCACGGCGTCGTCGATGGTCTTTTTGTCCTCGCCCTGAAACTGGCCCAGCACCCAGTCCGCCATGTTGTAGTCGGGGTGGGGCTTGCCGCCCACGCCGATCTTCAGCCGGGGGAACTGGTCGGTGCCCAGCAGCTGGATGATGTGCTTCAGGCCGTTGTGGCCGCCGGCGGAGCCGGATTTGCGGATGCGCAGCTTGCCCAGAGGGAGATCCACGTCGTCGGAGATCACCAGCACGTGGTCGGCGGGGATCTTGTAGAACCGGGCGGCCTCGCTCACCGCCTGACCGGACAGGTTCATAAAGGTAGTGGGCTTCATGAGCAGGACGCTCTGCCCGCCGATGACCGCCTCGCTGGTGAGGGCGTGGTACTTGACGCGGCGGATGGGCTCGCCATTGCGGCCGGCGAGGGCGTCGGCGGTCATAAAGCCCACGTTGTGGCGGGTGTTTTCATACTTCGCGCCCGGATTGCCCAGCCCGACCACGAGCCAGGAGACGGGGGCCTTTTTTCGAAACATAGGTGCACCTCAAAATAAAAGACTCAAACAGGGCGAGGGCATAGCCCTCGCCCCGTTCAGTATGGCAGGAAGCAACTCTCCCGGAATGGGGGAAAGCCTCGCAGAGTTTGCCGCGCAGCGGCAAATAAGTTCAAATCGTTTTTGGCCGCGGCGTGTACGTGGACAAAAACACTCTGCGGCCCGCAAGTGTGCGAACGCAGCGAGTGCGCGCGGCGGGCTGAGAACTCGTCGGGGACGATTTTGGTCCCCGACGACAAGCTTCGGCACCGGCGGGAGCCGGGACGCGCGGCAGCGCGTAAATTCGGAGCGGCGCGGAGAATTTGCGCAGGCGGAATTCACTTCCGCCGAGCATTCAAATGGAAGCCCCGGCAGATCACCGATTTTCCCGGACTTGCGCTTAGGTGAAGAGCTTGGACACGGACTGCTCCTCATAGATCCGCTCGATGGCCTCGGCAAACATATGGGCCACGGACAGATACTTGATCTTCGGGCAGAGGGTGGCCACGTCGGCCCGGGGCTGGATGGTGTTCAGGAACAGCACCTCGTCGATGACGGACTCGTTGATCCGGTCATAGGCGGGGCCGGACAGCACGCCGTGGGAGGCGCAGGCGGTGACGGACTTGGCGTGGCCGATGTCCACCAGAGCCTTGGCGGCGTGGCACAGGGACCCGCCGGTGTCCACCATGTCGTCCAGCAGGATGACGTGCTTGTCGGTGACGTCGCCGATGATGTTCATGACCTCGGAGGAGTTGGCCTTCTGGCGGCGCTTGTCCACGATGGCCATGGGCATGTCCAGCTTCTGGGCGAAGGCCCGGGCCCGGGCCACGCTGCCCACGTCGGGGGAGACCACGATGGTCTGATCATGGACGGCGGCGAACTTGTTCTTGAAGTGGCTCACGAACACGGGGGAGCCCAGCAGGTTGTCCAGCGGGATGTCGAAGAAGCCCTGAATCTGGTTGGCGTGGAGGTCCATGGTCAGCACCCGGTCGGCACCGGCCTTGGTGATGAGGTTGGCCACCAGCTTGGCGGAGATGGGGTCGCGGGGCTTGGTCTTGCGGTCCTGACGGGCGTAGCCGAAGTAGGGGATGACGGCGGTGATGCGGCCGGCGGAGGCGCGCTTCAGGGCGTCGATCATGATGAGCAGCTCCATCAGGTTGTCGTTGACAGGGCTGCTGGTGGACTGGATCACGAACACGTCGGAGCCGCGGACGGTCTCGTAAATGGAGACGAAGTTCTCGCCGTCGGAGAACGCGCCTACCTCCGCGTCGCCCAGCTGAGTGCCCAGCTCACGGCAGATGGCCTGAGCGAGGTTCTTGTTGGAGTTGCCACAGAAGATCTTGATGTCTTTCCCGTGTGCGATCATGTGTGTACTACCTCTCTTTTCCTTACATTTTTTATGCGGTCAAAAGCTTAATCGCGCTTGTCGTGCCAATGTTCCTTATTTACCTGCCGGGCCCGGGCGATGGCCAGATTGTGCTCGGGCACGTCGCTGGTGATGGTGGAGCCGGCGGCGGTGTACGCCCAGTCGCCCACGTTCACCGGGGACACCAGGTTGGTGTTGCAGCCGATGAAGCAGTGGTCGCCAATGGTGGTGCGGTATTTCTTCTTGCCGTCGTAGTTGACCAGCACCGTGCCGCAGCCGAAGTTGCAGTGCTCACCCACGTCGGCGTCGCCGATATAGGTCAGGTGGCTGATCTTGGTGCCCTCGCCGATGGTGGAGTTCTTCAGCTCCACAAAGTCGCCCACCTTCACGTCCCTGCCCACATGGCAGTTGGGCCGGATGTAGGCGAAGGGGCCCACGTGGGCGCCGCCCTCAATGACGGAGTCATTGCATTGGGAGGAGTTGACCACCGCGCCGTCTCCGACGGTGCAGTTGGTGATCATGGAGTTGGGGCCGATCTCGCAGTTTTTCCCGATGACGGTATCGCCCCGGAGGATGGTGCCCGGCAGGAGGACGGTGCCCGCCCCCACGGTGACGCCCTCTTCCACGTAGACCGCAGCGGGGTCCATCATCTCTACGCCCGCGGCCAGCAGCGCCGCGCGCTTGCGCTCAAAAGAGCCCTGATCCATGTAACAACACCTCTTATCAAAACATGCAATGTCATTATAGCAGAAGAAACAGAATTTTGAAGGGTTATTTTCATTTTTCTTCGGATTTTTTTCCGACCGACAAAAGTACCGCCCTTTTTTGCAGGAATCCGGGCAAAAAGGACGGAAAACGCCCGGCCGGAGCTGCTCCGGTCGGGCGCTTTCTGCGGTTTGGGCCGCGGCTCACGCGGGCTGGGTCACGGGCATGAGCCGCCGGATGAACCGGGTGCGGTTCAGGTGGACCACCTCGATGAGGGCGCACAGCTTGTCGGCCAGATTCACCGCCACCGCTTCCCGGCTCCGGGGGAGGTGGATGGCCAGCGGGAACATGTGGCTGACGATGGCGTTGGCCTCCCGCTCGGTGAGGTCGGGGCACAGGGCCCGGGCGTTCCGGAGGGCGAACTCCGGGTGGTCGAGACACTGGTTTCCCGGGTGGGCGTCCCGGTCGGCGGGATCGTAGAGGTAGAGGTCGTGGAGAAGCCCGGCCCGGGCGGCGGTCCGCGCGTCCCAGCCGAACTTTTTCGCCATGCGGTAGGCGACGTAGGAGACGAACAGCGAGTGCTCGTAACAGGTGGTGGAATAATGCCGCCGCCATTGCTTCATGGCGTTGACCTCCTCGCTTTCCAGCAGAGGGGCCACGCATTCCAGATAGGCGGCCTGCTCGGTATGCTTCATGGATGACACCTCGGAAAAGTTGGCGCGCCGGAGCAATCCGGCGGTCTGCGCGGTCTGTCCCGCGCAGATAGTAGTATAGCACGGTTTCGGCGGGATGGAAGAGGGTTCACAAAAACTTAACGAATCAAAATTTCCCATATTTCTCTTGACAGCGGGGCGGGGATAGGATAAAGTGACTGTACTAATACGGATAATACAGGCGGCCACGGCCGCCGGGGAGGCGCAACGCAGATATGATCGAGCTGAACTACCGGGACAGCCGCCCGATCTACGAGCAGGTGAAGGACGGCCTGCGGCGGCTGGTGATGACCGGGGCCATCGCCCCGGGGGACAAGCTGCCGTCGGTGCGGCAGATGGCGGCGGCGCTGGCCATCAACCCCAACACCATCCAGCGGGCCTATGAGGCGCTGGAGCAGGAGGGCTACGTCTACTCCGTGCCGGGCAAGGGCAGCTTTGCCGCCCACCGGCTGGAAATGGACGACCGCCGGAAGGAGGAGCTGCTGCGGCAGCTGGACGCCATCGCCGAGGAGCTGCGGTACCTCGGCGTGACGGCGGAGGACATCGCCGCCCGGTACGCCGGGGCGGGCAGGCCGGGAAAGCCCGGCGGAAAGGAGGACAAGTGATATGATCGAGGTCAGGAACGTGACGAAGAGCTTCGGCGGCTTCCACGCGCTGGACGGCCTGAGTATGACGGTGCCCCAGGGGGCCATTTACGGTCTGGTCGGCCCCAACGGGGCGGGCAAGTCCACCATTCTGCGCCACCTGTGCGGCGCTTACCGGCCCGACTCGGGGGACATCCTGTTCGACGGGCAGCCGGTGTACGAAAACGCCGCCGTCAAGGCCCGGGTGGCGGTGATCCCGGATGAGCTTTACAGCTTCGGCTCCGCCTCCACCCGGGATATGATGAAATTCTACCGGGGCATTTACCCCCAATTCGACATGGAGCGGTACGAAAAGCTCCGGGCAGCCTTCCCCGCCGTGGACGAAAAGCGGCCCATCCGCCGCCTGTCCAAGGGCATGCAGAAGCAGTCCGCCTTCTGGCTGGCCCTGTGCTGCCGCCCGGACTGGCTGCTGCTGGACGAGCCGGTGGACGGTCTCGACCCGGTGATGCGCCGCCAGGTGTGGTCCCTGCTCATGGGGGATGTGGCCGAGCGGGGCACTACGGTGGTGGTGTCCTCCCACAACCTGCGGGAGCTGGAGGACGTGTGCGACTACGTGGGCATCCTCAGCCACGGAAGGGTGGCGCTGGAGCGGTCGCTGGCCGAGCTTCAGGGCGGCACCGTCAAGCTCCAGATCGCCTTCCGGGACCCGGAGCCCCCGGCCCTGCCCGGGGACATTCCGGTGCTCCACCGCTCCAATCTGGGCCGGATCTACACCTATATTATCCGGGGCACGGCGGAGGACGTGATGAACCGCTTCGCCGTATACGAGCCGCTGTTTCAGGAGGCTCTGCCCCTGAGTCTTGAGGAGATCTTCATTTATGAAATGGGAGGTGAGGACTATGCGGTCCGGGACATCGTTCTTTAACGGCACGGTCTGGAAAAAGACGTTTCTCCGCTTCTGGCCCATCTGGGCGTCCTATCTGGCGCTGTGGACCATGTGCCTGCCCCTGCGGGGGCTGATGGCCCTCCGGGAGGACAGTATCTCCGGCGGGCAAGAGCTGGCCGAATTCGCGCTGGGGCTGGGCGAGTTCGGCGGCGGGTTTTCCGTCATTGCGGCGCTGTGCTTCGGCATCATGATGGCCATGGCGGTGTGCAGCCACCTTTACTCCTCCCGCTCGGCCAACTTCAGCGGCGCGCTGCCCGTCCGGCGGGAGGGGCTGTTCCTCAGCTATTATCTGGCGGGGGTCGCCATGTTCCTGCTGCCCAACCTGCTGGTGTTCCTGCTCACCGCCGCGGTGGAGCTGGCGGGGGGGATCGGCGTTTACTGGACGCCGCTGGCCTACTGGCTGGCCTGCTCCACGGGGACGGCCTTCTTCTTCTACTCCTTCGCGGTGTTTCTGGGAATGTTCGCCGGGCACATTCTGGCCCTGCCGGTGTTCTACGGGGTGTTCAACATCCTTGCCTTTGCCGTCTATACCCTGTGGTCGGCGGTGATGAGCACGTTCTACTACGGCTACGACTACGCCGGCGCGCCGGAGTTGATCGTCTGGCTCACCCCGGTGGAGAAGCTGTACGAGAGGCTCGCCTACGGGTGGGGGCTGGAGGTGAACGATTACAGCAGGGCCGTGTTCTCCTGCGAGGGCCTGTCCACGCTGGCGGCCTACGCCGCCGCGGGCCTTGTGCTGGCGGTGCTGGCGCTGCTGCTCTACCGCCGCCGCCAGCTGGAGAGCGCCGGGGACGTGGTGGCCGTCCGGGCCATGCGGCCGGTATTCAAATACGGCGTGGCCCTGTGCTCCGGCCTGTTCTTCGGCTTCCTCACCTCCATCATCCTCAACAGCGGCGAGGGCTTCCTCATGGGGGCCATTCTGGTCTGGGGCGTCGTGGGCTATTTTGCGGCCCAGATGATCCTCGACAAGACCTTCCGGGTGTTCCACAAGTGGCCGGGGGCCGCGGCGGTGGCGGCGGTGTTTGTCGCGCTGTTCCTTGTGGTGGGCTTCGACCTCACCGGCTACGAGACCCGGATCCCCGACCCGGCCTCCGTGGAGCAGGTGCGCGTCACCGGCCTGCCCAGCGCGCCCTACGACGACGCGGGGTATATGGACGTGACGCTGGACGACCCCGCCGCCATCGAGGAGATCGTCGATCTCCACCGGGCGGCGGTGGAGCACCGGAGCGAGGACGTCCCGTCGGCCAGCATTCCTTCCACCGGCCGCTGGAACTTCACCCTGCGGTACACCCTGAAAAACGGCCGCACCATGAGCCGGGAGTACACCGTTGAGGGCCAGGCCGCCGACGAGAACACGCCGGGCACAGTCTACTGGGCCGTCAGCCGCATCCGGGCCGACCGGAGCATCGCCCGGGAGCAGTACGGCTTCGACGGCATCGAGGAGGCCCGCCGGGCGGGGGGCGCCGAGCTGTGGATCGAGTATATCGTGGAGGGAGACACGGAGGCGGAGGAGCAGGCGAAGGAAGCCGAAGGCGACCGGCCCGCCACGGAGTCTGCGTCCTCGGAGTATTACTCATCTTCGTCCCTGTTCTATCAGGACAGCGCCCTTGCCATCTGGGACGCGGTGCTGGCGGACTTTGACGACGGCAATATCGGCGTCCACGAGCCCTGTGGCCGCAGCGAGACGCGGACGCTGTACTTCCACTGGAAGGTCCGGGAGGAGCGGACGGACGAAGACGGGTGGACGGTCAGCGGGCGGTACCCGGTGGACATTGTCATCGCCGTGCCTGATACGGCGGTCAAGACCCTCGCCGCCATCGCTGAACAGCAAAGCCCCAAGGGTTAACGGAAAAACGCATCGGGAAGGGCCCGCCATATCCGGCGGGCCCTTTTGCGTTCAGATGCTCCCACATCCGCTGTCTGAGCGATAATATTCTTTTGCTGAAAAGGGCCGGGAAAGGTTTCTGGGACGGCTTGTCACCGGCGGCACGGTCTGCTATAATCAGATGCTGTCAGCCCGGCGGAGACTGCCGGGGAAATCGAGCGGGAGGGCCGCGGGCCATGGGTTATACGGATCTTGTGTTTCATATCTGCGAATTTGTAGGGACGGTGGCCTTCGCCGTGGCCGGGGCCATGGTGGCCATCGACAAGCGGGTGGATCTCTTCGGGGTGCTGTTTCTGGGGATGCTCACCGCGCTGGGCGGCGGCTGCCTGCGGGACGTGCTGCTGGGCCGGTTCCCGCCGGCCATGTTCTCCAACTACGTGTACGTGACCGTGTCCATCGTCACGGCGCTCATCGTGTTCATCGCCGCCCGCCTGCTGGCGGAGCGCTACCGGCTCAACGAGGCGGCCATCGACCAGATCAACAATGTTTTTGACGCGCTGGGCCTCGGCGTGTTCGCCGTGGTGGGGGTGGAGGTGTCCATCTCTGCCGGATACGGCTCCAACGGCTTTCTCGCCGTGTTCATGGGCATGACCACCGCCATCGGCGGCGGCGTGCTCCGGGATCTGCTCCTGCGGGAGATCCCCTTCGTGCTGAAAAAGCGCATTTACGCCATCGCCGCCATCTGCGGGGCGCTGGCCTACTATATCGGCTGGCGGCTGGCTCTGCCGGAGACGGTGAGCCTTCTGGCCGGAGTGGGCGTGACCTTCGTGCTGCGCCTGCTGGCCACCGCCTTCAAGTGGAACCTGCCCAAGGCGTGGTAACGGTCCGGTTTATGGGACCCGCGCGGGCGTAGAATACAGAAAAAACGGAGGGATGCCGCCATGGGCGCAAAGGAAGAATTTCTCGAAATTTATCAGACCAACATCACCCGGGAGGGCTCGGCGGAGCTGCTGGACTACCTGACCAACAAGTGCGATTTCTTCACCTGCCCGGCCTCCGCCCGGTTCCACGGCTCCCACCCCGGCGGGCTGGTGGAGCACAGCGTCAACGTCTACCGGTGCCTTGCCGACTATCTGGAGCGGCCCCGGGTGAAGGAGCTGTACGGCCTTGAATACCCGGCGGAGTCGGTGGCCGTGGCCGCCCTGCTTCACGACCTGTGCAAGATCGGCTGCTACCGCTCCGGCACCCGGAACGTGAAGAACGAGCAGACCGGCCAGTGGGAAAAGGTGCAGACCTATTTCTTCGAGGACAAGCTCCCCTACGGCCACGGGGAGAAGAGCGTTTACATCATCTCCGGCTTCATGCGGCTCACCCGGGAGGAGGCCATGGCCATCCGCTGGCACATGGGCTTTTCCGGCCCGGAGGATAGCCGCACCGTGGGGCAGGCCCTGCGGCAGTACCCGCTGGCCATGGCGCTGGCCACGGCGGACATGGAGGCCACAAATTTTCTGGAAAAGGAATAAGGACAAAACCCCGCGTCCGGGGCATCAAACGACAAAAAACCTCGCAGAATTTCGCCGCTGCGGCGAAACTCTGCGAGGTTTTTCAACATTCTTGACACCTTGTGTGGACAACTTCCGTGCAGAGGCTTTTTATGAAATCAGGCCGTCCGCGATCCGGGCCAGCTGCTCGCAGGACTCGGCATTTGCCCGGTAGCCCACACCGTCGATGATGAGGAAGGGGCTGTAGGCGTTGACCGTGCGCTCCGTCCCGTCGTTCAGGACGATGGTATAGATGACCGCCTGTCCGTTGTATTCGGTGTAGGAGCTGTCCTTGCGGTAGATCACGGCGTCGTTCAGGGCGGCGGCCAGCGCGTCAAGGTCAGTCACCGGGGCAGTCTGGTTGGGCGGCAGCAGCTGGACGGTCGCGCTGGCGATGTCCTCCGCCTTCAGGCTTGCGAAGGGCTTTTTTCCGATGAAATTCGTGCAGATGAGGGCCGCGGCGGCGATGACGATGACCGCGCAGAGCAAAATGACGGCGGTTTTCTTTTTCATGGCTGTGACCTCCTGTTATATTCAAATCGGGCGGTTATCCTCACTTTTGCAGCCGGATGTCCTCGCCGAAGAAGGGGAGGGTCCGGTACTCCCCCGCCAGCCGGGAGGCCACTTGGGCCGAGTACCGGCCCCGGACGTCGTCCATGGTCAGGTTGGAGGAGATGATGGTGGCCCGGTCGGCCACCAGACGGCTGTTGATCAGCTCGTACAGGGCGGACTGGACGAAGGGGGTGGTCAGCTCGCTGCCCAGATCGTCCAGAATGAGCAGGTCGCAGTTGAGGTAGCGCCGGGTGCCGTCCTTTGCCTGCTGGCCCTCGTCGGCGTCCCGGGAGAACTTTTTCGCCTCGAACACGGAGAAGAGGTGGATGGCGGTGTCGTACACCACGGAGAAGCCCCGCTCCGACACCTCCCGGGCGATGCAGCCGGACAGGAACGTCTTGCCCAGCCCGGTGGCCCCGGAGAAAAACAGGTTTTTCAGCGGGAAACGGCCGAACTGGCGGGCGTAGTCCCGGCAGATGGCGATGACCCCCTCCATGTGGGAGCGGGGGGAGCGGCCCATGTCCGGCCAGATCTGGTCGGAGTACACGTCCAGCCGGGCGTTGTCGAAGCTCTGCCCCTCGCTGAGATCCAAGAGAGAGGACAGCTCCCTGAGCTGCTCCTGGGCGCACAGCTCCTTCAGGCAGCCGCACATCTCCGTGCCCACCCAGCCGGTGTCGCCGCACTTGGGGCAGGCGGGGGTGTCGTCCAGCGCGTCGGTGGCGTACCCCAGCGTGTGGAGCAGCTCCGCCCGCTGGGCCTGTAAATCAAGGTTTTTTATCCGGATGGCGGCGATCTCCGGCCCATCGGCGTTCACCGGCTTTCCGGCGGCGATGAGGTCGGTAAGCTCCACCATGGTGCCCCGGAGGGCGCGGTCCAGCTGGGCCAGACGGGGCTCCTGCTTATAGAGCTGCTGCTCCAGCATATAACGCTTCCGCTCCCGGATGTCCCGGCGGCGGGCCAGCCGGGCGGAGGCCCGCTGGACGATCTTCGGCTCGTAGGACATGGGTCATCCACCTTTCTGCTGCTTCAAAAATTCGTCCATCCAGTCCACGTCCCGACGGAGCTGCTGGGCGGACTGCTGCCGATCCTCCCGGGCGGGGGCGGGCGCGGAGGACGCGCGGGGCTTTCCGGGCTTCTGGGCGGGCTTGTCCCCGGCCTGCACCTGGGCGGCGGTGTGGAAGCCCGCCTGATGCCAGCGCTTGAGGATGGAGTTCATGTACGGCCAGTTCATCTGCTGCTTCTGGAACAGCGTCCGCTCGTAGGCAAGGCGGATGGCGTCGTCGGTGAAGCCCATCTCCACCCATGCGGATATGTATTCCCGCTCCCGGTCCACGGCGGGGCGGCCGTGGATGTCCAGCAGGGGGAGGATGTCCCGCTCCCGGCCGGAGACGGCCTGCTGGCGGCGGAGGAAGTCCTCGGCGGCCTCCACCGTGTCGAGGCCCAGCCGCTTCCAGCGGAAGGCCTCCTTTTTTACCGCCGTCATCCGGGGGCGGCGGCCCGGGCCGTACTTGCGCTCCGTCTCGGCGGCGCACCAGTGGGCCAGCATGAGGATGACCTCCGGCGGCAGGGCCAGATAGTCGTAAATGGTGTAGAGGGATTTGAGGTCGGCGTCGTTCATGGGCGCGCCGAGACAGCTTTCCACCGCCCGGTACAGCCCGGAGAAGGCGCTCTCCCGCTCCAGCGCGGCGGCCACGTCGGAGCGGCTGTACTCCGGGGGCGGGGCCTCCGTCGCCGCCGGGGCCGGGGGCGCGGCAGTATCCCGCCGGGCAAGCTCCAGCTTTTCCAGCAGGGCGAAGGCCTCGTCCAGCCGCTGCTCGTTCCATTTCAGGGCGGCTCTGGCCCGGCGCTCGTCCCCGCCGCAGTCCAGCAGGGCGAGGTAGAGCAGGGCGCAGTCCCCACTGCCCGCGCCGATGATGCGCCGGGCGGCCTGCGCCGACATGGACAGTATTTCATTGGGCATCAGCAGCGCCGCCACGGTCATCGCATCCTTTCGTTTTGTGGGAATATCCATTTTACATGAAAATGGGGGAATTCGCAAGGGCGAAGGCCTTGCGTCCGCTTTTTTCTTTCAAGAAAGAAGAAAAGAGTGAGGGGGTCGCCCCTCGGGGCGAGTTCCTTTCTGTGTGAACAGAAAGGAACCAAAGAATCACTTAGGGAGAAAACGCGGATTCGACTTCGAACGCAAAGGACACGTTCTCGCTCATAGCGTTTTCTCCCCAAGACCCCTGTTTTTACGGGGCGTTAGGAACAGGTGCAGCGTTCTATTTCCGGCGCGGGGTAACAGGACACGCGAAGCCACTAATTATCGCTGCCGCTCCATTGGTAGTCGTTATAGGTTTCCGGGTCGTCGGTCAGCGCCTGCGCTGTTGGGTTGCTTGATGGTGCGGCAGTGCTATTGCTG
>CAKUPH010000021.1 GCA_934675115.1 uncultured Oscillospiraceae bacterium | reverse complement strand
GGGCTGACGCATGGTCTCGGACAGGGTCTTGAACACGTCGGTGGTGCCGGGGGTGTTGTAGGTGACCTCCATGTTGATGGGGGCCTTCTTGCCGCCGGCGGCCCAGACCATGTTCATGCCGTCGCCGTCCAGACCGGGGATGCGGAAGGTGAACATATCTTCGCCCCACTTCCAGCCCATGTACTTCTCGATCATGTCCACGTTGTTGCCGATGCCGCCGGTGGCCACGATGACGGCGTTGCACAGGCACTCGATCTCGGTGCCGTCGTCACGGACGCCGCGCACGCCGATGATCTGGCCCTTGTCGCCGCGGATGAGCTCCTTGATGGAGGTGTGGAACTGGAAGTCCACGCCGATCTCCTGGGCGTAGTCGGTCATGGCCTTGACCATGATGGACGCGCCGCGCTCGGTGGGCTTGTTGGTGCCGGGGACCTTCACCATGTGCTGGGTGCAGTGGGAGTTCTTGAAGTACTTATACACGCCGAGGAACTCAACGCCCATGTTCTGGACCCACTCCACAGTGCTGGCGGACATGTTGAACCAGCGGCGGACCAGCTTGGCGTCGGAGCGCCAGTGGGTGTACTCCATGAAGAAGTTGAAGGCGTCATCCTTGGTGTAGTCGTTGGTCATGGACTCCTTCTGCATCTGGGACTCGATGGCGAGGAAGGCCATGCCCATGTTGGCGGCGCCGCCGGTGGTGCCGGACTTCTCGAAGGCGACGACGCTGCCGCCGCCGGTGGCGTTCAGGGACTCCTGCGCCTGGGTGGCGGCAGCCAAACCGGACATACCGGCGGCGACGACCACGACGTCGGCTTCCATTTTGATCTTAGCCATGATTCATTTCTCCTTAAATATATGAATTTGAAGTTCTCACATTCAGACAGGCCCGGGAACTCAGTCCTCGATGATCTCCACCACGCCGCTGCGGCGGCGGCGACGGGTGGCACCCTCCACGGGTGCGGCGACGGGGGGGATGACACGCCGGACAGGCGCGGCAGGCTCCGCTGCGGGGGCGGGGGCGGAAACGGGGGTGTTCACCGGCGCGGCGGCAGGGGCGGACGCCGCGGGAGCGTCCTCCACAACCTCCACGATGCCGCTGCGGCGGCGACGGCGGTGCACAGCACCCTCCTCGGGGGCGGCAGCCTCGGCGGAGGGAACGGGAGCGGCGGTCTGGGCAACGGGAGCGGCAGACTCCTCCACCACCTCGACGGCTCCGCCACGGCGGCGGCGTCCGCCGGCCGCGGCAGCGCCGCCCATGGCGGCGGGCTTCGGGAAGGCCTCGCAGACCCCGGCCTTGCAGCGCTTGCGCAGGATGTGGGCGGTCCAGTCGTTGTAGTGGTTGTCCAGAGATGCCTTGAACAGCTCGATGCACCGGGCGGACAGCTCGCAGTCCGCGGCGGGCAGCATGGTATTGCACAGCTCCTGCAGAAGCTCGATGTCCTCCATGGAGCCCTTGTTCAGCGTGATGTCCCTGCCGATGAGGTAGAGCTGCTTGAGACCGTCCCGGCAGAAGGTGCCCTTGCCGCAGGAGCTGCGCATGGCGGTCTCCGCCACGTCCACCGCCCACTTGACGGGGCACACGTTGTCGGCCTTATTCAAGATCTCGTCGATAGAGGGCAGCAGTTCGGCGGTCTTGTCACAATTCTTGATCATGTTCTGTCCCTCCTCCTCAGTTATTCATGTAAGCGGTCCACACCTTGGGCTTGTGGAGCTGGCAGCGCAGCGGACACTTCAGGCAGCGCCCGGCCTCGGCCTTGGCCTCGTCCTCGGTGAAGGAGTTGTCCACCCGGTCGAAGTTGTCCCGGCGCTCCTCGCAGGAGAGGATGGACGGCTTGACCCGCTTTTCAAAGGCGAAGCCTTCGATCTTTCCGATGTGGGGATCGGCCTCGGGCAGGTCGGCCAGATGCTCCTCAATATTGCCGTCGCCGCCCAGATAGGCGTCCATGAGCTCGGCGGCCTTCCGGCCCCCGGCGATGGCGTCGATGACGGCCTTGGTGCCGGTGATGACGTCGCCGGCGGTGAACACGCCGTCAACGCTGGTGTTGTAGCCGCTCTTGCCGGTGGCGGGATCCACAGGGAAGCCGAACTTGTTCAGCTCCAGACCGAAGCCGGCGGTGAGGTCGGTTTTCTGGCCGGAGGCGAAGATGACCACGTCGCAGGGGACGACCTCCTCGGTGCCGGGGACCTTGGTGACCTCCAGCCCGTTGGGGCCGAACCTGAAGTCGGACACGGCCACCACGTTCAGGCCGGTGGCCCGGCCGTTTTCCACGTTGAAGCCGGAGTTGGTATAGCCGGAGTAGACCTTCACGCCCTCTTCCTGAGCCTGCTCGATCTCCTCGTCGTCGGCCAGCATCTTGGCGCGGCTCTCAAGGCACACCACGCTGACCTGCGCGCCCAGCCGGGCGGAGGTGCGGGCGGCGTCGAAGGCCACGTTGCCGCCGCCGAAGACCAGCACCCGGGTGCCAGCGCCCACGTGGGGCTGGAAGCTGTCGGCCTGACCGAGGGCCACGGCCTTCAGGAACTTCAGGGCGGTGGTGTTCTGCGCGTCCACCATGTTGGCGGTGGGGATGACCTTGCCCTCGGACGCGCCCACGGCCACCAGCACGGCGTCGTAGTCCTTCTTCAGGTCGGCGGCGCTGGCGACGTCGGTGTTGTACTCCATTTTGATGCCGGACTCGGCCACGATGGTGTCGATCTCCTTCTGGAGGTCGCCCCGGGGCATCCGGTAGGAGGGGATGCCCACGGCCAGCATGCCGCCGGCCACGGGATTGCGCTCGAACACGGTGACGTCGTGTCCCTTCTTGCCCAGATAGTAGGCAGCGGTCATGCCGCAGGGGCCGGCGCCGATGACGGCTACCTTCTTGCCGGTGGCGGGCAGGTGGAAGGCCTTTTCCTTCCAGCTCTCCTTGGTGTCATGCTCCACGGCGAAGCGCTTCAGGTCCCGGATGGACACGGCCTCGTTGAGACCCTTGCGCTTGCAGCCCTTTTCGCAGTAGTGGGTGCACACATAGCCCAGCGCGTGGGGGAAGGGCACCTTTTCCCGGATGACGCCCACGGCCTTGTCGTACTCCCCGGCGGCGATCATGCGCAGATAGCCGGGGATGTTGATGTGGGCGGGGCACTCCAGCGAGCAGGGGATGAGGGCCTGCTCCCGGGGCACGTCGCTGCGGAACACGCCCTCCTTGTCCTGAAGTGCGCCGGTGGGGCACACCTCCACGCAGGCGCCGCAGAAGCGGCAGTCGGACTCGGGCAGGGAGAAGTCGTTGAGCGTGCCCACATAGGTTTCGCCGGTGGCGTCCACCCGGTTGTACCGCAGCACGTTCACGCCCCGGACGTCGCTGCACACCCGGACGCAGCGGCCGCACTGGATGCAGCGGATCATGTCCCGGTCGATGAGGGGGTTGTTGGTGTTGAGATTGACGGTCTCCTTATGGAATTCCCGCATGCTGGGGTTGTTGACGCTGGACAGATACTGCTGCAGCGCCTGAAATTCGCAGTTGCCGAAGGAGCGGCAGCCGGTGCACTGGGGGTGGCTGGCCATCATCACCTGCATGGAGGTGCGGCGGATGCTGTCCAGCGGCTCGCCCTTGGTGCGCACCTTCATGCCCTCCTCCACGGTGGTGGTGCAGGAGGTGGTGGGGCCGTCCTGCCCCTCGATCTCCACCACGCACAGCTTGCAGCCGCCCTGAGGCTCCAGGTCGGGATGCGAGCAGATATGGGGGATATAAATGCCGGCGGCGAGAGCGGCGTTGAGCAGGCTCTGGCCCTCCTCGGCCTCGATCTGGGTCCCATCGACCCACAGTTTGACCTTTCCCACGTTACGATACCTCACAATTATGTATTCTTTCGGACCGGCCCATACCGGTCGCTTCCTCACGTCTAAATAAGATAGCAAATCCTGTGCCAACTTTTTGGCCGTCGTATCCCGCCTGTTTTGGGGGGCTGAAACAGAGACGGAACAGAAAATGTTTCAAAATAAGAATTTGTTTCTGAAAATGTTTCAAACTGAACCTGAAACATTGAAAAATTTGATTGCAAATCGCCGGGAGAAGGAATATAGTATTGACTTGTCCATGCGGCGCGCCCGAGGGGAAAACGGGCGTAATCCCGCCGCAAAAAAGAGAAAAAGAGAGAGGATCCATTGTGAAAAGCTTTATCCAAGACCTGCGCCGGGAATTTTCCGGCTACAACGGCGCGAAGTTCGCCAAGGACCTGATGGCGGGCATCACCGTCACGGCGGTGGCGCTGCCGCTGGCCCTGGCCTTCGGCGTGTCCTCCGGGGCGGATGCCGCCGCGGGACTCATTACCGCCATTCTGGCCGGACTCATCATCGGCTTTCTGTCCGGCGCGTCCTATCAGATCTCCGGCCCCACCGGGGCCATGGCCGCCATTCTGGTGTCCGTGGTGGCGTCCTACGGGATGCAAGGCGTGTTTCTCGCCACCCTGATGGCCGGCGTCATTCTGGTGATCGCCGGGCTGTTCCGGGTGGGGCGGCTGGTGTCCATCATTCCCATGCCCGTCATCACCGGTTTTACCTCCGGCATCGCCATCATCATCGCGCTGGGCCAGCTGGACAATTTCTTCGGCACCGCGTCCACCGTGTCCGGCAATCTGGGCAAGCTGGTGTCCTACTTCCAGAACGGCTTCCATCCCGACTGGCGCACCACCGCCATCGGCCTGTTTGTGGTGCTGTTCATGATCGTCTGGCCGAAAAAGTGGCAGGCGGTGTTCCCGTCGTCGCTGGCGTCCCTCATCGTGGTGCTCATCCTCAACGCCTTCCTGAAGTGGGACGTGGCGGTGGTGGGGGCCATCCCCCGGACGCTGCTGCCCGCGGCCCGGCTGTCGCTGAGCGGTATTGAACTGGGGAGCGTCACCGGCCTGCTGGCCCCGGCCTTTTCCATCGCGGCACTGGGTATGATCGAGTCCCTGCTGTGCGGGGCCTCCGCCGGAAACATGAAGGGTGAACCCCTCAACGCCGACCGGGAGCTCATCGCCCAGGGCGTGGGCAACATCGTCATCCCGTTTTTCGGCGGCGTGCCCGCCACCGCCGCCATTGCCCGCACCAGCGTGGCCATCAAGGCGGGGCAGCAGACCCGCCTCACCGGCATCATCCACTCCGTGGGCCTGCTGGCGTCCATGTTCCTGCTGTCCGGCGTCATGAGCCGCATCCCCATGGCCGCGCTGGCCGGGGTGCTCATGGTCACCGCGTGGCGGATGAACGAGTGGAGCACCATCAGATATATGGTGAGGCACCGGTTCAAGAGCGCTCTGCTGGCCTTTGCCGTCACGCTGGCCTGTACCGTGCTGTTCGACCTGTCCGTGGCCATTCTGGCGGGTCTCGGCCTGTGCTGCGTCATCTTCGCCGTCAAGAGCGTTAACAACGTGGAGGTCACCATCAGCGAGGTGGACCCCCTGCGGCTGGAAAAGCTCAACCAGAAGTATCACGAGCGCCACGCCGCCGTCCGGGTGGTGTATATCTCCGGGGCCATTTTCTTCGGCTCCGCCGGCATCCTGTCCCAGCGGCTGGCGGAGATCCCGGAGGACATGTCCGCCGTGGTGCTGTCCGTCCGGGGCGTGTCCACCGTGGATACCACCGGCATCCGGGCTATCCTGCGCTTCTGCGAGGAGCAGCAGGCGCTGGGCATCCGGGTGTGCTTCGCCGGGGCCAACGCCGCCTTCCGCACGGCCATGGACCGGGGCGGCGTCACCGCTCTGGTGGGCGAAAACAACTACTTCTGGGGCGCGCAGGAGGCGCTGGCCGACATCGCGGAGGGATAAGGCCGTGTAATAATGGCATAATGACGGCTCCGGTCAGGCTTGAACCGGAGCCGTTTTTTTGTTATACTCAGGGACAGAATATTTTCACGCCGGGAGGGCTTTACTATGCTTAAAGTGGAACGCGTCAGCGTCATGAACCTTGAAAACGCCATGCGGGGCGCCCGCAACCCCCTGAACAGCTGGGCGCGGGGCGACAGCGCCTACAACGAAAAGGGCGAGTACATTCTGGGGGAGAACGACCTGTCTCTGGCCGGGCGGCTGTGCCGGGCGGGCAGCGACCACCGGAAGTTCATCCGTCAGATCATGGTGTCCATGGACATCACCGCTCCCCTCTACTGGTGGAAGGAGTTCGATACTTATAAGGTGGGCACCGTGGCCAACTCCACCTCCACCATGCACAAGATCCATGCCAAGGCGTTCTCGGCGGAGGATTTCTCCACCGACCACATGACCGAGGCCACCCGGAAGGAGTTCGACGGCTGGATCGCCTATCTGGAGCAGGTGCGCCTGCGCTACATGGAGACGAAGGACAAGGCGGACTGGTACGACCTCATCCAGCTCCTGCCCACCAGCTACAACCAGATGCGCACCGTCACCATGAACTATGAGGTGCTCAGCAAGATCTACTTTGCCCGCCGGGCCCACAAGCTGGACGAGTGGCATACGCTGTGCGGCGCCATTCTGGAGCTGCCTTATGCAAAGGAGATTATCCTCGCCTGCGGCGAGGCGTAAAGCGAAACTCTGCGGGGCTTTTAATATGCGCGGGGGACGACGCATTTTGCGGCGTCCCCCTGTTTTTTGCGTACTGAATGTGGTATGATACAGAAAAAATCACGGGAGGCGAGGGGAAATGGCGCTGGAGCGCAGTTCGCCGCTGACGGACATTCCGGGCATCGGCCCGGCCAAGGCCAAGAGCCTTGCCCGGCTGGGGCTGTACCGGGTGGGGGATCTGCTGGGCCATTTTCCCCAGCGGTACGAGGACCGGCGGCAGTGCTGGCCCATCCGGCAGGCCCCGCTGGACGCGCCCTGCTGCGTGTCCGCCATGGTGGCGGAGATGCCCCGGCTCAGCCGCGTTCGCCGGGGGTTGGAGCTGGTGAAGTTCAAAGCGGTGGACCACACCGGGACGCTGTATATCACCTTTTTCAATCAGGCGTATCTGAAGGATAATCTCAAGCCCGGCGTCACCTACGTTTTTTACGGCAGGGTGGAGGAGTCGGGCCGCTCCCGCGCCATGACCAACCCCGCCTTCGAGCGGGAGGGGGCTGGGAAGGTCACGGGTCTCATCATGCCGGTGTACCCGCTGACGGCGGGAGTGTCCAACAACCTGCTGGCAGGGCTGACCCACCGGGCGGTGGACGAGTGCCTGTCCGGCCTGCCCGACGCCGTCCCGGCGGAGGTGCGGCGCGCCCACGGCCTGTGCGGCGCGGAGTTCGCCTACCGGAACATCCACTACCCCGAGTCCTTCGAGGCGCTGGAGCAGGCCCGGCGGCGGATGATCTTCGAGGAGCTGCTCACCCTGACCTGCGGCCTTGCCATGCTCAAGGGCCGCCGGAGCGGCGGCGCGGGCCGGCGGCTGCTGGCCGACCCGGCGGAGTTTGAAAAGCTCCTGCCCTTCACCCCCACGGGGGCCCAGCGCCGGGCCATGGCGGACATGGCCGCCGACCTGACCTCTGGCCGGGCCATGAACCGTCTGGTGCAGGGGGACGTTGGCTCCGGCAAGACGGCGGTAGCCGCCTACGGGGCGTGGGCGGCGGCGAAAAACGGCTGCCAGTGCGCCCTGATGGCCCCCACGGAGCTGCTGGCGGAGCAGCATTACCGGACGCTGTCCGCCCTGCTGACCCCGGCGGGGGTGCGGGTGGGCCTGCTCACCGGCTCGGTGAAGGGCGCGGAGAAAAAGCGCCTGCTGGCGGCGCTGGCCGCCGGGGACGTGGACGTTATTGTGGGCACCCACGCCCTCTTCTCTGAGGGCGTGGCCTATCACGATCTCGGACTGGTCATCGCCGACGAGCAGCACCGCTTCGGCGTGGCGCAGCGGGCGGCCTTGGCCGCGAAGGGGGCCCCATCGGAAATGGGGTGCCGCGGCAGCGGCGAAGGCCGGGGGGATCCACTTTCTGCGGCCACAGATAAAATCGGCTCGGGGGTCCCCGCGGCGGCGCGCCGCAGCGGGGATGCTGTACCGGGGGCTGAAAATTTCGTCAGCGCCGCCCACGTGCTGGTCATGTCCGCCACCCCCATTCCCCGGACGCTGGCCCTCATCATTTACGGCGATCTGGACGTGTCCGTCATTGACGAGCTGCCCCCCGGCCGCACGCCGGTGGCCACCTACGTGGTGGGGGAGGACAAGCGCCAGCGGATGTATAACTTCGTCCGGGCGCAGGCGGCGCTGGGCCGCCAGATCTATATCGTCTGCCCCGCTGTGGACGAGGGGGAGCCGCTGGATGACACGGACGGCGGCCCGGCCATGGACCTCAAGGCCGTCACCACCTATGCCCGGGAGCTTCAGGAGCAGGTGTTCCCCGACCTGCGGGTGGGCTTCGTCCACGGGAAGCTCAAACCGAAGGACAAGGAGGCCGTCATGGCCGCCTTTGCCGCCGGGGAGCTGGATGTGCTGGTGTCCACCACCGTCATCGAGGTGGGGGTGGACGTGCCCAACGCCTCTCTCATGGTGGTGGAGAACGCCGAGCGCTTCGGCCTGTCCCAGCTCCACCAGCTCCGGGGCCGTGTGGGCCGGGGGAGCCACCAGAGCTACTGCGTGCTGGTCACCGCCAGCCGCAGCGACGCTGCCCGGGAGCGGCTCCGGGCGCTGTGCGCCACCAACGACGGCTTCAAAATTGCGGAGGAGGATCTCCGCCTGCGTGGCCCCGGCGACTTCTTCGGCCGTCGCCAGCACGGCCTGCCGCAGTTAAAGGTGGCGGACTTTGCCGCCGACGTGGCCCTTTTGCAGGAGGCCAGGGCCGCGGCGGAGGAGCTTATCGCCGCCGACCCGGAGCTGGCCCGGCCGGGGCACCGGCTGCTGCTGCGCCGGGTGCGGAAGATGTTTCAGGAGGAGCCGGAGATCTTCAACTGACCGGCCCGGAAAGGAAGAATGTTATGAACGCCGCGCTGGAATACAACGACCGGGGCTGTATGCTCTTTTCACTGGACCGTCCCGGGGCCTTCGCCCGGGGGAAAACGCCGGAGGAAGCCGCCGCCCGCCTGCCGGAGGGGGTTGCGGCCTACTGCCGCTGGGCGGGGGTAGATGTGCCGGACGGCCCGGTGACCATCACCGAGAAAAAGTACCAGCCTGAGCTCCATGTGGAGGACGCCGACGGCGACATCATCTTCGCCGGGGAGCGGGCCCCCATGTCCCGGGCGGAATACGAGGGGGCCAAAGCGCTGGTGCTCCGCTCGGCGGCTGATCTGGACCGGCTGTATGCCGCCGTTCCGGATAAGGACAGGCCCCTCGGCCCTGCCCGGGCCACCTTTTACGGGGAGTACCCCGACACCGCCCGGAAGATGTTCGACCACACCAACTATTGCACCGCCTACTACGTGGGCCAGCTGGGGGCGGAGCCGGAGGAGCTGCCCGGCTGTCTGGAAAACCGGCGGCTGGCGTTGGCGGCGGTGGAGGCCCTGCCGGACTTTCTCACCGCGCCGCCCCGGGTGGACGGCTGCGGCGAGGAGTGGTCCCTGCGGAAGGTCATGCGGCGGTTTCTGTGGCACGACCGGCTCCACGCCCGGGCCATGTACCGGCGGGCGCGTGCCGTCTGGGGTGACGCGATCCCCGATGTTTTCTGCGTTGGACATTGAATCGGAACAATGGAACAAATAGAAAAGGAGATCATGGAAATGACGAAAAGAGAAGAACTGCTGGCCCGCCGGGCCGACCAGAGCAGGCACTACAACTGCGCCCAGTCGGTGCTCATGCCCTACTCCGAAGAGCTGGGCATCACGAAGGAACAGGCCGCGGCGCTGGCCGCCAATTTCGGCAGCGGCATGGGCTGCGGCTCCATGTGCGGAGCCATTACCGGCGCACTGATGGTCATGGGCGGGCTGGATCTGCCGGTGACAGCCCGGGCGGAGCTGCTGCGCCGCTTCCGGGAGAAAAACGGCGCGCTGGACTGCGCCGCGCTGCTGAAGGCGGCCGTAGAGCGGGGCGAAGAGCGCCGGGTCCACTGCGACCGGATGATCGACGAGTGCATGGACTATCTGGTGGAGGTCACCGGCAAGGAATAACCGTACATCCCCCAAAGAAAAGGAGAACCTATGGATCATATCATCGAGCTGCTGAGCCGGGAGCTGGACCGCCCGGCGCAGCATGTGGAAAACATCGTCCGCCTGCTGGACGAGGGCAACACCGTCCCCTTCATCGCCCGCTACCGCAAGGAGCTTCACGGCGCCATGGACGACCAGCTCATCCGCCAGCTGGCGGAGCGGCTGCAATACCTGCGCAATCTGGACGCCCGCCGGGCGGAGGTGCGGGAGGCCATCGCCAATCAGGGCAAGCTCACCGATGAGCTGTCCGCCGCCATCGACGCCGCCGTCACGCTGGCGGAGGTGGAGGACCTGTACCGCCCCTACAAGCAGAAGCGCCGCACCCGGGCCACCATGGCCCGGGAGAAGGGGCTGGAGCCGCTGGCGCTGCTGCTGTTTGCCCAGGAGCGAAACTGCCCGAAGCCGGAGACGGAGGCGGCGAAGTATGTGGACCCGGATAAGGGCGTGGAGTCGGCGGAAGCCGCCCTTCAGGGGGCCGGCGACATCGTGGCGGAGCTCATCTCCGACGACGCGGCCCTGCGCAAGACCCTCCGGGCGCTGTACGACCGGCGGGCCCAGCTGGT
Source organism: uncultured Oscillospiraceae bacterium (assembly GCA_934675115.1). Lineage (GTDB taxonomy): Bacteria > Bacillota > Clostridia > Oscillospirales > Oscillospiraceae > Enterenecus. The sequence goes on along the minus strand of CAKUPH010000021.1, from coordinate 19,072 downwards.
GTCCCGGGCCGCGGCCAAGGAGCCGGAGGACACGGTGTACCGGCTTTACTACGAGTTTTCAAGCCCGGTCAACAAAACGCAGGGTCATCAGATCTTGGCCATCAACCGGGGCGAACGGGAGGAAATTCTGAAGGTCTCCGTGGAGCTTGACCGGGAGACGGCGCTGGTGGCCGTCCGCCGGGCGGTGGTGAAGCCCGGCTCCGCCGCCATGGATTTTGTCCGCTCCGCCGCGGAGGACGCCTACGACCGGCTCATCGCCCCGTCCATGGAGCGGGAGGTCCGCGCGGCCCTCACCGAGCGGGCGGATGAGGGGGCCATCGGCCAGTTTGCCCTGAACCTCCGCCCCCTGCTTATGCAGCCGCCGGTGAAGGGCTTCGTCACCATGGGCCTTGACCCCGGCTACCGCATGGGCTGTAAAGTGGCGGTAATTGACCCCACCGGCAAGGTGCTGGACACTACGGTGGTCTATCCCACCCACGGTGAGCGGGGGAAAAACGAGGCCATCGCGAAGCTGGCCGCGCTGATCCGTAAGCACGGCGTGAAGCACATCGCCATCGGCAACGGCACCGCCAGCCGGGAGACGGAGCAGATGACGGTGGAGCTCATCCGTCAGGTGGGGGGCGGCGTGAGCTACATGATCGTCAGCGAGGCCGGGGCCTCCGTCTACTCCGCGTCCAAGCTGGCCGCCGAGGAGTTCCCGGACTTCGACGTGAACCTGCGCTCCGCCGTGTCCATCGCCCGGCGGCTTCAGGACCCGCTGGCGGAGCTGGTGAAGATCGACCCCAAGGCCATCGGTGTGGGCCAGTACCAGCACGACATGCCGCAGGCCCGGCTGGGCGAGGCGCTGGACGGCGTGGTGGAGGACTGCGTCAACGCCGTGGGCGTGGACGTGAACACCGCCTCCGCGCCGCTGCTGACCCGGGTGGCGGGGCTGAACGGCACCACGGCGAAGAACATCGTGAAGTACCGGGAGGAGAACGGCCCCTTCACCACCCGGAAGCAGATTTTGAAGGTGTCCAAGCTGGGGCCCAAGGCCTTCGAGCAGTGCGCGGGCTTCCTGCGGGTGCCGGACAGCCGCTCCCCGCTGGACAACACCGCCGTCCACCCGGAGAGCTACGCCGCGGCGGAAAAGCTGCTGGGCCTGTGCGGCTACGGCATGGACGACGTCCGCGCCGGGCGGATGGGGGAGCTGTCCCAACGGCTCCATGCCTACGGCGAGGAAAAGGCAGCGGCGGAGTGCGGCGTGGGCGTGCCCACCCTGACGGACGTGGCGGCGGAGCTGATGAAGCCCGGCCGGGATCCCCGGGACGAGCTGCCCGCCCCGGTGCTGCGCACCGACGTCATGGACATGAAGGACCTCAAGCCCGGCATGGAGCTCCGGGGCACGGTGCGCAACGTCATCGACTTCGGCGCCTTTGTGGACATCGGCGTCCATCAGGACGGCCTTGTCCACATCAGCCAGATCACCAACCGCTACATCAGGCACCCCTCCGAGGTGCTCAGCGTGGGCGACGTGGTCACCGTGTGGGTCAAAGAGGTGGACGAGAAGAAAAAGCGCATTTCTCTGACCATGCGGGGCAAACCGGTATAAATTTTGCCGGAAAACGCAGATTTCGCTTGACTGTAAAGGGCCTTGATACCTTATCCTGCACGCAGGAGGCGATACCATGACCATCAAGGAGCTGGAAGAGCGCACCGGAATGACCCGGGCGAACATCCGGTATTACGAAAACGAGGGCCTGCTCCGCCCGGCCCGGCTGGCGAACGGCTACCGGGATTACTCCGAGGCGGATGTGTCCGCGCTGGAAAAGATCAAGCTGCTGCGGCAGCTCCACATGGACCTTGAGACCATCCGCGCGGTGCAGAGCGGCGCGCTGCCGCTGGAGCGGGCGCTGTTCACCCAGCTGACCAAGCTGGAGGGCGACCGGGACGCGGCGGACCGGGCGGCGCAGGTGTGCCGCGCGCTGGAGCAGTCCGGCGTGGAGTACGCCGCGCTGGAGCCGGGGCCGTGGCTGCGGGAGTTGTCCCGCCGTCCCGCCGTCCCCGCCCCGTCCAGGCCGGCCCCGCCAAAGCCGTGGTGGGAGGGGAAGGACCGGGCCTGTGATCACCCCTTCCTGCGGTTCTTTGCCCGGGCGGTGGACGAGTCCATCCACAGTGTGGTCCTGGCCGCGGTGATCCTGCTGGTATTCCGCTGGGATATTCTCCACTGGGAGAGCTTTGCCACGTGGCTTCTCGGATTGTTCTGCGTGGCCTTTGAGCTGACGTGTGAGGTGTTCTGGCTCCACTTCGTGGGCTGGACGCCGGGCAAGCGCATCTTCGGCCTGAAAATCCGGGGCTGGAAGGACGGCAAGCTGTCGCTGGATGAGGCCGCGGCCCGGTCCTTCCGGTTGTTCGGGTACGAAGTTCTTCTACGGATCCCCATCGTGGTGTTTTTCGTGCTGTGGAAGCTCTGGAAGCGGTACTCGGACGGCTCTGAAATGACGTGGGACGAGGCGGACGAGCTGCGTTACACCAAGGAGAAGGGACTTCTGCCCGGCCTGACCGCCCCAGTGATCTGCGCTGCCTGCGTCGAATTGGTGCTGGTGATGAGCGCGGCGTCCGTTGTGCCGCCCAACCGGGGTCCTCTGACGGCGGAGGAGTACAGCAAAAACTTCAACTACAGCCTGAAGCACACGGCGGACGTGGACGGGCTCCAGCTGAACAGCGAGGGCGACTGGGTCAGGGAATATACCGACATTGTGTTGACGCCCTTTTCGTTGGATACGGAATATTCCCCGGTGAGCATGGAACTGACGGACGGCGTGGTGACGTCGGTGACGCTGTCCGACTATCTGGTCACGGATGCGAAGGCCGTGTCCGGGTCTTCCACTGTTTTCTTATATATGGATCAGACCTACTATCAGGTGGCCGCGCTGGCGCTGGCCGCCGCCACCCGGGAGCTGAACTGCTTCAACTGGCCCCAGTATCTGGATATTTGGGAGGATCGGTATGACAGCTTCGAGGCCGACGTGGGCGGCCTGCACATCAGCCAGACGGTGGAATGCACCGGCTTTGACGGTCTGGGCTGGATCCGGGAGGGCACCGGCCCGCTGGCAGACCGGTCCTACTGCCGCACAGTGACGATTTCTTTGATTGGAGACGATTGACATGATGCTGAGCATCGACGAAGTAAACGAAATTCTGGACGACTATTACGAGCAGATCCCCATGGAGCTGTTCGCGTGGCTCAACGGCGGCGTGGTGCTGCTGGAGGACGCCCTGCCCGACCCGGAGGCCGGGGAGGACGTGTACGTCATGGGCGAGTACTGCTGCGACGAGATGGGCCGGTACATCAAAATTTACTACGGCTCCTTCGCCGCCCTGCTGGCTGACGAGCCCCGGAAGGTCTGGGAGGAGGAGCTGTGGATCACCCTGCGCCACGAGCTGACCCATCATATGGAGGGCCTTGCCGGGGAGCGCAGTCTGGAGCGGAAGGACTCCGAGCAGCTGGAGCAGTTCCGGGCGGAAAGCGGGGCTGGACAGTAAGCGCCGGATAGAGTATAATCTGTCCGGAATCATCGAAGGAGGAACTTTTTATGGAGACGATTACCTATCAGCCCCGGGGCGTCTGCTCCCGGCACATGGAGATCGACGTGGACAACGGCATCATTCAGGCCGTCCGGGTGCAGGGCGGCTGCTCCGGCAATTTACAGGGCATCTGCTCCCTGCTCAAGGGCATGAAGGTGGAGGAGGCCATCGCCCGCATGGAGGGCATCCGTTGCGGCAGCAAGGCCACGTCCTGCCCCGATCAGCTGGCTCAGGCCCTCAGGCAGGCCGGCTGACAGACACAGAAGAAAACGCGGCTGTCTCCCACGGAGACAGCCGCGTTTTTGCGCCTTTTTGCGGATATTCAGCCCAGAAATGCCACGCTGTTCAGGCAGACGAAGTAGATGCGCTGGGCCTCGTCCCCGGCCAGCACCATGACATTGCCGATGGTGCCCAGCAGCTCTACCCCCAGCAGGGCCAGCGGCCCGGCGGTGAGGTTGATGTCCCGGCCGGAGCCGCAGCCGGTGATGGCGTCCAGCATCCCGCCGGAGCAGTTGCACTGGCCGCTCAGGCGGCAGGTGCAGGCATCGCCGGGGCTGCGGCAGGGGTTGAGCCGGGCGGACAGCAGCCGCTTGGCCCGGTTGTAGCTCCGGGTGGTGACCTCCTCCGCCGTCAGCGTCCCGTCCCCGGTCATGGCGGCCACCTGCACCGCCGCCGCCGTCAGCTCGCACAGGGATACGCGGGTGGCGGTGAAGGGCAGGGGGGTGGTCGCATCCGGGACGGGGTAGTAGGGCGCGCCGGAGATGTCCAGCACGTCCCGGGTGCCGCAGGTGGGCCGCAGGTAGCTGCCGCTGAGGGCGGCGGACAGGTTGTCGGACACCTCGGCGGCGTCGGTCACCGGCACGAGGTTGGCCCCGGCGATGAAGCTCTCGGTGACGAAGGCCATCTGGTCCAGATCCAGCAGGATGCGCAGCTCGCAGTCGCACAGCAGCCGGAAGGCGGCCTCGAAGCTCTCCTTGCAGCAGGGCTCGTCGATCAGGGGCAGCGGCGGCGGACAGGGGGCGGGAGGGGGCTCCGGCGGCTGGCAGTTCTGGCCGCAGCCGCAGTCCTGCCCGCTCCCCCGGCAGGCGCACCCCGTCCCGGACAGACCGGCGGCGAACTCGTCCGCGGAGATGGCCCGGCCGCAGGAGGGCGCGTTGAGATAGGTATGGATCTCGTTCATGAAGCATGCTCCTTTCCTTGTGGTGCACCCCATTTTATGCGCCGCTCTCCCGCCGTGCCACAGGGCGGAAGCCTTAGGGAGCCGGGGGTTTGCGGGAATATGGCGTCGGGAAAGCGAGTCACAACATCTTGTGTCAAGAAAAAGTGTCGTACAAATTTGAGCACAATATTTAGGAAGAATGTGCATATACAAGCCGGGCCGGATGTGATAAGGTAAGTGAGCTGACATTTATGATTGCGGGCATCCTGCTCGGTGCCCATTGATTTTGATACGGGGGAGGAGCTTTTACAGATGAAAGTCATTAAGCGCGACGGTTCCACCGTCGATTTTGACCGGGCGAAGATCGTCGTCGCCATCCAGAAAGCCAATCAGGCGGTGGAGGAGCAGTACCGCATCGACGAGGCTTCCATCGATGCCATTGCCGACGCCGTGGCGTCCAAGGGCCGCCAGCGCCTGCTGGTGGAGGACATTCAGGACATGGTGGAGACCAAGCTCATGGCCGCCGGGAAGTATGAGCTGGCCAAGGCCTACATCATTTACCGCTACACCCGGGCGCTGGTGCGCAAGGCCAACACCACCGATGAGTCCATCCTCGCCCTCATCCGCAACGACAACAAGGATCTGGCGGAGGAGAACTCCAACAAGAACACCGCCATCGCCTCCACCCAGCGGGACTACATCGCCGGCGAGGTGAGCCGGGACCTGACCCGCCGCATCCTCCTGCCGGAGAAGATCTCCAAGGCCCACGACGAGGGCGTGCTCCACTTCCACGACGCGGACTATTTCGTGCAGCATATCTTCAACTGCTGCCTTGTGAACATCGGCGATATGCTGGACAACGGCACCATGATCAATGGCAAGCTCATCGAGTCCCCCAAGAGCTTCCAGGTGGCCTGCACCATCGTCACCCAAATCATCGCCTGCGTGGCCTCCAACCAGTACGGCGGCCAGAGCGTGGAGATGAGCCATCTGGGCAAGTACCTCCGCCTGACCTACCACAAGTACCTGCGCAAGACCCGGGAGGCCGCCCCCGAGCTGGACGACGCCACCGTGGAGAAGATCGCCCGGGCCCGGACGAAGGACGAGCTGAAGAGCGGCGTCCAGACCATCCAGTACCAGATCAACACCCTCATGACCACCAACGGCCAGTCCCCCTTCGTCACCCTGTTCCTCGTGCTCCGGGACGACGACCCCTACATTGAGGAGAACGCCGCCATCATTCAGGAGGTGCTGGAGCAGCGGCTGGAGGGCATCAAGAACGAGAAGGGCGTCTATATCACCCCCGCCTTCCCCAAGCTGGTGTACGTGCTGGATGAGTGCAACTGCCTGAAGGGCGGCAAGTACGACTACCTCACGGAGCTGGCCGTCAGGTGCTCCGCCAAGCGGATGTACCCCGACTACATCTCCGCCAAGAAGATGCGGGAGAATTACGAGGGCAACGTGTTCTCCCCCATGGGCTGCCGCTCCTTCCTGTCCCCGTGGAAGGACGAGAACGGCAACTACAAGTTCGAGGGCCGGTTCAATCAGGGCGTGGTGTCCATCAACCTGCCCCAGATCGGCATCATCGCCGGGCAGGATGAGGACAAGTTCTGGGCTCTGCTGGACGAGCGGCTGGAGCTGTGCCGCGAGGCCCTCATGTGCCGCCACAACGCCCTGAAGGGCGTCCGGTCCGACGTGTCCCCCATCCATTGGCAGTACGGCGCCATCGCCCGGCTGGACAAGGGCGAGACCATCGACAAGCTGCTGGAGGGCGGCTACTCCACCCTGAGTCTCGGCTACATCGGCCTTTACGAGGTGACGAAGCTGGTGAAGGGCTGTTCCCACACCACGCCGGAGGGTGAGGACTTTGCCCTGCGGGTGATGAACCACCTGCGCGCCACCACCGACCGCTGGAAGAAGGAGAGCGGTGGGCTGGGCTTCGCCCTGTACGGCACCCCGGCGGAGAGCCTGTGCTACCGCTTTGCCCGCATCGACAAGGAGCACTTCGGCACCATCAAGGACGTCACCGACAAGGGCTACTACACCAATTCCTACCATGTGGACGTCCGGGAGAACATTGACGCCTTCGCCAAGTTCACCTTTGAGAGCCAGTTCCAGAAGATCTCCTCCGGCGGCTCCATCTCCTATGTGGAGATCCCCAACATGCGCCACAATCTGGAGGCCATGCAGGACGTGGTCCGCTTCATCTACGACAACATCCAGTACGCCGAGTTCAACACCAAGAGCGATTACTGTCAGGTGTGCGGCTACGACGGGGAGATCGTTGTCAATGATGACAACGAGTGGGAGTGCCCCAACTGCGGCAACAAGGACCACTCCAAGATGAACGTCACCCGCCGCACCTGCGGCTATCTGGGCGAGAACTTCTGGAACGTGGGCAAGACCAAGGAGATCAAGGCCCGGGTACTCCATCTGTAAGAAGCGCGGAGAATAGACAGGCGCGGGCATTTCTGCGGAAATGCCGTTACCGGCTGACGCCGGCGCGCCTTCCGGGAAAACCAGTTTTCCCGGAAACCCTTTCCGCCCTACGAGGTGGACGGGCGGGTCATGACCCACAAACAGATAATTTGATACTAAGAATGTGGGCGGTCGGTCTGCCGACCGCCCCTTTTCCGCAAATTTCCTCAGGTAAGGAGAGCGTTTTTCATGAATTACGCGACCATCAAGTGGACGGACGTGGCCAACGGCCCCGGCGTCCGGGTATCCCTGTTCGTGTCCGGCTGCACCCACCAGTGCGAGGGGTGCTTCAACCCGGAAGCGTGGGACTTTCAGTACGGCCAGCCGTACACCGCGGAGACAGAAGATAAAATTCTGGACGGACTGGCCCCGTCCTATATCAAGGGCCTGTCCCTGCTGGGGGGCGAGCCCTTCGAGCCCGCCAACCAGCGGGCGCTGCTGCCCCTGCTGCGCCGGATGCGGGAGAAATACCCGGACAAAACGGTGTGGTGCTACTCCGGCTACACGCTGGACGGCGAGCTGTGGCAGGTGAGCCGCGCACGGTGCGAGTGCACCGACGAGCTGCTCAGTCTCATTGACGTACTGGTAGACGGCGAGTTCGTGCAGGCGAAAAAGGATCTGGCCCTGCGGTTCCGCGGCTCGTCCAACCAGCGGATCATCGACCTGCCGGAGAGCATCCGCACCCATACCGTCGTCCCATGGAGCGGGGCGGACACCATCGAATCCATCACAAAATAACAGAAAACCGGCGGTTTTTGGCCGCCGGGCGCCATAAAATGGAGGAATCTTTATGCTCACCGCCCCTGTTTCCGTCAAAAAGCTGGACCCCCGGGCCAAGCTGCCCAGCTACGGCTCCGCCGACGCGGCGGGCGCCGACCTATACGCCCTCACCGACGGCCCCGTGACCATCGCCCCGGGGGCCACCGTTTTCGTCCACACCGGCGTGGCCATGGCCATCCCCCGGGGGTACGTGGGGCTGGTGTACGCCCGTTCCGGCCTTGCCAGCAAGCAGGGCCTTGCCCCGGCCAATAAGGTGGGCGTCATCGACGCCGACTACCGGGGGGAGCTGATGGTGGCCATTCACAACCACAGCGGCGAGACCCGCACCGTGGAAAACGGTGACCGCATTGCCCAGCTGGTCATCGCCCCCTACCTCACCGCCCAGTTCGCGGAGATCGACGAGCTGGACGACACCCAGCGTGGGGCCGGCGGCTTCGGCTCCACGGGAACGAAGTGAAAACAGTGTGAAAAAACCCGCCCTTTTCGTGAGAAAAGGGCGGGTTTTTTCTGTGTTTCGCGGAAATTTACTGCTGCTCCACCAGCATGAGGCAGCCGTCCCTGTCGTACCGCAGGAGCTGGATGTCCGCCTTGGTGTTGCGGGCGATGTCCCGCATCTTGATGGACTCGGTGACGGAGGCCACCAGCGTGTAGGCCACGCCGTGCTTCTTGGCCCGGCCGGTGCGGCCGATGCGGTGGATGTAGTACTCCTGCTCGTCGGGCACGTCGTAGTTGAACACCACGTCCACATCGTCGATGTCAAGGCCCCGGGCGGCCACGTCGGTGGCCACCAGCACCCGGAGCTGGCCGTCCTTGAACTTCTTCAGCGTCTGCTCCCGCACCCGCTGCTGGATGTCGCCGTGGATGGCCTCGCAGGTGATGCCCCGCATTTTCAGAAGGCCCGCCAGCCGGTCGGTCATGTTCTTCGTGTTGCAGAAGGCGATGGCCCGCTCGTACTCGCCGCCGTTGAGGAGTGCCACCATGGTGTCCAGCTTCTTCTCCCGACCGTCCAGCTCGATCTGGTACTGCTGGATGTCGGGGCGGTTCTCCTCCACCGGGCGGACGGTGATCTCCGCCGGGTCGCGCTGGTAGACCCAGGAGATGTCCATGACCTCCCGGCTGATGGTGGCGGAAAACAGGCCCAGATTCCGGCGGTGGGGCATCTTGTCCAGAATGCGGGTCACGTCCTGAATGAAGCCCATGTCCAGCATCCGGTCCGCCTCGTCCAGCACCACGGTCTGGACGTCGTCCAGCTTGACGGTGCGGCGCTTCATGTGGTCCATCAGGCGGCCCGGGGTGGCCACCACCAGCTGGGGCCGGTTCTTGAGTTGGGTGATCTGCTTGTCGATGGGCTGGCCGCCATACAGGCACACCACCCGGACGCCCTCCCGGAAGGCGCACAGGTCCCGCAGCTCATCCCGGATCTGGATGGCCAGCTCCCGGGTGGGGGCGAGGATGAGGGCCTGCACCTTGTCGGACTCCGGGTCGATGTGCTCCACCATGGGGATGCCGAAGGCGTAGGTCTTGCCGGTGCCGGTGGGGGCCTTGGCCACCACGTCCTTCCAGTCCATGAAGTAGGGAATGGCGCCGCCCTGAATGGCGGTGGCCTGAGTGAAGCCCTTCTTTTCGAGGGCCTTCATGGTGGCCTCGGACAGGCCGAGGTCCTTGTAGTAGTAGGTATCAGATACCGTCGTGCCGTTGATTTCCATAGGATCGTTCCTTTCTGTTCTGTGCCTGATTCAAGGTCCCCATCGGCACATCCATAGCCGGAACGCCGTTTTCCTCCGGCGTGACCTCAAATCGTCTCCCCGGGCAAACCCCGCGGGAGTGCTGCGTAAGATATATGACCTGCGGCGGGGCCGGTTCCGGCCATACCGCAAAGACAACAAAAGGATCAGGCCGGAGGGAGCGCGGCTCACGCGCGCATTGCGGGGCGCGAAGGCGTCCCGGGTCACAGCCCTCCCTGACGGACAATGACCCACGCCAGCAGTCCCAGCTGCAAAATCGCCAGCAGGGGCAGGCCGATGTGGAAAAAGCCCTTTTTCGTCTTATGGTGGAACAGCCTCATCCCCAGCGTGGCCCCCACGCCGCCGCCCAGAATGGCGGCGGCCCAGAGGGCGGCCTCCGGGATACGCCAGCTGCCCCGCTTTGCCTTGAGCTTGTCCTGGGCGAACAGGATGAAGGCAAACAGACTCACCGTGCCAAGCCAGATGAGCAGCAGCTTTGCCGGATCATTCATGGTGGATCTGGCTCTCCAGATAGTCCTCGTAGCTCATGCGCTTGTCGATGAGCTTTCCGTCGGCGGTGAAGTCGAAGATGCGGTTGGCCACCGTCTGCACCAGCTGGTGGTCGTGGGAGGACACCAGCACGTTGCACTTGACGGACTCAAGGCCGTTGTTCAGCGCGGCGATGGACTCCAGATCCAGATGGTTGGTGGGCTGGTCCAGCAGCAGGACGTTGGCGCCGGACAGCATCATCCGGGACAGCATGCAGCGGACCTTCTCGCCGCCGGACAGCACCTTGACGGGCTTGAAAATGTCGTCGCCGGAGAACAGCATCCGCCCGAGGAAGCCCCGGAGGTAGCTCTCGTGCTGGTCCTCGGAGAACTGGCGGATCCAGTCCAGAATGGACAGGTCGCAGCCGTTGAAGTAGGGGGAGTTGTCCTTGGGGAAGTAGGAGAAGGTGGCGGTCTGGCCCCACTTGACAGAGCCCTCGTCCGGCTCCCACTCGCCGGTGAGGATCTTGAACAGGGCGGTGTGGGCGTTCTCGTTCTCGCCTACGAAGGCGATCTTATCGCCGTGGCCCACGATGAAGCTCACCTTGTCCAGCAGCTTCACGCCGTCCACCGTCTTGGATACGTCGGTGACGAACAGGATGTCCTTGCCCACCTCCCGGTCGGGGGTGAAGCCCACCCAGGGGTAGCGGCGGGAGGAGGCGGGCAGTTCCTCCACGGTGAGCTTGTCCAGCAGCTTGCGGCGGCTGGTGGCCTGCTTGGACTTGGACTTGTTGGCGGAGAACCGGGAGATGAACTCCTGCAGCTCCCGGATCTTGTCCTCGTTGCGCTTGTTCTGCTGCTTGATGAGGTTCTGCACCAGCTGGGAGGACTCGTACCAGAAGTCGTAGTTGCCCACGTACATCTTGATCTTGTTGTAGTCGATGTCCACGATGTGGGTACAGACGGTGTTGAGGAAGTGCCGGTCATGGGACACGACGATAACGGTGCCGGCGTAGTCCATGAGGAAGTCGTTGAGCCACTCCACGGCGGCGATATCGAGGTTGTTGGTCGGCTCGTCCAGCAGCAGGATGTCGGGGCTGCCGAACAGGGCCTGCGCCAGCAGCACCTTCACCTTGAGCCGGGCGTCCAGCGTGGCCATGTCGTTGTAGTGGAGGTCCACCCCGATGCCAAGGCCCTGAAGGATGCGGGAGGCGTCGCTCTCCGCCTCGTAGCCGCCCATTTCGGCGTACTCCGCCTGAAGGTCGGCGGCCCGCAGGCCGTCCTCGTCGGTGAAGTCCTCCTTTTCGTAGAGGGCGTTCATCTCCCGGCCGATGTCGTACAGCTTCTGGTTGCCCATGATGACAGTGTCCATGACGTTGTAGGCGTCGTAGGCGTTCTGGTCCTGCCTGAGGACGGACATGCGCACATTGGGCAGGATGGACACCGTGCCGGAGGAGGGCTCCAGCTGGCCGGACAGAATCTTCAGAAAGGTGGACTTGCCCGCGCCGTTGGCGCCGATGATGCCGTAGCAGTTGCCGCGGGTGAACTGAAGGTCCACGTGGGAGAAAAGGGGCGCGCCCTGATAGCTCAGGGACAGGTCGGAAACAGTGATCATGACAGACTCCTTTGATTTAATCGCAATTTGTCAATATGATACCATATCCTGTGGGGGTTGAATAGAGGAAATTTGCCTAAATTCCCTTCTGTTTTCGGATTCGCCGAAAAATCAGAAAGGCCAAAGGGCGAAGCCCTTTACCTTTCTCGATTTTGCCGAAAAATCGGCGATGATTTCGGAGCGTCCTGCGGACGCTCCGCTGGCTGGGGTTTCGCCCCCGGGGCGACCTGCTTTCTGTGTGAACAGAAAGTAACCAAGAGTTGTTCAGGGGCGAAGGCCCTGAATCATCTTTTGCGAATTCGCCGAAAATCGGCGATAGTTTTGGTGCGTCCTGCGGACGCTCCGCTGGGGTGACTTTCTGTACGCACAGAAAGTCACCAAAGAAGCGCACAGGGGATAATCCCCTGTGTACCCCTTAGTGGGGGCTGGCATAGTTTTGCTTTTGCGGTGCCGCAGAAATTCTGCCGACTCCTTCGGTAAGACGCTGCCGTTCTATTCCCGCTGGCGCTGGTCTGGTGCAGACTTGTACGGTTTGCGCTCGTTAGCGCCGCCGCAGCTGCATGCAAACTTTGTGCGCAGGCGCTGACCGATGGCCCGATAGACTATAACAAGCTCCATTAGAGCGTCAGCGGAAAATAGCGGCTTCGTGTGTCCTGTTACCCCGCGCCGGTAATAGACGGACGCATTACTTGTTTGCTCCCCCGTAAAAATAGGGGTCTTGGGGAGAAAACGCTATGAGCGAGAATGCGCCCCTTGCATTCGAAGTCGAATCCGCGTTTTCTCCCTAAGTGATTCTTTGCCTACTTTCTGTTCATACAGAAAGTGGGTCGCCGTCAGGCGAAACCTGACCGCTCCGCGTCCGCAGAGGACGCTCAAAGTCCTTCGCTGGACTTCCGGCGAATACGAAAAGATAGCCCGCAGACGAAATCTGCCGTTTTTCTTCTTTAAGAAAAACGGAACATTTCCCACAATATTCCGTCTTACTTACCAAAGGGGTGATGCTTATGACGAAACAACGAAAGCTCGCCATTGCCGCCGCTGCGCTGGCGGTCATTCTGGCCGCCGTCGGCATCCGGCAGGTCCTCCGGTCGCGGGGGCTGGGCGACGAGCCGCCCGCCCTCACCGTGTCCGCCGGGACGGCGGAGATCAGCGCGCCGCTCATCGGTTACCAGTGGGTGAGCATCGCCTGCGGACCCCATCCGCTGGAATGCCGGGACACGGCCCCGGTCATCGCGCAGGCGGGGCTGGACCGGCTGGGGCTGTCCTTTGATGGCCCGGAGCCGGTCTCTATCGAAGCCAGCTGGTGGTGCTTTATCCGGGGACAGACCACGGGTTGCGGCATGTCCGACGGCACGGTGACGCCGGACGGCGTGTCCGCCCTTCCGCTGAGCGATGGCTGGTGCGACGGGTCGGACGCGGCGGTGTTCTGCCTGCGGGCCGTCTGGGACGAGGGCCACAGCGCGGAATATGTGTTCGTCGTGGAGCCGTAACAATATAAAAGCCGGGAAGGATTATCCTTCCCGGCTTTTGTCATCTCAGCTCCTGATACATGGCGGAGGCGTCCGCCTTGCCCACAATGTCGGCGGTGGACAGCACCTCCACCCGGATGAGCTTCTCGCCGAATTTCAGCTCCAGCACGTCGCCCACCTTCACGTCGTAGGACGCCTTCACCGGGCGGCCGTTGGCGGTGACCCGGCCGTTGTCGCAGGCCTCGTTGGCCACCGTCCGCCGCTTCATAATGCGGGAGACCTTGAGCCATTTATCCAATCTCACAGTCAGCACGACCTTTCAAACAAAAAATGCGGCGGACGGTGAGCCGCCCGCAGGGCGGCCCGACGGCCTGCCGCCGCACAGGCGTTCCGCCGTCCGGCGAAACCGCGCTGCGTCCCATGAACAAAAAAGAGGCAGGGCTGCTCCCCGCCTCTCTTTTATCATGAACCGAAAACTTACTTCGCGACAGCGTCCTTCAGAGCCTTGCCGGGCTTGAACACGGGCAGCTTGGAAGCGGGGATCTTGATCTGCTCCTTGGTGCGGGGGTTGCGGCCGATGCGCTCGGCGCGGGCCTTCACCTCGAAAGCGCCAAAGCCCACCAGCTGGACCTTGTCGTTCTGCTGCAGAGCCTCGGTGATGGCGTCGATGGCGGCGTTGACGGCGGCCTCGGTGTCCTTCTTGGACAGGCCGGCCTTCTCGGCGGCAGCGTTGATCAGTTCGGCTTTATTCATGGTAGAGTCTCCTCCTGTAAAAAGTTCTTTGCGGGGGTATGCCCGCAAGTGTCTCGATCTATCACTTAAAGCGCCGGAGCGCTGTTAAGCCTTGTGCTTGACCTCGTCCCAGAGTCTGTCCATCTCGGCGAGGGTCATATTCTCCATGCGGCGGCCCTGTGCCGCGGCGGCCTCCTCCACCCGGCGGAACCGGGCGGAAAACTTGTCGATGGCGGCGTGGAGGGCGTCCTCCGGGTCCACCTTCAGGAACCGGGCGGCGTTGACCACGGCGAAGAGCAGGTCGCCCAGCTCCTCCGTCACGTCGCCGTCCCCTGCCATGGCGGCGGACAGCTCCGCCGTCTCTTCCGTCACCTTTTTCATGGCACCGGACACGTCCGGCCAATCGAAGCCCACCTTGGCAGCCTTCTTCTGGACCTTTTCCGCCCGCCACAGGGCGGGGAGGGAGCGGGCCACGGCGTCCAGCGCGTCGGCCTGAGTCTCCTGACCCTTTTCCTTCTTCTTCAGCTCCTCCCAATTGGAGAGGATCTCGTCGGTGGATTGGACCGTTACGTCGCCGAACACGTGGGGGTGGCGGTAAATAAGCTTGCGGCACACCCCATCAGCCACATCGTTCAGATCAAAATGACCGGCGTCCTGCTCGATGGAGCTGTGGAACACGACCTGAAGCAGAACGTCGCCCAGCTCTTCCTTCAGATGCTCCGTGGAGCCCTCGTCGATGGCCTCGGCCACCTCGTAGGCCTCCTCCAGAAAATTCCGGCGGATGGACTCGTGGGTCTGGGCCTGATCCCACTGACAGCCCCCCGGGGCGCGCAGGATGCGGACGATCTCCACCAAGTCGTTGCAATCAAAGGATTTCTTTCTTACCAAATCTACCATACTTTCACCTGCTCTGCAAGGACTTTTTCTTATTTGCGGGGGAAAAACTGCGTTTTTCCGGGGGTTTTACAGCCGGAGGAGCTTCGCCAGCTTGTCGCCCTTGGGCATCAGGGCCAGATCTTCCCGGGAAATGGTCTTGAGGGCCACAATGAGGATGAGGTACACGATCACGCCGATGCCGATGCCACCGAGGGTGGCGAGGGCGTTCCCGATGCGGGAAAGGCCGGTGACCACGCCGGCCTTGTCCACCGCCTGAAAGACGGAGATGAGGGACAGCACCTTGGCCAGCAGGCCGTGGAAGGCCCACGCGGCCACTGCCATAATGGCGGAGGCGATGAGGGGCTTGACGAAGATCCGATCCAGACGGGGAGGCGCGGGCACCACCCGGTGGATGACGAACAGATCCATGCAGGCCACGGCGCCGAAACAGCACAGCGTGCCGATGGCGGCGCCCACCACGTTGAGGGAGGGGACGGCCACCAGCGTATAGTTCACGCCCAGCTTGATGAGGCCGCCGATGGCGGCGATGACCACCGGCAGGTTCACGATGCCGTGGGCCTGAAGGATGGAGTTGGACAGCAGCATGATGCACACGAAGATGGACGCGATGCCAAGCCACGCAAGGCAGCCCCCGGCGACCTCGTTATTGTAGCCGGGATAGAGCATGGCGCAGATGGGCCCGGCCAGGGCAGTCAGGCCGAAGCCTGCGGGCAGGGCCAGCAGCATGCCGATGCGCATGGCGGACTCGGACACCCGGGAGGCCTCCAGATGATCGTGCCGGGACCGGGCGGCGGCCACGGCGGGCAGGATGGAGGCAGTGAAGGGGATCATCAGCGACGAGGGCAGGGAGTACAGCGTACCCGCGGCGGCGTAGATGCCGTACATGGCGTCGGCGGCGTCCTGCGTCATGCCCAGCGCGTTCTGGAGTTGGTTGAGGATCAGGCCGTTGTCGATGAGGTACACGATGTTGGTCACCGACGAGCCGATGGTGATGGGGATGGCCACGGAGATCAGCGTGATGAAAATCTTTTTGGAGGAGTCGGGCACGTCGTCCGACTTCCGGCGCTCCCGACGGCGGGAGAAGAGGAACAGCAGGTAGGCCAGCGCCACGGCGGTGCCGATGGTGACGCCCAGAATGGCACCGGCGGAGGCCAGCGCCTTGGACTGCCGGGCCAGCAGGGCGGCCAGCGCGAGGCCCAGCACCAGCTTGATGGCGGCCTCGATGACCTGAGAGCTGGAGGTGGGGGCCATGTCGCCGTGGCCCTGAAAATAGCCCCGGAAGGCGGACATGGAGCACACGAACAGGCAGGCGAAGGCCAGCGCCCGGACGGATGCTGTGGCGTCGGGGCTGCCAATGGTCTGGGTGATGGCTCCCGCGCCGAAGAACATGATGAGGGAGGACAGGGAGCCCAGCACAAGGAAGGTGGTCAGGGCCACCCGGAACACCCGGTTGACCTGATTGTAGCGGCCAAGGGCGTTTGCCTCCGAGATGGTCTTGGACAGGGCCACGGGCAGGCCCGCGGTGGAGATGGTCAGCAGGACGTTGTAAATGTTGTAGGCGGTGTTGAAATAGCTGTTGCCTTCCTCACCCAGAATGTTGGCCAGCGGGATCTTGTACAGCGCGCCGATGAGCTTGACGATGACCACGCCCACGGCCAGCGTGGCGACGCCGCCGAAGAAGGTATTCTGTTTTCCTTTACTTGCCATAGCTTACATCCTTTTCGGAAAAATAATTCAGGCCGATCGCTCAGCCGAAGATCAGCGGGAGGGCGTACTCCCGGACTTCACGCTTGATTTCCTCCAGATCCAGCGTCAGGAATTCCCCATCCTTATATATGACCTTTCCACGGGCCATATTCAGCGCCACGTTGGAGCCGTGGGCGGCGTAGACGAGGTTCTCGCCCTCGTCGTGGCAGGGGGTCAGGTTGGGGGCGGTGAAATCCACCAGAATGAGGTCGGCCACGTACCCCGGGGCGATGCGTCCGGTGTCCGTCCGGCCCAGCGCCCTCGCGCCGGACACGGTGGCCATCTCCAGCGCCTGCCGGACGGTGACGGCCATGGGGTCCCGGCCCGCGCCCTTGTGGAGGCAGGCGGCCAGCTTGATGTCGGAGAAAAAATCGGCGCTGTTGTGGGAGCTCATGCCGTCGGTGCCCAGCGCCACGTTCACCCCGGCGTTCAGCATGGCGGGGATGGGGGCGATGCCGGAGCCCAGCTTCAGGTTGGACCACGGGTTATGGACGCAGGACACGTCCTTGTCCCGCATGACGGCCCAGTCCTCCGCTGTGGTGTAGACGCAGTGGGCGGCGATGCCGCCGTTGTCCCACACGCCGTACTGGTCCAGCGTCTCGATGGGGGTCAGGCCGTGGCGGGCAAGGCAGGCCTCGTGCTCGGACACCGTCTCGGACACGTGAACGTGCATCCGCAGGCCGTTGTCCCGGGCGTAGTCCGCCATCCATTTCCACAGGGGGGCGCAGGAGGTGTATTCGGCGTGGATGGACGCATCGGTGCGGATCTGGCCGTGACCGGCGTTGTGCCAGCGCTCAGTGAGCTCCTTCTGGTTTTTGCAGTCGCCGCAGCCGTTGGAGGTAAAGTCCCCCGCTGCGCCGAAGTACACGCCGCCGCAGGACAGGTTGGCGGATATGCCCGCGTCCAGACAGAGCTGGGCGATGGTGCCGGTGTGCATGTACATGTCGGCGATGCAGGTGACGCCGGAGGCGATCATCTCGGCAAGGCCCAGACCGGCCCCGGCCCGGACGGCCCGGTCGTCCAGCTTGGCCTCGGCGGGGAAGATCCAGTCGTTGAGCCACGTCTGGAGGTCGTGGCCGCCGCCGTACCCCCGCATGAGGGTCATGGGGACGTGGGTGTGGGCGTTGACGAAGCCGGGGAGCATGACGCGGCCGATGCAGTCGATGACCTCATCGAAGTTCCCCGCCGGGCGGTCGGGCCCGGCATAGGTGATGTGTTGCCCCTCCACGGCGACGAACCCGCCCCGGAGGGTAGTGAATGCGTCGTCCATGAGCAGGGCGGTGACGTTGGTGAACAGGGTGGACATAAAGGACCTCCTAAAACATTACAGCCGCTCCAGACAGGTCAGCACCAGTCCGGAGAACTTCTCCTTCGCCGCCTCTCCGGCGTCCAGCACCTCCTGCTCGGTGAGGGGCTGGTCGAGGATGCCGGCGGCCATGTTGGAAAGCAGGGTAAAGCCCAGCACCTCCATGCCGCAGTGCCCGGCCACGATGACCTCGGCGGCGGTGGACATGCCCACGGCGTCGCCTCCCAGCGCCCGGACGGCCCGGATCTCGGCGGGGGTCTCGTACTGGGGGCCGTAGGCGTAGAAGTACACGCCCTCCCGCAGGGTGACGTCCCGCTCCGCCGCCGCGTCCCGGGCCAGCGCCCGCAGACGGGGGGTGTAGAGGTGGGAGGAATCGGGGAAGCGGGGACCGAACTCCGGCAGGTTCTCGCCCCGGAGGGGGGACTCGGAAAAGAGCTTGATGTGGTCGGAGATGAGCATCAGGTCGCCGGCCTGCCAGTCGGTGCGGACGCATCCAGCGGCGTTGGTGACGATGAGGGTGTCGCAGCCCAGCAGGCGCAGCACCCGGACGGCGTAAGCCGTCTCCTCGTAGGAATAGCCCTCGTAGTGGTGCATCCGGCCCTGCATGACGGCCACGTTTTTCCCCGCCAGACGGCCGAACACCAGCCGGCCCGAGTGGCCCGGGGCGGTGGAGGTGCGGAAATGTGGGATGTCCCCGTAGGGCACGGCCGCGGCGTCCTCCACCAGATCGCCCAGATAGCCAAGGCCGGAGCCGAGGATCATAGCGACTCTGGGCACAAAGGAGCCGATGCGTCCGCGGATGTAGTCGGCGCTCTGCCGGTATTGTTCAAAGGTGAATTGCATGGCGCAGTATCCTTTCAAATGAGTTGGAACAATATAGTTTACTACATTTTCTCGCAAAAAGCAACTAAAGCAGCAGGGGCGGAAGGCCCTGCAACCGCTTTTCTTCTTTGCGAAAGAAGCAACGGGGTTTCGCCCCTCAGGGCGACATCCTTTTTGTGCGCACAAAAAGGATGCAAAAAAGCGCTTAGGGAGAAAACGCGGTCGGCTCCGAACGCTGAGGGGCGCGTTCTGCGCTCCAGCGTTTTTCCCCTAAGAACCCCATTTTTAC
>CAKUPH010000020.1 GCA_934675115.1 uncultured Oscillospiraceae bacterium | reverse complement strand
ACTCCTTCCGGTAAGCGCTGCCGCAGCAAAAAGACAACGTCCCGCTTCGCGGCACAAGCCGCGGAGCGGGGCGCTTTTTTGCCCTGTTTCGGAATTTTCCGTCGGTGAGGCCGGAAACGAAAATTTTACCGTTCCAGCCCCGCGGCAGCCTCATGAATCGTCGGCCGACCCCTTGCAATCCCGGTGTTTTTTCGATATAATATCAAAGATTGTAAAATTGCGGCGCGTGCCGCCTGATTCATAAGGGAGTGTTTGAATTGAAGTACGATTTTGCCAGCATCGAACCCAAGTGGCAAAAACGCTGGGAGGAGGCCAAGGTCTACGCCGCCGGGAACGACAGCGGCAAGCCCAAGTTCTACGGCCTTGTGGAGTTCCCCTATCCCTCCGGCCAGGGCCTGCATGTGGGCCATCCCCGCCCCTACACCGCCATGGATATCATCACCCGGAAAAAGCGGATGGACGGCTGCAACGTGCTGTTCCCCATCGGGTTTGACGCCTTCGGCCTGCCCACCGAGAACTACGCCATCAAGAACCATGTCCACCCTGCCAAGGTGACCCACGACAACATCCAGAACTTCACCCGCCAGCTCAAGATGCTGGGCTTCGGCTTCGACTGGGATCGTGTGGTGGACACCACCGACCCGGACTACTACAAGTGGACCCAGTGGATATTCCTCCAGCTCTATAAGAAGGGCCTTGCCTACAAGGCCACCATGCCCGTGAACTGGTGCACCTCCTGCAAGTGCGTGCTGGCCAACGAGGAAGTGGTAGAGGGCGTGTGCGAGCGCTGCGGCTCCCCCGTTATCCGCAAGGAGAAGAGCCAGTGGATGCTGAAGATCACCGAGTACGCCCAGCGTCTCATCGACGATCTGGACGACGTGGACTATATCGAGCGCGTGAAGATCCAGCAGAAGAACTGGATCGGCCGCTCCACCGGCGCGGAGGTCACCTTCAAGGCCACCACCGGCGACGACATCGTGGTGTTCACCACCCGGCCCGACACCCTCTTCGGCGCCACCTACATGGTGCTCTCCCCGGAGCACGCGCTGGTGAAGCAGTGGATGGAGAAGGGCCTGCTGAACAATTCCGCCGACGTGGCCGACTATCAGAAAGCCGCCGCCTCCAAGTCCGACCTTGAGCGCACTGAGCTGAACAAGGAAAAGACCGGCGTGAAGCTGGACGGCGTCCGGGGCGTGAACCCGGTGAACGGCCGGGAGATCCCCATCTTCATCTCCGACTACGTCCTGTCCACCTACGGCACCGGCGCCATCATGGCCGTCCCCGCCCACGACGACCGCGACTGGGAGTTTGCCAAGAAGTTCGGCTGCGACATCATCGAGGTGGTATCCGGCGGCGAGGATGTGCAGAAGGCCGCATTTACCGCCAAGGACGACACCGGCATTCTGGTCAACTCCGACTTTCTCAACGGCCTGACCGTCAAGGACGCCATCCCCGTCATCACCAGGTGGCTGGAGGAGCAGGGCATCGGCAAGGCCAAGGTCAACTACAAGCTCCGCGACTGGGTGTTCTCCCGTCAGCGCTACTGGGGCGAACCCATCCCCATGATCTGGTGCGACAAGTGCGGCTGGCAGCCCATGGATGAGAAGGACCTTCCCCTGCTGCTCCCCGACGTGGAGAGCTACGAGCCCACCGACGACGGCGAATCCCCCCTGTCCAAGATGACCGACTGGGTGAGCACCACCTGTCCCTGCTGCGGCGGCCCCGCCCGGCGGGAGACGGACACCATGCCCCAGTGGGCCGGTTCCAGCTGGTACTTCCTGCGGTATATGGATCCCCACAACGACAAGGCGCTGGCCTCCAAGGAGGCGCTGGACTACTGGTCCCCGGTGGACTGGTACAACGGCGGCATGGAGCACACCACCCTCCACCTGCTGTACTCCCGGTTCTGGCACAAGTTCCTGTACGACATCGGCGTGGTGCCCACCAAGGAGCCTTACCAGAAGCGCACCAGCCACGGCATGATCCTCGGCCTGAACCCTCACAGCTTCGAGAACCTCCCCAAGGAGGAGAAGGACGAGCTGCTGGCCCAGTGCGGCGGCAGCGAGGAGCAGGCCCGGGCGCAGCTGGTCAGGAAGTACGGCGAAATGGCCGAGCACCCCATCGTGAAGATGTCCAAGTCACTGGGCAACGTGGTCAACCCCGACAGCGTGGTCAAGGAGTTCGGCGCGGACACCCTGCGGGTCTATATCATGTTTATGGGCGACTTCGAGAAGGCTGCCCCGTGGCAGACCAACGCCGTCAAGGGCTGCAAGCGCTTCCTCGACAAGGTGTGGAATCTGGCGGAGAGCTGCTCCGACAGCCTTGAGTACACCAAGGAGAACGAGCCGGGCATCCACAAGTGCATCAAGAAGGTGGCCGACGACATCGAGGCCATGAAGTTCAACACCGCTATCGCCGCCATGATGACGCTGGTGGGCGATTTCCAGAAGAACGGCTGCACCAAGGGCGATATGCGAACCCTGCTGCTGCTTCTGTCCCCCTTTGCCCCCCACATCGTGGAGGAGCTGTGGGAGATGCTGGGCTTCTCCGGCGAGGGCTTTGCCTGCCAGCAGGCGTGGCCCGCCTATGACGAGAGCAAGACCGTGGCCAGCGAGATCACCATGGCCGTTCAGGTCAACGGCAAGCTCCGCTCCAACATCGTGGTGGCCGCCGACGCGGACAACGACACCATCATCGCCGCGGCTCAGGCCGATCCCAAGGTGCAGAAATTCACCGACGGCATGAATCTGGTGAAGTCCATCGTGGTTCCCGGTCGTCTGGTCAACCTGATCGTCAAGCCGTGAGCGGCGCGGGGATCGAGTTTTTTCAGGAGCTTTGACGGCCCGGACTGCACATTTGTGGCGGGATTTTCATGAAAACCCCATATTTTGCGGTTGACAAGATTTGAAATTTCTCATATAATACTACTGTTAACGCCATAACTATGGCCCTTAAAGTATCCTGGATGTAACCGGATACCTCGGAGGGAGGGAAATATAAATGTCCGAAGTTCATGTCCGCGAGGGTGAGTCCCTGGAGAACGCGCTGAAGCGTTTCAAGCGCAGCTGCGCCAAGTCCGGCGTGCTGGCCGAGGTCCGCAAGCGCGAGTACTATGACAGCCCCAGCGTCAAGCGCCGCAAGAAGAGCGAGGCTGCCCGCAAGAACCGCAAGAAGTTCTACTAAGAGATCAGAAAACCGTCCTGCCATCCGGCAGGGCGGTTTTTGTGTTTTATTTTCAATCGAATATCTCGCCCAGCCACCCGGCGACCTGCGGCGCGGCCAGCAGGGCGGAGGGCACGCCCAGCCGCTGGGCGGTGTTCAGCTTTTCCCGGACGGAGCGGGCGGTGTCGAAGAGAATGAAATGGGCCTGCCCGCCCTGTGCCATGTAGGTAAAGTAGTGGGCGCACAGCCCCCGGTCGAAAAACACTGCCGGTTCCAGACGGCGCATCATGGTCCGGAGCCGTTCCGGCTCCAGCGGTGCGCCGCTCCGGCCCGCCACCGGCAGGGGATAGTCCTCCGCCCCGGCGTCGATGGCCAGCACGACCTGTTCCCGGCCCCAGCGGGTCATGGCGTCCCGGAGGACCCCCTCCAGCGTGCCGGACAGCAGCCGGGAGGACACCAGCACCCGGCAGCCCGGCGCGGATTGGGCCAGCGGCTCCGACAGATAGAGGGGCAGTCCCCGCTGGGCGCAGGAGCGCCCCAGTCCGGCGGCCAGCCGCTGGGCCGCCGGGCCTGCGTCCCCCTCATAGTCGAGAATGACCCGGTCGAAGCCCCGGCGCAGGCACTCGCCCAGCACTTGACGGCAGCAGTACTGCGGCTCGCCGCTCTCCGTGCCGCCGGAGCAGGCGATGAGCATGGCCCCACCCCGGATGTCCGGCGTCAGCCCGATCCCCGTGAGCTTCGGCCCCGCCGCGATCTCATACGTCATATGGGCCGGGACGAGTCCGAAGTCCGCCCCGGCGTCCGCCGCGCCGCCGGGCAGCGCATAAAGCAGTTCTTTCATGTGATGTTCCCCCTTGTGACCACGCGGAAAACGTGATAAAATACTCTGCGGCTGACCGGCGCTCTGCCCGGGCAGGCCCCGGCATGGATGCTTGATAAGTTATATGCCGGAATCACGAAAAACAGAAGGTGAGACGATGGCCCTGTTCCGCGCCCGGTTTCTGGCGGACAACATATACGAGCTGACGGGGGAAAAGCTGCAAAAGCGCGGCATCCGCCTGCTGCTGGCGGATCTGGACAACACGCTGGTGCCCTACGGCGTGCCCCTGCCGGACGAAAAACTCAAGCGCTGGCGGGACGACCTGAACCGCCACGGCGTGACGCTGTTTGTCCTGTCCAACAACCGCCATGAAAGCCGCCCCCGGATCTTTTCCGAGGGGCTTGAGGTGCCGTACATCGGTCACGCGGGCAAGCCCAAGACCGGCTCCTTTTACGCCGCCATGGAGCGCGTGGGGGTCACGAAGGAGCAGACCGCCATCGTGGGCGACCAGATTTTCACCGATGTGCTGGGGGGAAACCGGGCGGGAGTGTCCGCCGTTCTGGTGAAGCCCATCCGGCTGGCGGGCAATCCGGGGCGGTACCTGCGGTACGCCGTGGAGGTGCCCTTCCGCCTGCTGTCCCGAAGGGGGGAGCCGCTGTGAGCGCGAAGTTCGGCCCCGCGGGCAACGCGGAGAATTTCCCCTACAGATCCTCGGCGGACGCGCCCCGCTGGCTGCGGGAGCTGGGTCTTGACTGCTACGAGTACCAGTGCGGCAAGGGCGTCCACGTGGGCGAAGCCACCGCCCGGAAGATCGGCGTGGCCGCGGCGGAAAACGGCATCACCCTGTCCCTTCACGCGCCCTATTTCATCAACCTCGCCAACCCCGACCCCGAGGCCCTGCAAAAGACCATTGGCTGCATTACCGGCGCCTGTCTGGTGGCCAGCCGCATGGGCGCGGGCCGGGTCATCATCCACTCCGGCGCGCTGATGAAGCGCACCCGCCGGGCGGCACAGGACATCGCCCTGCATTCACTGAGGGAAGTGATCCGGGCCTGCGACGATGCCGGGTTCGGCGGCCTGACCCTCTGCCCGGAGACCATGGGCAAGATCAACCAGCTGGGCGATCTGGACGAGGTGCTGGAGCTGTGCACGCTGGACGAGCGCCTTGTCCCCTGCGTGGACTTTGGCCATCTGTACGCCCGCTCTCTGGGGGCGGACGACGGGGCAGAGGCCATGGAGCGGATGCTGGACCGGATGAAAGAGGTGCTGGGGGAAGCGAGGGCCAGCTGCTTCCACAGCCATTTCTCCCACATCGAATTTACCCCCAACGGCGGCGAAAAGTGCCACCGCACCTTTGACGACGACGGGGGCTACGGCCCGGACTGGACCCCACTGGCCGCCGCCGTGGCCCGCCGCGGCTGGAGCCCCACCTTCATCTGCGAAAGCGCGGGGACTCAGGCGGAGGATGCGTTAACAATGAAGAAGGTGTACCAGTCCTATCTGACCTGAGAAGCCGCATTTTTCACATAAAACCCATCCCATATTGTAAAAATAGAAAGGAAGTCCTATTCATGAACCATTTTGAAAAAATCGCCGGTCAACTGGCCGGTCACGGCCTTGACGCCATGATGATCACCTCCGCCCCCGGCGAGTTCTACGCCGCCGGATTCCGGGGCGAAGGCGTGGCCGTTGTCACCGCAGACAAGACGTGGTACTACACCGATTCCCGCTACATCGAGGCTGCCAATCAGCTGGTCACCGGCGCGGAGATCGGCATGATCGAGACCGGCGTCACCTACCGCCAGCTGGTGGAGGCCATCGTGAAGAAGGCCGGCATCAAGCACATGGGCTTTGAGGAGAACTACATGTCCGTGGCCGAGTTCAACCTCTGGCGCGCGGACGTCACCGCCGAGCTGATTCCCGCCTCCGACATTCTGGACCAGCTGCGCATGGTGAAGGACGAGGATGAGCTGGCCGTTATGCGGGAGGCCCAGCGCATCACCGACGAGGCATTTACTGAGATTCTCAACGACATCAAGCCCGGCGCGGCCGAGTGCGAGATCGCCGCCAAGCTCACCTATCTCATGGCCAGCAAGGGCGCGGAGCGCAATTCCTTCGATCCCATTGTGGCCTGCGGCGCCAATGGCTCCAAGCCCCACGCCATCCCCAGCCAGGCCCGGATCCAGAAGGGCCAGTTCGTCACCATGGACTTCGGCTGCGTCTTCGGCGGCTACTGCTCCGACATGACCCGCACCGTGGCCGTGGGCCAGCCCTCCGATGAGATGAAGCTGGTGTACGACACCGTGCTCAAGGCCCAGCTGGCGGGTATCGCCGCCGCCCACGGAGGCGTCACCGGCGCGGAGATCCACAACATCGCTGCCAAGGTCATTGCCGACGCCGGTTACGGTGGGTGCTTCGGCCACGGCTTCGGCCACTCTCTGGGCATCGAGATCCATGAGAACCCCCGCTTCAGCCCCCTGTGGGACAAAGTCATCCCCGCCGGGGCCTGCCTGTCCGCCGAGCCGGGCATTTACCTGCCCGGAAAGTTCGGCGTCCGCATCGAGGACGTCATCATGCTTACCGAGGACGGCTGCATCGACATCACCCATTCCCCCAAGGAGCTCATTATCCTGTAAGAACCTCTTGCAATTTGCGGGATTATAGGGTATAATACGTTGACAAATTTTTTGGATAAACTTTCGATATTGGAGGAAGATACCAATGGCAACCATTACTGCAGGTGATTTCCGCAACGGCGTGACCTTCGAAATGAACGGTCAGGTCATGACGGTCATCGAGTTCCAGCACGTCAAGCCCGGCAAGGGCGCGGCGTTCGTGCGCACCAAGTACAAGAACGTGATGACCGGCGCTATCCGCGAGGAGTCCTTCAACCCCACCGCCAAGTTTGAGCAGGCGTTTGTGGAGCGCAAGGACATGGAGTACAGCTACAACGACGGCGACCTGTACTACTTCATGGATCCGGAGAGCTATGAGCTCGTCCCCATCAGCAAGGACGTTCTGGACGACAACTTCAAGTTCGTCAAGGAGAACATGGTCTGCACCGTCCGCTCCTACAAGGGCAGCGTGTTCGGCGTGGAGCCCCCCAACTTCGTGAACCTCGAGGTCACCAAGACCGATCCGGGCTTTGCCGGCAACACCGCCACCAACACCCTGAAGCCCGCCACGCTGGAGACCGGCGCCGAGGTCAAGGTGCCCCTGTTCATCGAAGAGGGCGAGAAGATTCAGATCGATACCCGCACCGGCGAGTATATGAGCCGCGTGAAGGGCTAATAAAAGGAGGATCATCAACATGACGATCACCGAGAAAGTGGCTTATATTCAGGGCATGTTCGACGGCATGGATCTGGACAAGGCCGACAGCAAGGAGGCCCGCATCCTCTCCGAGATCCTTGACCTGCTCAAGGAAGTGGGGGATCAGTTGGACAACGTGGATGCCACGCTGGACGAGTTCAGCGAGGAGATCGACGCCATTTCCGACGACCTGTCCGACGTGGAAGAGGTCGTGTTTGACGACGAGGACGACGATGACGAGGACTTCGACGAGGATGAGGACGACTTCTTTGAGGTCGAGTGCCCCAACTGCGGCGAGGATCTGGTCATCGACGACGAGGTGCTGGAGGCCGGCACCATCGACTGCCCCGCCTGCGGCCAGAAGTTCGCCCTGTCCTTCGACGACTGCGGCGAGGAAGGCTGCGACTGCGGCTCCGACGAGGAGTAAGCATGAATTGAAAACGCCCGCCGCTGTTCACAGCGGCGGGCGTTTTTTCAACCTCCGGTAGAGCCGGATGGCGGAGCGGTCGCTGGCGGGCCGGGCGGAGATCCGGTATCCTGTTCCTGTACCCTCGGTCAAGGGAGGGCACCCAAAACAACGACAGGAGGAATGCAATATGGAACTGGGCCGTCAGATCAAAGCCCTGCGGCAGGGCCGGGGCGTGACGCAGGAGGGGCTGGCCGAGGCGCTGGGTGTCACCGCGCAGGCGGTGAGCAAATGGGAGCGGGACGCCGCCGCGCCGGACATCCAGCTGCTTCCGGCGCTGTCCGCCTACTTCGGCGTCACCATCGACGAGCTGTTCGCGCTGGACGATGACACCCGCATGGAGCGCATTCAGAATATGCTCTGGGACGAGCGGGCGCTGGACCGGGCCGTGGCGGAGCGGGAGAGCCGTTTTCTGCTGGACAAGGCCCGGCGGGAGCCGGACAGCGGCCGGCCGTGGACGCTGCTGGCGCAGCTTGAGAACCACATGGCGCAGGAGCACCGGGACCGGGCGGCGGAGTACGCCAGAACGGCCCTGACCCGGGAGCCGGGGCAGAAGGATGCCCATTCCGAGCTGGTGCAGGCCATGGGCGGCAGGCTGGTCGACTGGTGCGCCGCCAGCCACGGCGGGCTCATCGACTGGTACAAGGACTACGTGGACCGGAACCCCGGCGACTGGGGCGGCTGCATGTGGCTGCTGGACCAGCTCATCGATGACCAGCGGTTCGACGAGGCCCGGGAGTACCACGCCCGGCTGGCCCGGGCGGACCATACCTTCCGCACGCCGCTGTACGAGGGCCTGATCCTCTGGCACGAGGGCCGCCGGACGGACGCAGCAGCCGTCTGGGAGCGGATGCAGCGGGACTTTGCCGACGACTGGTGCGTCTGGTTCTGCATGGGCGACGCCATGGCCCGGGCCGGGCAGTACGAGCGGGCGAAGGAGCTTTACCGCAAAAGCGCCGCCATGCAGCCCGCGCCCCGGTATACCGACGCCTTCGAGTCCGTGGCGAAGATCTGTGAGCTTCAGCGGGACTGGCCGGGGGCCATTGCCGCGGTGGAGGAGGAGCGGGCCGTTCTGGCGGAGGAGTGGAACACCACCTCCGGCGAGACGGTAGACCGCCTTGACCGGGAGCTTGCGCGGCTCCGGGCGAAAATGTGAATACAGTCGGTCTAAACCTGTTTTACGAACACCTGCCTAAAGCGGGCGCCGGTTTCTTGCTTGCGATGCTGCTTTTTGCTGCGGAACAGCGGAACTATGCGGTTTCAGCTGCTTGGCGGAGTCGTTATGCCACCATGCGTCAGACAAGCCCGTTCTCCCGCATTTTCTGCAGGATCCTCGCGATGAGCCCCACCCGCTGGAAGGGGGTCATGAGGTAGTAGCCGTCCACGTAGGGGGCGATCTCCCCGGCGATGGCGGAAGATACCCGGAGGGCGATGGCTTCGCACTCATCCCGGCCCTTGTCCCGGTAGAGGTCGATGATCTCGTCGCACACCCGGATGCCGGACACTTCGTTGTTCAGGAAGCAGGCGTTGCGGTAGCTCACCACCGGGAAAATGCCGCCGAAAAGCTTGCCGTTCAGCTCCGCTCTGGCCCGCTTGAGATTTTCAAGGGCTTCGGCGGACAGCACCGGCTGGGTCAGGAAGCCCTGCACCCCGGCTTCCTCCTTCTCCTTCGCCAGCCGCAGCTGCACGTCAAAATTCCGGGCATTGAGGTTCAGCGCGCCGAAGATGTGGAAGGGGGTGGACAGGGTGTCCGCGCTCAGGGTGCTGACGTACCGGGCCAGCTTCCGGGAGTTGAAATTGAACACGCTCTTGACCTCGTCCCGGCTCTCGGTGGGGACGGGGTCGCCGGTGACCAGCAGGATGTTGTGGACGTCCTCGATGGACAGGCCCAGCAGCAGCGCCCGGATGGCGTTGAGGTTCCGGTCCCGGCAGGTCATGTGGGGCAGAGTCTCCACCCCAAGCTCGCGCTTGATCTTGCAGGCCAGCAGGCAGCTGTCCGCCCGGGGCCGCCCCACCGGGCAGTCCGCGATGGTGACCACGTCGGCTCCCGCGTCCCGCAGGGTGCCCACGCCGGACAGGAAGGAGGAGATATCGTCGTTGGCCGGGGGATCCAGCTCCACCGCCACGGCTTTTTTTCCGTGGCGGAGCTTGTCCCATAGGGCGTCCGACTCCGCCCGGACGGCGGGGCCTGGGATGGTCTCCGGCTCGGGCGCGGGCTCGGGAGCGGCGCCCTCCCGCAGCAGCAGGGCCAACCGGGCGATGTGGTCCGGCGTGGTGCCGCAGCAGCCGCCCACGATGGCCGCCCCGGCGTGGAGGATCTGTATCATCTGCTGGGCGAAATAGTCCGGCTTGCCCTGATAGGCCGTCCGGCGGCCCAGCACGGTGGGATAGCCCGCGTTGGGCATGACGGACAGCATGGCCCCCTCCAGCTTCAGCCCCCGGACGCAGGCCAGCAGGTGATGGGGGCCGGACATGCAGTTGAAGCCCACGGCGTCCACCCCGGGCAGCGCCGCCGTCCGGCGCAGCAGCTCCCGCCCGGAAAGACCCTCCCGGGTGAAGCCGTCCGCCCCCACGGCGTAGGACACGATGAGAAAGCTGTCCGGGCAGCGGCCGTGAAGGAAGGCGGCCAGCTCCGGGATGCCCTCGTCGGAGGACAGGGTCTCCGCCAGAAAGCGGGTGACGCCCGCCTTCAGAAACTGCTCCGCCTGAAGGATGAACAGCTGTCCCGCGTCGCAGCCGCTGGCGCGGGGGATGGGGCCGAGATCGGCGAAAACCTCCGCGCCGTAAGGCTCCGCCGCCTCCTTGGCCAGACGGCAGCCCGCGGCGATAAGGGCCTCGGCCAGGGTATCGTCCCCCTGAGCCAGATCCGCCCCCACGGAAAAGGTGTTGGTCTTGATGGCCCGGGCCCCGGCCTTCAGATAGGCCCGGTGAATGGCGGAGATCTCCTCCGGATGGATGAGGCTGGCCCGTTCGCACCGCTCTCCGGCCCGGCCGGGCAGGGCGGCGAACACGGTGCCCATGGCCCCGTCGAACAGGAGCGGATGCTCCGGTGCGTAATGCTCTTTGCTGTGGTCGTTCACTTGCCGAATACCTCCCGGGCGATCTCGACGCTCTGGCGGGCGTCCTTTGCGTAATAGTCCGCGCCCATTTTCGCGGCGTACTCCGGCGTCACCACCGCGCCGCCCACAAAGGTGATGGGGGGCTCAGGCAGGGTGCGGAGCAGCTGAATGGTCTCCTCCATGGCGGGGAGGGTGGTGGTCATCAGGGCGGACAGGCCCACCAGCCGGATGTGCTTTTCCCGGACGGTGTCCGCGATGGTTTCCGGAGGCACGTCCCGGCCCAGATCAATGACGTCGTAGCCGTAGTTTTCCAGTACGGTCTTGACGATGTTTTTGCCGATGTCGTGGATGTCGCCCTTGACGGTGGCGATGACCATGGTACCCTTTTTCACCACGCCGCCGCCCTTTCTGGCCATGGATTCCCGGATGACCTCAAAGACGGACTGGGCGGCCTGAGCGGCGCTGAGCAGCTGAGGCAGGAACATGGTGCCCTTTTCGTACTGGTCGCCCACGGCGTCCAGCGCGGGGATAAGCCGCCGCTCCACGATGGACAGCTCGTCCTCCTGTTCCAGCGCCTCCCGGGCCAGCCGCCCGGCGTCGCTCCGCAAGCCGCGGATGACCGCGTCCTCCAGCGTCATGCTCCCCGCCGCGGGAGCCGCCGGGGCCGCGGACTGGGCCGCTCCGGCAAATCGCTCCACATAGGCGCGGCACTCCAGATCCTCGCCGGACAGCACCCGGAAGGCGGACACCGCGTCCATGATGGCGGTCTGGTTGGGGTTGATGATGGGGAGGGTCAGCCCGGCCTCCATGGCCTGAATGAGGAACGTCTCAGTGATCAGCGGCCGGTTGGGCAGGCCAAAGGAGATGTTGGACACGCCCAGCACGGTCTGGAGCCCCAGCTCCTGCCGGACGGTGCGCAGGGCGGAGAGGGTTTCCCGGGCCTGCTCCTGCTGGGCGGAGACGGTGAGGGTCAGGCAGTCGATCCATACGTCCTCCTTTCGGATGCCATGAGCCAGCGCCGCGTCCAGAATGCGCTGGGCGATGTCCACCCGGCCCAGCGCTGTCTGGGGGATGCCGTCCTCGTCCAGCGCAAGGCCCACCACCGCCGCACCGTATTTCTTCACGATGGGCAGGACCTTTGCCTGCACCTCGGGGCTGCCGTTGACGGAGTTCACCGCCGCCTTGCCGTTATAGACCCGCAGGCCCGCCTCCAGCGCGGCGGGGTTGGAGGAGTCCAGCTGAAGGGGCACGTCCAGCACGCTCTGGAGCTTTTTCACCACCAGCGGCAGCATGGCCACCTCGTCCACGCCGGGGTAGCCCACATTCACGTCCAGAATGTCCGCCCCGGCGTCCACCTCCTGAATGCCCACGTCCAGAATGTAGTCCAGATCCTGCTCCAGCAGGGCCTGCTGGAAGCGCTTTTTGCCGGTGGGGTTGATGCGCTCACCGATGGTGCGCACGCCGGAGATGGTCAGCGGCACCGTGGGGGTGCAGAGGAACGCGGTCTCGTGATAGGTCCGGGGGGCGGGGGCCCTTCCGGCCAGCGCTTCCCGCACCCGGCGGATGTACTCCGGCGTGGTGCCGCAGCAGCCGCCGAAAACGGTGACGCCCGCCTCCCAGCAGGGGAGCAGCGCCCGGGCAAATTCCTCCGGCCCCATGTCGTAGTGGCCGTCCACCGGGTCGGGCAGGCCCGCGTTGGGCTTGGCGATGACCGGCAGGCGGGTGTTTTCGCACAGCTCCCGCAGCAGGGGGGCCAGCAGGTCCGGCCCCATGGAGCAGTTCAGGCCGATGGCGTCCGCCCCCAGCCCCTCCAGCGTCCGGGCCATGGAGGGCACAGTGCAGCCGGTGAACGTCCGGCCCCGGGCCTCGAAGGACATGGTGACGAAGGCGGGCAGGCCGGTGTTCTCCTTCACCGCCAGCAGGGCGGCCTTGGCCTCGTAGAGGTCGGTCATGGTTTCGATGACCGCCAGATCCGCCCCGGCCCGGGCCCCGGCCTCCGCCATTTCCCGGAAGAGGTCGTAGGCGCTCTCGAAGGGGAGGGTGCCCATAGGCTCCAGCAGCTCGCCCAGCGGGCCGATGTCCAGCGCAACCAGTACCCCGGTGCCCTCGGCGGCCTCCTTGGCAATGCGGACGGCGGCGGTGATGACCTCGGCCACGCCGTGGCCGGTGCGGGCCAGCTTGTGGCCGTTGGCGCCGAAGGTGTTGGCGTAGATGATCTGGCTGCCCGCTTCGATGTATTCCCGGTAGATCTGCTGCAGCAGCTCCGGCTGGGTCAGGTTGAGCAGCTCCGGCTGCCCGCCGGCGGGCAGGCCCCGCTGCTGTAAGACGGTGCCCATGGCCCCGTCCAGAAAGAGCAGATGGTCAAAATCAAGAGATCCCACAGGTGTTTCCTCCTTTGCGCAGTTGGCAGGTCTCGTTCATGGCGCAGTACCGGCAGCCCCGTACCCGGGCCATCTGGGGCCGGTCGGACACGCCGATGACGGCGGTGACGGATTTGCAGGGGTTCATCAGCAGGCTGTCGGTGACGCAGACGCCCAGCGTCCGCTGCACGTCCAGCGCGGCGCACAGGCCGGTCTGAAGCTCCAGCGGCAGGTCGCCGTAGCCGGGGCTGAACCGATCGGTGAGAAACGCGCCGGGGAGCCGGGCGGCGATCTCCTGCTCGGCGGCGTCGCAGCCCGCCTCCACCCATGCGTTTCCACAGGCGTCAGTAAGCAGGGCCCGGGCCATATCCCGGACCTGAAGGGTCCGGAGCCGCGCGTCGAAGGCCGCCCCCAGCGTGCAGCACAGCAGCGCCGCCCGGCCGCACTGGGCCAGCATGAGCTTCGCCGTCCGCCCGGGCAGGAGCAGCTCCGCTTCCGGCAGGTACGTGCCCTCCGGCCAGTGCTCCACGGAGCACAGCCGCCAGTGCCAGCGGGGCTGGAATCCGGACGTGACCTCTTGCGCCACAGACTCCATCTCCCGCCGCAGCTCCTCCGGCGGCGGGGCGGGCACCCCGGCGTACCGCAGGGCTTCTTCGATGTCGATGGTCATGGGCTTTTTCTCCCTTCAGCGGCGATTTTTCTATAATCATACCTTTTTTGTTGGAAAATGTACAGGGGCGATGGGGAAAAATCCCGATAATCTGTGAAGTCCTGCGGAATTGACAAATTCCCATGGTGCTGGTATCATTTTCTGCGGTATTTATACAAAGGAAGTGTTCTGTGTGGAAAAGAAAAAATTCAACTGGAAACCGCTTGCTGCGGTCATCGTGTTCGTGGTGCTGGCCGTGGCCATGGTGCTGGTGTGGCGGGGGACCCGTCCCTCCACTGTGGAGGGCAGCAAGACCATTTACGTGGAGGTCATCCACAAGGACGGCTCCGTGGCCGACTTCACCTATCAGACCGACAAGGAATATCTGGGCGAGGCCCTGCTGGAAGAGGGCCTGATCGCAGGCTCCGAGAGCGAGTTCGGCCTGTATGTGGAGACGGTGGACGGCGAGACTGCCAGCTATGACGCCGACCAGAGCTACTGGTGGCTCACCTGCAACGGCGAGGACTCCCAGACCGGCGCGGATCAGGTCGTCCTGGCGGACGGGGATCATTTTGTCTGGACATACACCGTCGGCTGAGTCCCGCCGCCCGCTCTCCGTCCGGGAGATGGCGGTGCTCAGCCTGCTGGGGGCGCTGACCTTCAGCGCCAAGATGGTCATGGCCCAGCTGCCCAACATCGAGCCGGTGTCCCTCATGGTCATGCTGCTGGCCGTCACCTACGGCTGGCGGGGGCTGTACGCCGTGGCCATCTATGTGGGGCTGGAGTTTGCCGTCTGGGGGCTGGGGCTTTGGTCGTTCTGCTACCTGTATGTGTGGCTCATCCTGTTCGCGCTGGCGCTGGCCTTCCGGCGGATGACCTCCCCCTTCGGCTGGGCGGCGCTGTCCGGGCTGTTCGGCCTGACCTTCGGCGCGCTGTGCGCCATCGTCTACTGGATCGCCGGGGGCTGGGGCGCGGCGGTGTCGTGGTGGCTGGCGGGCATTCCCTTTGACCTCATCCACGGCGGAGGGAACTTCGCCATCGCCCTTGTGCTCTTCAATCCCATGCGCCGCCTGCTGGCCCGGCTGGACCGGGGCGGCGCGGCGTGAAAAAAGATCCCGTACCTGTGAAGGTACGGGATCTTTTTTCTTACTGATTGGCCGGAGCGGGGGTGGACAGCTCCCGCCGGGCGAACTGCCGGAAGAACAGAGCGCCCACGGCGGAGGTCACCAGCTCCGTGATGGGGAAGGTGAGCCAGAAGGGGTGCAGTCCGAAGCGGGAGAACAGAAAGCCCAGCGGCACGAACAGCACCACCGTCCGCAGGACAGTGAGCATGGAGCTTTTCAGGGCGTAGCCCACCGCCTGAAAGAACACCGGGAAGATGAGAGACGTGACCATGGGGATGAAGCTGATGCCGATGATGTGGAAACCGTAGGCCCCGATGGCGATGACATCGGGGTCGGAGGAGAACACCCGGAGCATGGGGCCGGGGATAAGCTCGAAGCACAGCGTCCCGATGAGCATGAGGGCTACGCCGTACAGGACGGACACCCACAGCGTCTGCTTGCAGCGCTCCGGCTTTTTGGCGGCATAGTTGAAGCTCACCACCGGGACGATACAGGTCTGGAGCGCGCCCAGCGGGATGAAGAAGAACGTCTGCCACTTGTAGTACAGTCCCAGCGCCGTGACGGCCTGATCGGAAAAGCCGGACAGGATGAGGTTCAGCCCCAGAATGTAGAAGGTGTACGCCGACTGCATCAGGATGTTGGGCACGCCCAGCTCATAGGTCAGCTTCACCAGCTGGGGGTAGCGGTTCAGGGCGGGGGAGGGGCGGTAGCCGCCGGGCATGACGATGAAGGCGGCGGCGATCTGGCCCAGCACGGTGGCCACGGCGGCCCCGGCGATGCCCATGGCGGGGAAGGGGCCGACGCCGAAGATGAGCAGGGGGTCGAGGATGATGTTGATGACCGCGCCGATGATCTGGGCAAACATGGGCGTTTTCATGTTGCCGTTGGCCTGTAAGACCTTGGTCCAGATGCTCTCGGTGAACAGGCCCACGCTGAACAGGCAGACGATGCGGCCGTAGACGGTGACCTCCCGGATGACCTCCTCCGAATTGGTGGACATCCGGGCGTAGGCGGGCATGATGGCCCAGCACACCGCCGCGAAGAGCACCCACATGATCAGCGCCAGCGGAAGGCCGATACCCGCCGTCTCTTCCGCCCGCTTCCGGTCGCCGGAGCCTGCGAACCGGGCGATGGCGGTGTTGATGCCCACGCCGGTACCCACGGCCAGCGCGATCATCAGCAGCTGGATGGGGTAGATGATGGACAGGGCGGTGAGTCCCGCGCCGGAATAGCGGCCCACGAAGAAGCTGTCCACGATATTGTAAAGAGCCTGAATGAGCTGGGCCAGCATCACCGGCGGCGCCAGCTTCAGCAGGATCCGGCTGATCTTTTCTGTTCCAAAGCACTCGTTATCCATAGGAAATTCCGCCTTTTGACGAAGATGGAGCACCGGGGAGCGGTTCGGCCCATCCGGTGCGTGACAACGAGTATAGCAGATTTGCGTAGAGGGCGCAATCATCTGCCCGCCGAAAATTTTTCCACAGAAACGGGGGCGGCTTGTGGAGAATGGACGCTGGGCTGCTTTAAGAGTAGAACACCAGCCGCACCGCCCAGCTGGCGGCCAGAAAGCCCGCCACGTCCCCGCACAGGGCGGCGGGGACGGCGTAGCGGGTCTTTGCCACCTTGGCAGCGCCGAAATATACCGCGATGGTGTAAAATGTCGTCTCCGTGGAGCCCAGCATCACCGCCGCCGTCCGGCCCACCAGCGAGTCCGGGCCGTAGGTGCTGATGAGCTCTGCCCCCACCCCGAGGGCTGCGGAGCCGCTCACCGGCCGTACCAGCAGAAGGCCGATGGTCTCCACCGGGATGCCCACCGCCGTCAGCACCGGCTCCAGCGCCCGGCCCAGCAGCTCCAGTGCCCCGGAGGCCCGGAGCATATATACCGCCGTCAGAAGGCCGATGAGGGGCGGCACGATGCGCAGCATGACCTTTAAGCCCTCGCCCGCACCGTCCACCAGTGCTCCCCACAGATCCACCCGCCGGACAAGGCCCCACAGGGCCACCGCCAGCATGAGAAAGGGCACCAGCATGGTGTAGATCAGCGCCAAGGTTTCACCTCCATATCCGGGACAGCAGCTTTGCCGCCCCCACGCCCGCCGTCACCGACACGATGCTTGCCAGCCATACGGCGGGGAGAATGTCAAAGGGCGCGGCGCACCCTGCCGCCGCCCGCAGGCTGGCCACCGTGGTGGGGATCAACTCGATGGACGCGGTGTTGCACACCACCAGCATACAAAGGCTGTCGGAGGCCACCCCCGGCGTCCGGCCCGCCATGAGCCGGGCAGCCTCCAGCCCCAGCGGCGTGGCGGCGTTGCCCAGCCCCAGCAGATTGGCCGACACGTTGGCGGACACCGCGTCCATCACCTTGCCGTCCCGGGCAAAGTCCGGGTACAGCCGCCGCAGCACCGGCCGCAGCGCCCGGCTCAGCCCCGCGGCCAGCCCGGAGCGCCGCATGATCTCCATGACCCCCAGCCACAGGCACATGACCCCCGTCATGGAGATGCACAGCTCCACCCCGGCGGCGGCCCCCTCCAGTGCCGCGGCCGCCACCGCCTCCCCGTTTCCGAGGGCCAGCGCGCACAGCACCGACGCGCCCACCATTACCGTCCAGATCACCGACATGGCCATAAAATTCCCTCCTGTTTTCCCTCCATTTCTATTCGGCGGAAACTGGTTTATACCTGTCACCTCTATCGGGACATGTGCCAATCTTCCAATATGTTACACAATTGTTAATTCTCCACCCGATTTCGATTTTTTCCGCTTTTTGGGTTGACAAAAAAATACATTGTGTTATAATGAGGCACGCTCAAATAAATTCCAATATTTACAACAATACAGGAGGGCTCATTATGAAATCTACTGGTATCGTCCGCCGCGTTGACGAACTTGGCCGCATCGTTCTTCCCATTGAGCTTCGCCGCACCCTCGACATTTCTGAGCGTGATTCGCTGGAAATTTATGTGGATGGAGCCTCCATCGTGCTGAAAAAATATCAGCCGGCCTGCATTTTCTGCGACGATGCGACGGATGTGGTCACCTACAAGGGAAAGAACATCTGCAAGAACTGCCTGAAGGAACTCAAGAGCAAGGCCTGATCATCCCACCACCGGCCAAATGAAAACCGCGCCACCGACACAGCCGGTGGCGCGGTTTTTTGT
The DNA here is from genome assembly GCA_934675115.1 of uncultured Oscillospiraceae bacterium. Taxonomy (GTDB): domain Bacteria; phylum Bacillota; class Clostridia; order Oscillospirales; family Oscillospiraceae; genus Enterenecus. Next base: position 11,674 of record CAKUPH010000020.1, on the reverse strand, counting down.
TATCCCATCAGGTAAAACCTGACAGATTTATTACTGTCTGTATTTGGGGTTTCCCGAGCTTTTCAGGTGCTTATCGTCATTTTCCGATGGCCATATCATAGAGTTGCTTTTTCTTCAGTCCGAACTCCGCCGCAGCCTGTACGGCGGCCTCCTTCAGGGACAGGCCCTCCTCCCGCAGGCGGCTCACTCGCTCCAGCGCGGCGTCCGGATCTCCGGCGGCCTGCTCCGCGGGGGCGGCCCCCTCCAGCACCAGCACGAACTCTCCCTTGGGCTGCGTCCCCTCAAAATGGGCCAGCGCGCCGCCCACGGTGGTGCGGAGCACCTCCTCGTGGAGCTTGGTCAGCTCCCGGCACACGGACAGGCGGCGGTCCGGCCCGAAGGCCTCCGCCAGATCCTCCAGCGTGGACAGCAGCTTGTGGGGGGCTTCGTAGAAGATCATGGTCCGGGTCTCCAACCTGAGGGAGCCCAGTTGGGCCCGGCGGTTTTTCCGGTTCATGGGCAGGAAGCCCTCGAAGGTGAACCGGGCGGTGGGCAGGCCGGACACGGACAGGGCCGTCACCAGCGCGCAGGGGCCGGGGACGGCGCATACCGTCACCCCAGCTTCTGCGCACAGAGCCACCAGATCCTCGCCGGGGTCGGAAATGGCGGGGGTGCCCGCGTCGGTGACCAGCGCGCAGCTCTCACCCGCCAGCAGCCGGGTGAGGATGGCCGGGCCCGCCGTCTCCGTATTGTGACGGTGGTAGGTGACCATGGGCTTTTTCAGCTCCAGATGGTTGAGCAGCTTCACCGTCACCCGGGTGTCCTCGGCGGCGATGAAATCCGCCTCCGCCAGCGTCTCCGCCATCCGCCGGGAGATGTCCCCCAGATTGCCGATGGGGGTGGGCACCAGATATAAGACTCCTGCCATTGCGTCTCCTCCTGTTCAAAAGGGCACAGGCTCTGCCTGTGCCCTTTTCCGTTTGTTTTTACAGTACGATCAGGCCGTAGGTGCGGCTGAGCCGTTCCAGTTCCTCCGGCTCCAGATCGCCGGTGCCGTCGTAAAAGGCCCGGCCCTGATACTCCCGCAGGGCGGCTTCCAGCAGCTCGGGCACATCGGACCACAGGCACAGGGCCTTGCGGACGGCGTACTGCTCCCGGGCGAAAATGTCCACGTCGTCCTGCTCGGTGATGACGATCTTCATGGCACCCACCGGGTCGTCCTCGGCGGCGATGATGTCCTCCAGCAGGTTGGGGCCGCACTCCACTCCCTCGCCCACGTCCACCGTCCGGGTGACGAAGCTGGGGGCCGTGCCGGTGGCGCAGGGGATCACGTCGGGGTCCTTCTCCGTGACGGCGTAAGGGTAAAGCACCGCTTCGCCGTCCTTCAGGTAAAAGAGCGGGATGCTGGCGTACCGGGAGATCTTTTTCAGATGCGCCAGCGCCAACTCCTCCGGACAGTCAAGGCCGAAGGCGGCGGCGCCCATGCCCTCCGCCACGAACAGGGCGGCCAGCATGTGGACGCCGGTGGGGGATTCCCCGTCCTCGCCGCACTGCCACGATACCCACGCCGGGAAGCAGTTTCGCGCCCGGGCGGCCAGAATGGCGGCCCGGCACTCGGCCATGGTGGTCATGGAGCGGATGTGTACCGGTCCCGCGCCGGGCGTGAGCGCGCCGGCGTACTCCGCCGTCAGCGCTTCAAAGGTATCCTCGCCCGCCGGGACCACATCCCGGCCCAGCGGGGTCAGGGTCTGCTGAAATAACGGAACTGTGTCGTCCATCAGATCGTCTCTCCTGCTTTCTTCTCATAAAATTTCAAGATAGTATAGCAGATATTTCCGGCGAAATCAAGTGCGCTCCGCCGCTCAGGCGACGAAAAAGCGGCCGCCCGAAGGCGGCCGCCAGTGCGTTTTGTCACATTTTTTCCGGCGCGGTGACGCCCAGCAGGCCGAGGCCGTTGGCCAGCACCACCCGGACACAGTCCGCCAGCTTCAGCCGGGCCCGGAGCAGCTCCGGCTCTTCGCCCTTGATGCGGCAGGCGTTGTAGAACCGGTGGAAATCTCCCGCCAGCGCGGTGAGGTAACGGTTGATGCGGCTGGGGTCGTAGACCCGGGCGGCCAGCCGGATCTCCTCCGGATACTGGGCCAGATTCTTGACCAGCGCCTGTTCCTCCTCGGTGCGGAGCAGGGCGGCGTCCACCTCGCTCATGGCGGGGACGGCGGCGCCGTCGGCGGCCAGATTGGCCACCAGCGAGCAGATGCGGGCGTGGGCGTACTGGACGTAGTACACCGGGTTGTCGGAATCCTGCCGGACGGCAAGGTCCAGATCGAAGTCCAGCGGGCTTGTGGACACGCGGTTGTTGAAGTAGTAGCGGGCGGCGTCCACGCTGATGTCGTCCAGCAGGTCGTGGAGGGCGATGGCCTTGCCGGTGCGCTTGGACATGCGGACGGGCTTGCCGTCCTGCAGGAGGTTCACCAGCTGCATGAGCACGATGACCAGCCGGTTGGAGCCGTCCAGCCCCAGCCCGTCCAGCGCCGCCTGAAGCCGGGCCACGTGGCCGTGGTGGTCCGCGCCCCAGACGTTGATGACCTTGTCGAAGCCCCGCTTTTCGAATTTGTTGCGGTGATAGGCGATGTCGGCGGCGAAATAGGTATAGAAGCCGTTGGCCCGGCGGAGCACGTCGTCCTTCAGGTCCAGCTTGTCCACCTGTTCCCGGGTCTTGCCCTCGTTGAGGTACTTTTGCTTGAGCAGTTCAGTGGTGTTCAGCCACAGCGCGCCGTCCTTCTCATAGGTCCAGCCCTTTTCGGTGAGCAGGGCCACCGTCTCGGCCACGTAGCCGGAGGAGTGCAGCTCGGACTCAAAGAACCACTGGTCGTACTCGATGCCGTACTTGAGCAGGTCGGCCTTCATCTTGGGGATGTTGACGGACAGGCCGAACTGGGCCATGTCCTCCAGCCGCTCCGCCTCCGGGCGGTCCTTCCAGCTGTCGCCGTGCTGGTCGTAGATGGCCTGAGCCAGCTCCTTAATGTCGTCGCCCTGATAGCCCTTCTCGGGGAAGGGGAAGCCGTCCTCGCCCAGAATGATCTGCATATACCGGGCGTTGATGGACTCGGCGAATTTGGCGATCTGGTTGCCGGCGTCGTTGACGTAGAATTCCTTCCACGTGTCGTAGCCGTCCCGCTTGAGGACGTTGGCCAGCGTGTCGCCCAGCACGCCGCCCCGGGCGTTGCCCATGTGCATGGGGCCGGTGGGGTTGGCGGAGACGAACTCCACCATCACCTTCTGGCCGTGGCCTTCGTCGCCGCTGCCGTACCCGGTGGGGTCGGCCTCCACGGCGGACAGAACCTGTCCGTACCAGCGGGGGGCGTAGAAAAAGTTCAGGAAGCCCGGCCCGGCGATCTCCGCCCGGTCGAAGAGGGTGCCCTCCAGCTCCAGATTGTCCAGAATGGTCTGGGCGATGGCCCGGGGGGCCATGTGCAGGGCCTTGGCCCCCGCCATGGCGAAGGAGGAGGCGAAGTCGCCGTTTCGGCTGTCCTTGGGCACCTCCACGGTGCCGGTGATGGTCTGCCCGCCGGGAAGGGCCCCGGCCGCGGCGGCCTTCTCGTATGCCTGCTGGGTGAGCTGGGCCACCTGATCTCTGGCGGCGCGGATCATGTTGGTTGTCATAGACAAAACTCCTTTTCGGTAACGCCCTTACTGCACCGGCAGCGGGCTCTTTTTCACGCTGAGCTGAAGCAGGCTCTTGCCCGCCAGCAGGTTGTCCACCTCAATGGCGTAGTCGATCTCAAGGTCGCCGCCGGACGCGTCCAGCGTATTCTTCATGCGGCGGGTGTCGATGCCGATGGCGAGGGAGCCGTAGGGCGTCTCGTACATGGAAAGGTGCTTGCGCCCCACCTCGAAGATCATCTGGGAATTGACGCTGCCCTCCCGGAGCAGGGTCACCCGTGGTCCCTCCACCCGCAGTTGGGTGGTGGTGCCCTCAAGGCCGGTGAGCTCTGTCTCCATATAGGAGATGGTGTAGCCCCCGTCGTCCTCCCGAAGGGTGCCGGAGGTCACAAGCTCGGTGACGTCCGGTTCCCGCCCCTCGTAGATCTGGCTGCCCTTGATGGATATGATGACATTATCTTTCATAACGAACCTCTTCAGTACAATGTAATATCTATTTTTTCCACGTCGCCGGTGACGTTTTCCCCCAGAAATGTGGAGGCCAGCTCCGCGAAGTCTCCCGTGCTGTCGCTGACGAAGTAGCGGCGGTGCCCGGCCTCCACCCGACCGGTGCGCAGGCCGTCCCGGTCAAGCTGGGCGGCCACGAAGCGGGCGCAGCGCTCGCCCACATCCACCAGCTTCACCTCTGGCCCCATGACGCCGCCGATGACGTCCCGGAGCAGCGGATAGTGGGTGCAGCCGAGGATGAGGGTGTCCACCCCCTGTGCCTTCATGGGGGCGAGGTATTCCGCTGCCACCGTCTCCACCACGCTGTCCCCCGGCCGGAACCGGCCGTTTTCCACCAGCGGCACGAACAGGGGGCAGGCCTCCGCCGTCACCACGGCGTCCGGCCGCAGCCGGAGCAGTTCCCGCTCGTAGGCCCCGGAGCGGATGGTGGCCTTTGTGCCGATCAGGCCCACCCGGCCGTTGGCGCTGCACTCCGCCGCCGCCCGGGCGGCGGGCTCCACCACGCCGAACACCGGGATGTCGTTTTCCCGCCGGAGCACGTCCAGCGCCGTGGACGACACGGTGCCGCAGGCGATGACGATGGCCTTCGGGTCGAAGGAGCGGAGAAAGCGCACGTCCTGCCGGGCGTACTGCACCAGAATGTCCCGGGAGCGCCCACCGTAGGGCACCCGCCCGGTGTCGCCGAAGTAGACCAGCTCCTCCTCCGGCATCAGCCGCGCCAGCTCCCGCACCGCGGTCAGCCCGCCAAGACCGGAGTCAAATACGCCGATGGGCCGTCTGTCCATGTTTTCGCCTCCCCGCTGTTGTTGCTGTCAGGCATAATATTATATGCTATTCCCGCCGCAAAAACAAGTACCTGCCGCGTTTTTGCCCGTCCTTTCCCCTTGCAGTTTCTCTGCAGTTGTGGTATACTGTCATCCAGCTGTGAAGAAAGGGGGTGCCGGATTTGGCAAAACCGTCCGTCAAGCAGATCGCTTCCAACCGGAAAGCGTTTCACGACTATTTCATCGAAGACAAGTTCGAGGCGGGCATCGAGCTGTCCGGCACCGAGGTCAAGAGCATCCGCAGGGGCAACGTCAACCTGAAGGACGCCTTCTGCGCCGTCAAGGACGGCGAGATGTTCCTCTACGGGATGCATATCTCCCCTTACGAACAGGGCAATATCTTCAACAAGGACCCCCGCCGCACCCGGAAGCTGCTGCTCCACAAGCGGGAGATCTGGAAGCTTCAGGCCAAGGCCCAGCAGGACGGCTACGCCCTCATCCCCCTGTCCCTCTATCTGTCCGGGCCGCGGGTGAAGGTGGAGCTGGCGCTGGCCCGGGGCAAAAAGCTCTACGACAAGCGCGAGGCCGCCGCCAAACGGGACGCCAAGCGCGAGATGGACCGCGTCAATCGCGGACGTTATTAGGCGCGGACATTTCTGCGGAAATGCCTTACCGGCTGACGCCGACGCGCCTTCAAAGGGGCGCGGTTTGCCAGTGGCAAACGCCCCGCGCCGACCGAAGCGAAGCTGAGACCCAGCCCCCTTTGAGGAACCCCCGCCCTACGGGGTGGACGGAAATTTATGATCTTCCCGTAAACAATCGCATTACAATATTGCAAACACATATGCAAAGGAGTGTATTCCCATGGCACAGAATCCTGTCGTTACCTTCGAGATGGAAAACGGCGGCGTCATGAAGGCCGAGCTGTACCCCGACGTCGCCCCCAACACCGTCAACAACTTCATTTCTCTGGTGAACAAGGGCTTTTACAACGGCCTGATCTTCCACCGGGTCATCCCCGGCTTCATGATCCAGGGCGGCGACCCTCAGGGCACCGGCATGGGCGGCCCCGGCTACTCCATCAAGGGTGAGTTCAGCCAGAACCGCTTCAAGAACGACCTTCAGCATGACCGCGGCGTGCTGTCCATGGCCCGCTCCATGCGGCCTGACTCTGCCGGCAGCCAGTTCTTCATCATGGTGGAGAAGGCCCCCCATCTGGACGGCGCTTACGCTGCTTTCGGCAAGGTCATCGAGGGTATCGAGGTGGCCGACGCCATCGTGTCCGTCAACCGGGACTACAACGACCGGCCTCTGGAAGCGCAGAAGATGAAGTCCGTCACCGTGGACACCTTTGGTGTGGAGTATCCCGAGCCCGCCAAGGTCTGATTTTCAATTTGTTTCCCCGTGGCCGGCGGTTCCCGCCGCCGGCCACCCCTGAAAACGCAAGTCCCATTCCCGTCCCTTGCGGCAAAGCCGCCGCTCCCCCAACGCAGAACCCGGCACCAGCGGGTTTGAGTGGGAGAGAGGGTTGTTTTTTATTCGATTGCAGCTGTTCCCCGTCCCCAAACCGCTCAAAAACCCAGCGCAGCGGTTTTTGAGCGGAGAGGAGGCGCAAGGGAATGGAGTAAAGGATGCCCGGCAGGGCGTCCTGCGCGGAATGGACTTTGCGCCGACGAGGGGGCGTACTGGTTTCGACGGGGGTGCAGAAGCAGGAATAGCGAGCGGATGCGCCCAGCATCCCTAAAATGGGCAACTTATAAATTAAAGAACGACGATAACGTAGTTCTCGCCGCTGCTTAATGCGGCCGTCCTGCCCGGAAGGACCACGAGCCGGGTTTGGGCGTAACCTGAGTGGTGCCCGTGAGTACGGAAAGAGTTGACCGTGCCACGCATCATGACTCTACCGATCCCATGAGTATGGCGGCCTGCGCCTGGGTGAGGGAATGTAACTGACCGCCTGCGCTCGGAGAAGTTCCTGTGGAAGTGCTTTCGGACAGGGGTTCGACTCCCCTCGCCTCCACCAAAAAACAAGGCATCTGCTTTCGCAGATGCCTTGTTTTTATTGGTTCCGCTCCCGTTGGTCACTCCACCCTTCGGTGATTTCAATGCTCGGGCGGATGAATCCGCCCTGCGCCAAGGTTTTGGATAATGTACAATAAGTTGCGCAAATTAGAAAGAGGATAAAAGAAGACATAGGTACGGCAGGTGAAGTGGTTATAAACTGGCGGACATGGTATGCGCCCGATGCAGTACCATGATAGAGCCGCAGCCGGCGCAGAGCACAAGGCCGGAGTACTTGTTCTGCTCATCTATATTGGTTCTTCGGCGCTTGTTCTTTCGTGCCCGCTGTACAATGTCCCAAACTTCTTGTGTAATGAGAGCGGGATGGGTATTTTCAAACGCCAGGCATTCTTCTCTGGGATATTCCACTGTGATAGGCTGCACATCTTCCTTTTTACTCGAGGGGGAACTGCGGCGTTTCCCGCCCCACACGGGCGTTTTCCCGCTCTGGCGGACAGGGATGCTACCAGGGATGGATGAATGCTGCACTGGGCGGCATAGGGCAAACGGCGTGCGGTCACCACCTGACCGCTTTCGGCAATGTTCCCCAAAGCGGTTCTCGACTTCTGGGCAGCCCCCTCACTATCCTTCCCGAAAAAACAGCCGGGTGAATAACCGGGAATCAAAAAGTTTTATGTTTGCATCAATGCCCGCGACAGCATGGATTAGGGAGAGGTTCGATTGGCCGCTTTCCCATAGTAGCCTGCACCGATCATTGCGGATACGGGAACCGTCAGGATCACGGCCGCCGTGCTGCATACGCCCTGAGCAAGCTCCACAGCCAGATAGTCAGAACTCAGGATCTGATGAAACTGAACGCCATAGGAGCAGAGCACCAGCATGGTGATCAGCGCACTGCCTGCAAAAGCAAAAATCAGTGTGTTGCTCATGGTTCCGATCATATCCTGTCCCAAGCGCATTGCACTGACAAGCAGCATTTTCCGCTTGGCCTGTCCGGCGGCAAGCGCTATTTCGCGCACAGCGGACAGAACCGACACCGCCACGTCCATGACCGCTCCCAGCGACGCGATCATCATTCCTGCGAACAAAAGCATCCGAATATTCAGCCCGGTATTCTGCGCGATCAGAAGAAGGCCTTCCGCGCTGTCCGTCTGAAAGCCCGTCAGGTGCAGCAGCTGCGAGAACACCGCAAACAGTCCGCAGGCGATCAGTTCACCGATCATGGTAGCGCAAATGCTCAGCAGGCACTGCACGGAAGCACCATGGATCAGGAGCAGCGTGACCGATGTGGACAGCAGCACCGTCACAAGTCCCATCCCTACCGGGGAGGCGCCGCTGTATAGCGCGGGAAGCAGCACACGCAGAATAAACGCCAAGGTGAACAGGATGGACAGGCAGGCGTCTGCACCCTTGCGCCGCCCAACGAGGACCAGGAGCAGCACAAACACCGCGGCAAGTCCCATCAGCGGAATCGTGCGGTCATAGTTGTACACGGTGTAGTAAGGGGCTGCATTTTCCGGCAGATCTGCGCAGATGATGACTCTGTCACTTTTTTTCAGCAGAATGTTATGGGTCTCCGTGAGGTAGTTGGTCAGGGACAGCTCCTGTCCGTCCGACAGACGGACCCGCAGCGTCTGCACGCCCAGCTTCTGACCGGTCTCCAAGGTGCTGTCGCTCAGCGTTTCCGATGTCACTTCCAGCACAGTTCCACGGACGTAGCGCAGCGTGTCGGTGGCAAATCTGCGATAGCCGCTGTCTCTGGCTGGGGACAGAGCCATAAAAATTACAGCTATCAAAACAACCGGTTCTATCACAAGATGCAGCTTTTTTGTTCTCTTGTTCATTTCAAATTTCCTTTATAGACCCGAAGGAGACAGCATACTGCTGTCTCCCTCGGGGGTTTTCGGCTGTTACTTTGCTGCCCGGTAGAGGAAGGTCACAATCTGGGCGCGGGTGCAGTCCGCATTGGGGCTGAAGGCTGCAGCGCCTGTGCCGTTGGTCACGTTGTTTTCCACGGCCCAGTTTACCGCGTCCGCATAGTAGCTCCCGGCGGGCACATCACTGAACTTCGCGCTGCTGTCGGTCTGTTTCCCCAGCGCGCGATACAGGAAGGTAACTGCCTGTGCACGGGTGCATCCGGCGTCCGGGCTGAATCTGCCGTCACCGGTCCCTGTGGTAATGCCCCTTTCCACAGTCCACGCGACCGCTTTTGCGTAATAGCTGCCGACTGGCACATCGGAGAAGCTGCTGCCGGTTTTCGGCTCAGGGCATCCCGCGGCACGCCACAGGAAGGTGACAATTTGAGCGCGGGTGCAGGTGGCATCCGGAGTGAATTCCGTGGCGGAGGTGCCGGAGGTGATCTGATTTTTCACCGCCCATGCGACCGCGTCAAAGTAATAGGTGTCTTTCTTTACATCCGCAAAGGCTGTGGTGCTCTCCTCCTGCCCGGGGGTGGTGGGCTGAGAGGGCTTGCTGCCCGAGGAAGAGCCGGAGCCAGAGCTACCGGAGCCGGAGCCGCCGGAGCTGCTGCTGACGGGCGTCAGTTCATAGGCGGCCATGGTGCCGGAAACCTCGCAGGCGGCCAGCAGCAGGGGGCTGCCGGTCCTGCTGTCCGCGGCGGAGACGAAACACAGACCCTCGGGGGAGACGTCATTCACGATTTTGTCGGAGAAATCACGGGAGTTGATGTAGTTGACGAAGGCGGCGTTGGCGGGATCGGTGATGTCATAGACCATCACGCCGCCGATGCGCTCAAGGGCAACGAAGGCGTAGGTCTTGCCGTCCACCGTGCCGATGACAACGCTCTCCGGCTCGGGACCCTTCTTGCCGGAACGGTTGTCCAAACTGGTCTTATCGTTGGAGCAGTTGAAGTAGTTCGGGATCATCTCTGCGGTGATCTCCTCGAAGTCGCTGCCGCTGTCGTAGACCAGCGTCAGGCCGGCTTCGGTCACTTCGTAGAGGGAGAAGGAGCGGCCGCCGAAGACGTAGGCCTTGCTCTGGTCCAGGCCGTCCCACATGTCGGCGTTGAACCAGACGACCTTCTTGTCGAGCTTCATATCCCCAGTGGGAGAGGTCTTGCCCTCGGACTCGTTGTTCAGACCGGCCCAGTCGGCGCGGCTGTCGCCCTCGTTGGCGGTGAGCAGATAGGTCTTGCCGCCGATGGTGGTCACGGCAATGCCGTCGGGCATCTTGATGCCATAGACGTTCTCATAGTTCTTCAGTTCGATCTTGTCGTCCTTCTGAAGATCGATTTTGGTCCGGCTGTAGTCCTGGAAGCCCAAGGAGTACACGCCGGTGAACTGCGCCTTGTCGATGTCAAGCACGGCGATGGCGTTGGCCTCCTGCAGGGCTACGTAGGCGGTGCGGTCGGAGACAGCGATATATTCCGGCTCAAAGTCGGTGGAGGGCTGGGTGTCCTTCTGGATCAGGACCCCGGCGGCGGTCAGCGCATCGCGCTGGGCGTCGAACGCGTCGAAGTATACGGACTTGGCGGTCATCTTCGCGGTGTCGGGATCGATGGTGACGATGGTGACGGAGCCCTTGGGATCCATGCCGTTCGTGCCCTGACGCGGCTCGCCCTCGTCGGCGGTGAGGATGGTGCTGCCGTCCGCGAAGGTCAGCATATCCGGCTGGACCCCGACCTTGACGGTGGAGAGGGGCTTGAGGGAGCCGTCGGTCTGGCAGGCGAACAGCGCGACACTGCCCTTATCGTCGTAGTTCGCGGACTGGATGGCGACCGCCAGACGGGTCCCGTCGGGGGAGACCGCCACGGAGGTCATATCGCCGTAGGAGCTGACCATGCCCTTGACGTCGTACTCCTTACCGGAGAGAGAGACGACCTTGTCGCCGTCGGGCTTGCCGTTGAGATTCACGGCGATCAGCTTGCCCTTGAGGCCGCTGACGGCATAGGCGAAGCCGTTCTCGGCGTTGTACTGCACAATTTCAAGGCTGCCGCCATCCTCGTTCATCGCCTGGGAGTCATAGCGGCCCGCCAGTGTGAGCTTCAGGGAGCCGGTCGCGTCGTAATAGCCGGTCACGCGGGTGTCGTTGGTGGGGGCGGGGGTATAGGAGCCGGTCTCATCGCCGCCATCGCGCTTGATGGTGAAGCTGTCCACCACGCTCATGTCCGTGGTACGGTAGGTAGTGACGGTAAACTGCTTGTCCGAGACGGAGACCTTGGAAACGTTGGCCACGTGCTCCTGATTCTGCACGGCGGAGAAGGGAAAATCGACATCTGTCCAGATATTGTATGTCTTCGAGCCGGAGCCGGAATTTGCGGTGACATACAGGATGCCGTCCGGATCGTTCACGGCGGTGGGGGCCGCGTCCCGGCCGTTGGCGTACTCATATTTGTCCGAATCCGTGATGGGGTTCAGACCGTCCATCATATAAGTGCGGCAGTAGACGTGGTCGTGGCCCTGAAGCACCACATCGATGCCCAGATCCTTCAGGACGGGCACGAGCTGGGTCTTGAAGCCGCCGGGGTTCGTGATATAGCTGTCCATGGCGTGGCTGGCCACGGTGAAGAGGGAGTGATGGAATACAACAACCTTCCACTGGATGTTCTGACTGGCGGTCGCGGCGATCGCCTGCTCCATAAATGCCTTGTGCTCGGCGACGGACATGTCGTTGCTGTTGAGCACAAGGAAGAGCACGCTGTTGTAAACCTGCTAAAAAGTCAAGCCCAAATTAAAAGAAAAGTTATAGGCAGAAAAAGAGTATAGCAAAGCAGAGGCGGC
>CAKUPH010000019.1 GCA_934675115.1 uncultured Oscillospiraceae bacterium | reverse complement strand
GGCTTCTCCTGCATCAGGATGCGGTACTTGGTCTCCTTCAGGCCGCCGATCCAGCCGGAGTGGGTGCGGTAATACTTCTGCTCACCCTTCTTGCCGGTGAGAATAGCCTTCTCGGCGTTGACGATGATGACGAAATCGCCGCAGTCGGCATGGGGGGTGTACTCGGGCTTGTGCTTGCCGCGCAGAAGAACAGCAGCGGCGGCGGCAGTCTTGCCCAGGGGCTTACCGGCAGCATCGAGAACGTACCATTTGCGCTCGATGTTGCTCTTGTTGGCCATGAACGTAGACATGGTTTAAACCTCCGTTTATGATAAAATTTCTTCTAAACAGTTGGAAAGCTCCGCTTTACAACGCGGAGCAGTTTGTATTATAATGCGTGGGTCAAAGGATGTCAATCAAAAAAGACGAAAAATTTGCGTTAGATAAAAAATACTCGCGAATTCTTTCAATTTCTTCGAAATGCTCCGGAATGCTTGTTTTCGTATTTTGTTTTTTGGGAGGGATTCATCATGCAGCAGATACTGTCCCGGGTGCGCCGGTGCATTGAGGACTACGATATGATCCAGGCGGGAGACCGCATCGCCGTAGGCGTTTCGGGGGGCAAGGACTCGCTGACGCTGCTGTATACCATGGCCAAGCTGCGGGAGTTTTACCCGCTGCCCTTCGAGCTGCACGCCATCACCGTCCACCCCGGCGTGCCGGAGATGGACTTCAGCCGGGTGGCGGCGCTGTGCGAGGAACTGAACGTGCCCTATCACCTGATCCCCACGGAAATTTTCCACATTATCTTCGACCTGCGGAAGGAGAAGAACCCCTGTTCCATGTGCGCCAAGATGCGCCGGGGGGCCATCCACAACGCCATGAAGGAGTTGGGACTGAACAAGATCGCCCTGGGCCACCACTTTGACGACGCGGTGGAGACATTTTTCCTGTCACTGTTCTACGAGGGGCGGCTGTCCTGCTTCCAGCCGGTGACGTACCTCGACCGGACGGAGATCACCCAGATCCGGCCGCTGCTCTACTGCGGCGAGGGGATGATCCGCAACGCCGCCCTGCGGCATGAGCTGCCCATCGTCCACAACCCCTGCGCCGCCGACGGGAATACCCGGCGGCAGGAGGTGAAGGAGCTTATCGCCGACCTTTCCGAGACCTATCCCCGGCTGAAGGACTATGTGTTCGGGGCCATGCAGCGGCTGCCGCTGCCCGAGTGGGGGCCGCGGGAGTACCGCCGCCGTCCGCTGAGCGACGAGGAGCCGAAATAAAACAAAGCGCCGTTCCGCATTCAATGCGGAACGGCGCTTTTTGCTTTGTAATTTGGAAATCAGTTGCCGTATTCGGCCCGGAGACATTCCGTCCAGCCGCCGTCGGTAAGGGTGAAGGCGGCGTAGTGGCCCCACTCCCAGCCCTGATCGTGGAGGATCAGCTCGCAGAGACCGTCGCCGTCCAGATCGGCGATAATGGGCGGCGCGGCGGTAAAGCAGGCGGTCATGTCGCCGGTGTTGGGGGTGACGCGGGAGGTCACGACGGACAGGCTGTCCCCGTCCTTGACGGCGAGAAGGTAGAAAATCGGTTCACCGCTATTCAGGGGAAGGCCGTCCTCGCCCTGATTGTGGAAGAGCAGCACCACCGTCTCCTGCCGGCCGTCGCCGTCGAGGTCACACTGCCAGAACTCATAGCCGGGGCGGTAAGCGCCGTAGCCGGTGATGCCAGCTTCGGCAAGGAGGGCATCCGCCTCTGTATCGGTGAGGGCGAAGTCGTCAGCCGTGATGTCCGGCCGGGTCAGTGCGCCGTTGGACAGCAGCTGGTAGGTCTGGCCGTTGAAGGCGGCGTAAAAGGTTGAGTTGGGGATGGAAAGCTCCGCCGCTTCTCCGGTGAGACGCCCGGGCAGGGCCATGATGAAGTCGGTGCCCTCAAGGATGCCGAAGGGGGCCAGCAGGGACGCGGCCTGCTCCGGGTCGTCAAAGGCGCCGGGGCCTTCGCCGACAAAAAAGCGGGCGGCGCTGAGGGGTTCGCCCCACGGGTCGGGGTAGCTCTGATTGAACACCGCGCCCAGCGTGAAGCCGCCGTCCGCCGCGGCACGCCACTGGCCGCCGTCCCAGCTGCCCAGAAAGAACCCCTCCGCGAAGAAATAGCGGGCGTCCGTTTCCGGGATGGAAGGCTTGGGGCTGCGGCCAGCCAGCTTCGTCCCGGTGAACACACCGGAGAGAAACAGGAGACAGGCCAGCGGGATGGCGATCAGGAGCTTCTTTTTCATGGTAGCCCTCCTCGGGTCAAAATTGTGGAAAGATCAGTCGTCGGCGGGGAAGTCCAGCAGCTCCCAGCGGGAGAGCCGGAGAATGTCATGGCCCGCAAGGTCGGTCATGCGGTAGCTGGTGTCGTCGGCGAAAATGACGCGGTCTCCGAACTGGGTGAGATAGTAGTCCCGGCAGGTGAACAGTTCATTGCCGTCCCGGTCCAGCACCACGTAGGTGACGTTGTAGGTGCCGTCCTCGTTGGCGATGTCCTCGCCGTAGTAGTAGACGAGGGAGGGGGTGTCATCGTAGCTCTGCCACGCGAAGTTCAGGTAGTTTTCGGTGCGGAAAAGCACATTTCCGTCCAGATCGGTGATGAGGGAGCCGCCGGATTCCAGACTGAAAATGACGCGGTCGCCGTCGATGTTGGGATAGAGAGAGTAGCCGGAAATGTCGATGGTGTGGACGGAGCCGTCGTCTGGGTGGATGGTGAGGGTGTGCTCGTCCTCGTTGCACTTGTACCAGCCCTCGCCGTAGTAGACGGCCTTTTCGTCGTAGCCGGGGCCATACTGGGCGTCGGGGTCGTATACGTCGGGGACGGTGTCCGTGACCTCGCCGGTGAGCAGGTCCACGTAGCGGAGATCGGCAGTGCCGTTCTCATTCCACGACACTACGCACTGCATCCACTGGCCGATGCTGGAGTAGTCCCAGAAGTAATCCTGCGGAGTGAGGGTCTCCAGCGGGATCTCATCGGCGGCCCAGCGCCAGCGCTCCTGCCCGTCGGGGGCGAGCATGACGGCGTCGCCGTTCTTTTCCAGCAGGAAGATGCCCGCGGAGGACTGGGTGACGAGAGATGAGTATTTCAGGCCGGTGTACCACGAGCCGTCGGCGGCGGCCACGCCATAGAGGCTGCTCAGGGAGCCGTCGGCGTTTTTCTCCCCCTTGCGGAGGATGAGGACGGGCTGGTGGCCGGTGCGCTGGCGCTCGGCGTCGTAGTAGGACAGGACGTTGATCTCCAGAAAGACCGGGTCGGTGACGAGGGTGCCGTCCCGGGTGGCAAGGCCCCAGTAGCCGCTGCCGCCCCAGTACTGGGCGTTGGCCTCGCCGCCCAGATAGGGGACGAGCTGGCCGTAGTCGCCGCGGGGGACGAGGTCGTCGGAGCAGCCGGGCCAGCGGCGGGGAGCTTCGGCGGCGTTGTCCGTCAGCACGTCCCAGTGGGTAGTGACGGAGATGCTGGGGGAGCTTGGCTGCTTGGCCGGGGCGGCGGACTCAGAGAGAGCGGCACTGGGGGAGGGAGACTCCGCTGCCGGAGCGCCGCAGCCCGCCAGCAGGAGCAGGGCGAGGGGAAGAGCGAAGTGCCGGGACTTCACGTCAGTTCACCTCCAGAACGGAGGCGTAGCCAAGCTTGGCCACCAGCTTCTGTCCCTCCTCGCTGAGGATCCAGTTGTAGAGGATGGCGGTGGGGGAGGTCTCAGGGGTGTCGGCGGCCATGACCACGTAGTAGGCGTTGCGGAAGGGGTATTCACCGCTGCGGATGGTCTGGGTGGTGGGGGCCACGCCGTCGATCTTCAGCAGCTTGAGGCCGTCGGCCATCTCCATGTCATGAGCATAGTAGTAGACGGAGTAGCCGATGGCGCTGGCGGAGTTGTCATAGCTTCTGACGGCCTCCATGAGGGTGCCCATCTCGCTGAGCATATAGCCCTCCGGCGGAGCCATCAGCTCCAGATCGCCCATGACCAGCTTTTTCATGAGGGCCTGACTGCCGGCGTCCTCGTTGCGCTGGAAGGGGACGATCTCCAGATCCTCGCCGCCCACCTCTTTCCAGTTGGTGATCTTACCGGTATAGATGCCCTGAAGCTGCTCCAGCGTCAGGGAGTCCACGGGGTTGTTGGCGTTGACCACGAACACCAGCCCGTCGTTCGCGAAGGTGTCGATGGATGCCTCAAATTTGGCGGCGGCCATCTCGTCATAGACGGAGGCGTTAGGCTCGCCCACGATGAGAAGGTCGGACTCGCCCGCCATCAGCGCCCGGAAGGAGGCGGTGGTGCGGGAGAAATTGATGAGGTCGGCCACGTCGTCCTCGCTCTCGCCCAGCAGGACGGCGGCCAGCGCCCGGCCCAGCGGGGCGGTGGAGGTGGAGCCGTTGAGCCGGGGAAAGTTCTCCCGGGTGAAGGTGAAGAGCTCCGGCGTCTGGGAGGGGCTGGCGGTGACGTCCGGCGAGGGGGGATTGCTGGGGGATTCGGCCTGACCGGGGGTACCGCAGGCGGCCAGAAACAGGGCCATGGTCAGCGCGAGGACGGTGGTAAGCAGCTTTTTCATCATTGGTTCCTCCTTGAAAAATATAACATATCAAAAGTGTGTGGATGTCAGATTTTCCCGGGCTGTCCCATTAGACGTAAGCATGGGGCAAAAGGTTCCCGGCGAATCACTCCCGGAGCCGGGGCAGGCGGAGCAGGTCATTCCCGGCAAGGTCGGTGACGCGGTAGCTGGCGTCGTCGGCGAAAACAAGGCGGTCACCGTACTGGGCGGCGGAGCCGTAGACGGTGGTGGCGATGGGATTGCCGTCCCGGTCCAGAATGCGGAGGACGGGGAGCCACTCGGAGCCGGTCCGAAGGACAGCGGTCAGCAGGGAATCTTCCGCGTCGCTGAGGAAGGAAAGATCGGAGCGCTGGCAGGTGAAGATCACATTGCCGTCCAGATCGGTGACGGTATAGGCGGCATCGTTGTTAGAGGTCCGGAACAGCACCCGGTCGCCCCGGATCTCCACATAATAGCAGGGAATGCCGGTAATGGTGTGGATGGTGCCGTCAGCGGTGTGGATGGTGAGGGTGGGATACTCCCACTTGTACCAGAATTCGTCGTCGGGGTAGTCCGGTTCGCTGAGATCGCTGACATGGGTGAAGTATCCCGCCGGGGCCGTGTCCAGCAGAGAGCCGTCCCGGAGGTCGAGGTAGACGGCGGTGGCGCTGCCGCCCTCCCGGTAGTCGGTGACGTGGCGCAGATAGGGGCCGTCCACCCACGGGGATTCGAACTCGTAAGTCTCGGCGGAAAAGCCGGGAAGGGGATTATCGTCGGCGGCGAAGCGGAAGCGCTCCGTCATGTCCCAGTTCAGCATGACAAGGCTGCCGTCCCGCTCCAGCATGAGGGCGCCGTACTGAGAGCAGTCGATGAACTGGGTGTAGATCTGGCCGGTGTACCACGAGCCGTCCCGGGGGGCGAAGCCCATCAGGTCCGTCAGGGTGCCGTCGGCCCGGGTGCCGTTCCCCGTGCGGAGAAGGTAAAGGCCGGTGTCCATCCAGCGGTCGTCGAGATAGCAGCGGACGGGGCCGACGTAGGCGAAGGACGGGGCGGTGACGATGACGCCGTTACGGTTGGCAAGGCCGTAGGTGAAGGGCAGGCCGCCGCCCATATAGTCATAGGCCTCGCCGCCGAGGTAGGGGAGCAGCTCGCCGTAATCGGGGGAGGGGACGAGGTCGGCGGGGTCTTCGTCGTACCAGTGGTTGGAAATATAGGGGGTGGGCGGCTTCGGCTCCGGGAGCATGTCCCAGTGGGCGGCCACGGAGGGCGCGGGCTCCGGCTCTGAGACGGCGGGGTCAGGCTCCGGCACGGAAACGGCGGGGGAAGGGGCCGAGGGGGCCTTGCAGCCCGCCAGCAGGAGCAGGGCCAGCGCGAGGGTCGCGGGGCGCTTCATGGCAGTCATCCTTTCTGTGGAGCGTTGGCTCGAAAGCTGTCCACGATACCCACTATAATGGAGCAGCGGGGAAAAGTCTATCCCGGAACGGCTACAAAACGGCTACGGGGTGGCAACAAATGGTTTCAAAAAGTTACAGCGTTCCCGGAACCCGTTGGGGGCGTCAGGCTGCGGGTTTCAAACTGAACGGGTCGTGCGGCGGAAAAGGTTTTTTCTGCCCGACGCTTAGCCGAGCACAGCCAGCTGCCGCTGGGGCGGCGAAATGCCGCGAGACTTTGCAATACACGCAAAACGCCCCTTGGCAATTATGCCAAGGGGCGTTTGAACATATTTGTCGATTCGGGTGCGTGCGCGGCCTTACAGCTTCTCGAACTCCTTGCCGACCTCCTCGGACTCGGTGACGATCTTCACCGGTTCGGAGAAGTCCAGAGTGAACAGGTTGATGAAGGACTTGGCGTCCACCATGATGGAGTCGTCCATGGAGTGGAGATACACATCCTCGGCAACAGAGCAGGCGATGCGCTGGAGCTTCTGCAGCTCGGACACGTCATTGAACTTTTTCACGATGATCATTGGGTATCACCTCCGTGTACATTCTATATCTTAATGATAACAGGGTATTTTTGAATACGCAAGGTGCAATTTGGACAAAAGTAATACTGCCGGTAGTGCGGGCCGCGGAAAGTCGCCGAAGGTCAGCCCATGAGGGAGCAGACCAGCTCGGTATAGGCGGCGGGATCGGGGATGGGCAGGCCGGCGATGAGCAGCGCCTGATGATACAGGATCTGGACGTACCTGGCGGCCCTGTCCTTGTCGCCGGCGTCCAGCGCGGACTTCAGGGCGGCGAAGGCCGGGGCGGAGGCGTTCAGCTCCAGCACCTTTTCCGCCTTCATGCCGGAAGCCCCCTCTACCTTATTGAAATACTTCTCCATCTCGATGCTCATGGGGCCGTCGGCGGTGAGCACCACGGGGGCGGACTTCAGGATCCTGGAGATGCGGGCCTCCTTGACGGCATCGCCAAGAGTCTCCTTGACGAAGTCCAGCACGGGCTTGCTCTCCTCGGCCTGCTTTTCCTGTGCGGCCTTTTCCTCATCGGTCTCGGGCAGGGCGTCGGGGTCGGAGACGGACTTGAACTTCTTGCCATCCGCCTCGGCCAGCACCTGCATGACGAACTCGTCCACCTCCTCGGTGAGGTAGAGGATCTCGTAGCCCCGGTCGGCAATGCGCTCGGTCTGGGGCAGCTTGGACGCCTGATCGGCGGAGTCGGCGCAGACGTAGTAGATATACTCCTGACCCTCGGCCATGCGGGAGATGTATTCGGCAAGGCTGACGAGCTTGTCCTCTTTGGAGCTCTGGAACAGCAGCAGGTCACGGAGCAGGTCCTTCTTGGCGCCGTACTGGTCCACCACGCCGTACTTGACCTGACGGCCGAAGGCATCCCAGAATTTCTCGTACTTCTCCCGGTCATCCTTCATCATCTTGAGCAGCTCGTTCTTGATTTTCTTTTCCAGCGCGGCGGCGATGATGGTGAGCTGGCGGGTATGCTGGAGCATCTCTCGGGAGATGTTCAGCGAGAAGTCGGGGGAGTCCACCACGCCCTTGACGAAGCGGAAGCAGTCGGGCAGCAGGTCGGCACACTTGTCCATGATGAGCACGCCGGAGGAGTAGAGCTGAAGGCCCTTTTCATACTCCCGGGTGTAGAAGTCGAAGGGGGTGCGGGCGGGGATGAAGAGCATGGCCTTGAAGGTGACGGTGCCCTCGGAGGAGGTGGTGATGGTGGCCAGAGGCGGCTCCCAGTCGCCAAACTTGTCGCGGTAGAACTGGTTGTACTCCTCCTGTGTCACCTTGGAGCGGGGGCGCTGCCAAAGGGGGACCATGGAGTTGACGGTCTTTTCCTCGGTGACGGTCTCCCACTCGGGCTTGTAGTCGTCGCCGGCGTCGGCGGGCTTTTCCTTCATGCGGTAATCCTCCACCATCATGCAGATGGGGTGGCGGATATAGTCGGAGTACTTGCGGATCAGCTCCTGAAGCTGGCTGGTCTCCAGATACTGGCTGTACTTGTCATCGTCGGTGTCGGCCTTGATCTCCATGATGACGTCGGTGCCCCAGCCGTCCTTCTCGCAGGGGGTGACGGTGTAGCCGTCCACGCCGGAGGACTCCCACTTGTACGCTTGCTCCGCGCCGTAGCGTTTGGTGATGACGGTGACCTTGTCGGCCACCATGAAGGCGGAGTAGAAGCCCACGCCGAACTGGCCGATGATATCGGTATCCTTCTTGTCGCCCATGTCCTGCTTGAACTGGAGGGAGCCGCTCTTGGCGATGACGCCCAGATTCTTCTCCAGCTCCTCCTCCGTCATACCAACGCCGTTGTCGGACACGGTGAGGGTGCGGGCAGCCTTGTCGGGGGTGACGGTGATCTTGAAGTCGCTCCGCTTGACCTTGACGGTATCGTCCGTCAGGGAGAGATAGGCCAGCTTGTCGATGGCATCGCTGGCGTTGGAGATGATCTCCCGGAGGAAGATCTCCTTGTGGGTGTAGATGGAGTTGATCATCAGATCCATCAGCCGCTTGGACTCCGCTTTGAATTGTTTCTTTGCCATGATGAGACACACCTCTTGTATATGAAAAATTATTGCAAACTGGTTTTAGCACTCTTTCGTTCTGAGTGCTAATGGTACTATAATACGATTCGCGCGGTTTTGCAAGAGACTTTGCAAAAAGTTCACAGTTTGGACGGGATTTCCCCTGAAAAAACGGCATGAGAGAGGCCGGAAGGGGCAATGATAGAGGCAGGGAGCGCGGCACGGCGGAAAGAATGGGCGCACGGAAAAATTTCGGTTGCCTTTACATATCCGGGGTGTTATAATATTGTTTGCTAAAATCAGCCGTAGAATGGACAGATGTGAAAGTGCATGAGGAAATGTCCAGAAAAACGGCGGGAAATGTGCATAATCTCCACCGGCGCGCCGGACAGGCTCCGATGCGAAAGCGCGCCGCTGAAATTTATAAAAGATCAGAAATCATGCCGCCTTCGGGCGTTTCAACACACCGGCCGGGCCGGGAGGATAACAAGAGGTGCGACCTTGAAGAAATATGTCATCCACGGCGGGAGACCGCTGTACGGTAAGATCAATATCAGCGGCGCGAAGAACGCCGCCGTCGGCATCATTCCCGCCGCCCTGCTGGTGGACGGAGTGTGCCGGATCGAGAATATTCCCCAGATCAGCGACGTGACGCTGATGCTCAATATGTTACAGGAGCTGGGCGCCGAGGTGCGCACCGTCAACCGGACCACGGTGGACGTGGACTGCTCCCACGTGGTGAACCGGCAGGTTCCCTACGAGTCCGGGCGGAAGATCCGGGCCAGCTACTACCTCATCGGGGCCATGCTGGGCCGGTTCGGCTCGGCGGAGGTGCCCCTGCCCGGCGGATGCGACTTCGGCGGGCGGCCCATCGACCAGCACATCAAGGGCATGATGGCCATGGGCGCGGAGGTGGACGTGCGCAACGGCTATGTGTGCGCGAAGGCCGCTGAGGGCCGGCTCAAGGGCACGCAGGTGTACCTCGACGTGGTGACCGTGGGTGCCACCATGAACATCATGCTGGCCGCCACGCTGGCGGAGGGCATGACGGTCATCGAAAACGCCGCCAAGGAGCCCCATATCGTGGATCTGGCCAACTTCCTCAACTCCATGGGCGCCAACATCATGGGGGCGGGCACCGACGTCATCAAGATCCGGGGTGTGGACAAGCTCCGGGGCGGGGAGTATTCCATTATCCCCGACCAGATCGAGGCGGGCACCTATATGGCCGCCGTGGCCGCCGCCGGCGGCGAGGTGCGCATCAACAACATCATCCCCAAGCACATGGAGTGCATCACCGCCAAGCTGGTGGAGATGGGCGTTGAGGTGGAGGAGGACGGCGACAGCCTTATCGTCCGCCGCCACGGGCCGCTCCAGCGCACCAACGTCAAGACCATGCCCTATCCGGGCTTTCCCACCGATATGCAGCCCCAGATCGCGGCAGTGCTGTGTCTGGCACAGGGTACCAGCGTGCTCACCGAGGGCGTGTGGGACAACCGCTACCGCTACACCAACGAGTTTCGCCGGATGGGCGCGAAAATTCAGGTGGACGGCAAGATCGCCATCATTGAGGGCGTGGAGTCCCTCACCGGCGCGCCGGTGGAGGCATGCGACCTGCGGGCGGGGGCGGCCATGGTCATCGCGGGCCTTGCGGCCCAGGGCACCACGGAGGTGTCCAACATCAAGCACATCGAGCGGGGCTACGAGGACATCGTGGGCAAGCTCTCCGGCGTGGGGGCGGACATCCGCATGGTAGAGGTCCCCGACGAGGAAAAGACGGCGGAGGCCGCGGGCTGAAAACGCCCGGAAACAAAATAGACGCATCGGGCCGGGGACGGGAGACCGCCCCGGCCTGTTTTTTGAGGTGAGTACATTGTTGAAGGCGGCGACGCTGGCCAGCGGGTCATCGGGAAACTGTCTGGTGGTGTCCGACGGAAAGACCCATATTCTCATTGACGCGGGGGTGTCCGCCCGGCGGATCACCACAGGCCTGCGGACGCTGGGCATCGAGCCGGGGGAGGTCCGGGGCGTCCTCATCACCCATGAGCACAGCGACCACATCGCGGGACTGCCGGTGCTGTGCCGCCAGATCGGGGCGGAGCTTTACACCGCCGAGCCTACGGCGTTGGAGATCTGCCGCAAGACGGCGGGACTGGAGGAGCGGTTCCGGGTGTTCGAGCCGGGGGAGCGGTTCGCCGTGGGCGATCTGGTGGTCGGCACCTTTGCCATCAGCCACGACTGCGCCTGCCCGGTGGGATTCACGGTGGAGGACGGCAGCCGGAAAATGGCGCTGTGCACCGATCTGGGCGTTGTGACCCGGGGGGTGCTGGACAGCATCCGGAGAGCCGGGCTGCTGGTGAACGAGTTCAATTACGACCCGGATATGCTCCGGATGGGGCCGTACCCGGCCATGCTCAAGGAGCGGATCCTGAGCCGTCAGGGCCACCTGTCCAACGAGACGGGGGGAAAGCTGGCGGCGTGGGCCGTTCAGCAGGGGACGGGCCGGATTGTGCTGGCCCATCTCTCCAAAGAGAACAACACCCCGTCGGTGGCGCTGGGCGCCGCAGAGCGGGCCATGACGGGGATCGAAGCCCGGGTGGGGGAGGACGTGACTCTCACCGTCGCCCCGCGGAGCGAGGGAACGGGCTGGATGGAGGTGCCGGAATGCTGAATGTGACGGTCATCTGTGTGGGCAAGATGAAGGAAAAGTTTTACATAGAGGCGGCCGCGGAGTATCAGAAGCGGCTGAAGGGCTACTGTAAGCTGAACATCGTGGAGCTGGCGGAGGAGCGGCTGCCCCAGAGCCCGGCGGCGGGCCAGATTGAGGGGGCGCTGGAAAAGGAGAGCGAAGCCATCCTCGCCAAAATTCCAAAGGGCAGCCGGGTGGTGGCTATGTGCGTGGAGGGGAAGGCCATGTCCAGCACGGAGCTGGCGGACACCCTGAACCGGTGGATGGTGGCGGGGTGCTCCGATGTGACGTTCCTCATCGGCGGCTCCTACGGTATGTCGCCGAGGGTGAAGAGTCGGGCGGACGTGCGGCTGAGCATGTCTGAGATGACGTTTCCCCACCATCTGGTCCGGGTGATGCTGCTGGAGCAGGTGTACCGGGGATTCAAAATTCTGGAAGGCTCGGAATATCATAAGTGAATAAAAAATGGAAAAACGCGGCCGTTCCCAGTTGGGAACGGCCGCGTTTTTGGCGTTTCAGGCCGTGTTTTTTGCGCGTTTTCCGCAGATGTGTTCCAGAATGATCCCGGCGGGGATGGACAGAAGGAATATGACGCCCCAGATGGCCCAGCCGTAGTGGGTATGGCCGATGGCGGCTCCGGCGGGATTGGGGCCGAGGATAATACCGAGGGGCAGCCCCGCGACGAAGGCGGCCAGCGTGACGGCGGAAAACCTGTATGCGCCGAAGAGGGCGGGGAGCACGGAGATGGCGGCGGCATACCAGAACATGCGGCGGCTCAACAACCAGCCGTAGAGATAGCTGCCGGGGCGGGAAGGATCGGCGGTGAAGAGCCAGCCGACGAGCGTGGTGTCGGAATGCTCCACCCAGATGACACGGCCAAGGAGATAGATGAGGAGGTATCCGGCGAGAATGAGGAGCGCGGAGCGAAGGTTCCGCCTGCGGCGGGAATTCAGGGCGGCGCGGCGCGCTTCGTCCGCCTCAAGGAGCAGCCGGACCAGATCGGCGGAGGAGGTCGGCGCGTCCCCGGAGGGGAGAAGCAGGTCAACGCTGGTGTGGAAAAGCTCGGCCAGACGGAAGAGATTTTCTGTGCTGGGGGCGGACCGGCCTGTTTCCCACTTCGCAACGGCCTGACGGCTTACCCCGACGAACTCCGCCACCTTTTCCTGAGAAAGGCCGCAGGCTTTGCGCTGTTCCCGGATGCGGTCGCTCAATGACATGGTCATCACCTCATCTGAAATGATAGCGCAGAAGGGCAGCCCGGTCAACCATCCGGGGGGCAACTATCGGTTGCGGCGGGAAAATAATCGGAGAAAAATTTTGAGGATTGCACACGGATGGGCAACTTTCCGGCGGTTCGCGGGACGGGGTGTGAGGAGGTATGGGATGGACGGCGAGAAGAGAGGAAAGAGCGGCCGCCGCCGGGGGGAGCTGCTCCGGTATCTGCGGAAGCTGGCCAAATGCAGGAACAACGACGTGATGAAGCTAGCCTTTCTGGAGCCGGAGGACCGGGACATGCTGGACGAGCTGGACCTCACCGGCGTGGCCGAGCTGCGGCGGGGGGCCAACGGCACCCTCGAGGTGAAGTTCGTGGACCGGATGAAGGTGCTGGCCATGCTGCGGGAGCTGCTGGACGAGGACGGCGGCTCCGTGGAGGAGCTTCTGGCGGCACTGGACGGCGAGGAGGAATGAGCGGCCTGCGGTTTTCGCCCAAACAGCGGCAGGTGCTGCGCTGGTGGCGGGACGGGCGGTATGACGCCGTCATCTGCGACGGCGCGGTGCGGTCTGGCAAGACCTTCGCCATGGGACTGTCCTTCTTTTTGTGGGCCATGACGAGCTTCCGGGGCAGACAGTTCGGCCTGTGCGCCCCAACCCAGAACGGGGTGCGGCGGAACGTGCTGGCCGGGGTGCGGCCGGTGCTGGAGCGGATGGGGTTCCGGTGGGAGGAGCAGGTGAGCCGGAACCAGCTGACGGTGCGCTACCGGGGCCGGGAAAACGTGTTCTACATCTACGGCGGGCGCAACGAGGCCAGCGCGTCCCTCATTCAGGGCATCACGCTGACGGGAGTGCTGCTGGACGAGACGGCGCTGATGCCCCGGTCCTTCGTGGAGCAGGCCTGCGCCCGGTGCTCCGCCGAGGGGGCGCGGCTGTGGTTCTCCTGCAACCCGGAGGGGCCGGAGCACTGGTTTTATCAGGAGTGGATCCTCCGGGCGGAGGAAAAGGGCGCGCTGTACCTCCGCTTCACCATGGAGGACAACCCGGCGCTGAGCGGGAAAGTCCGGCGGCGGTACCGGAAGATGTTTCAGGGAACGTTTTACCGGCGTTATGTGCTGGGCGAATGGGCGGCGGCGGAGGGGCTGGTGTACGGCTTCATCGACCCGGCCCGGCTGCCCGACCGGCCGGAGGGGCCCTTCGGGCGGTGGCGCATTTCCTGCGACTACGGCATCCGGAACCCGTCGTCCTTCGGGCTGTGGGGCGAGAAGGACGGCGTTTGGTACCGGGTGGACGAGTATTACTACGACGCCCGGGAGGAGGGGCGGCAGATGACGGACGGGGAGTATGTCCGGCAGCTGGAACGCCTTGCTGGAGGGCGGGAGATCGAGAGGGTGCTGGTGGACCCGTCGGCGGCCAGCTTTATCGAAGCGCTGCGGCGGCGGGGCTGGCCCGTCCGGAAGGCGGACAACCGGGTGCTGGAGGGCATTGGAGCAACGGCGCAGGCCCTCAAGGACGGGAAGATCGTGGTGTGCCGCCAGTGCCGGGCGGCGGCCCGGGAGTTCGGGCTGTACCGCTGGGAGGACGGCGGGAGCCGCGATCGGGTGCGGAAAGAGCACGACCACGCCATGGATGAGATTCGGTACTTTGTGATGGGGCTGAGGGAGCGGGAGGGGATTACTGCCACGTATGTGGAGAGGAGAGTGTAGGTCAAAGGGCATGCCCTTTGAGAGCTGTTTTTTCTTTGAAAAGAACCCCAAAGTCAGATTTTGCCTGACGGCGACCTTCTTTTTGCTCGCCCAAAAAGAAGGCAAAAATGCGCTCAGGGGGGAAAATACGGATTCGACTTCCCGAATTCGCCGGAAGTCCGGCGAGAGACTATGAGCGTCCTCCGCGGACGCTCCGCTGGGGTGACTTTTCGATCGTGCGAAAAGTCACCAAAAGCACGCACAGGGGATAATCCCCTGTGTACCCCTTAGAGGGGTCTGGCATAGCCTTGCTATTGCTATGCCACAGAAGTTCTGCCGACTACTTCAGTAAGACGCTGCCGTTTTATTTCCGCTGGCGCTGCGCTGGTGCGGACTTGAAGGAAATGGGCTCAATAGCGCCGCTGCAACGCAAAGCAACCTTCAACCCCGTCCACCCCGTAGGGCGGAAAGGGTTTCCGGGAAAACTGGTTTTCCCGGAAGGCGCGTCGGCGTTAGAACGCGCCCTTTGCGTTCGAAGTCGAATCCGCGTTTTCTCCCTAAGCGCTTTTTTGCATCCTTTTTGTGCGTACAAAAAGGATGTCGCCGTCAGGCGAAACCTGACGCTCCGCCGGGGCTTCCGGTGACGTAAAAAGGAGTCGCCCTATGGGCGAAAAAAATTTATGGATGAACGGTCCGTCAGGGCCTTCATATAAACATTTTTTGAGAGGAGAAGGACGATGAGCATTTCTCTGGAAGGGATCGGACAGGTGCTGGCCACCCTCAAGGTGGCGGACGGCACGGCGGAGGGCGCCGTGGTGACGGTGACCGCGGAGAACACCGTGGGCAAGGCCGCTGAGAACGGCAAGTTCTGCGGCGTGCTGGTGCGGGACGAGGGCGACGGTGTGGGCGCCGTTCAGCTGGAGGGCATCGTGACGGTGAGCTACAGCGATACCGCCCCCGCCGTGGGCTACAGCCTGCTGGCCGGAGACGGCAGCGGCGGCGTCAAGACCGTGACCAGCGGCGGCGTCAGCTGTCTGGTGCTGTCCGTGGACGCGGCCAGCGGCACTGCGGTCATCAAGCTGTAAAAAGAAAGGGAGGAAGATCACATGGCTTATCATTTTGAGAACGTAAAGCTGGAAAAGAGCATGTACAACCAGTCCGGCAAGACCTTCAGCCAGGCGCTGGAGGAGCTGGACCCCGGCCAGCAGTACAAGGGCACCGCCATGGAGGGCCTTGACGCCTTCCAGCGCCAGCTCAAGCGCTTCGGCATCCGGGTGAAGGGCGCGGGCAGCGACGTGGTGGACAAGTTCTTTTCCACCAGCCAGTCCGCCGTGCTGTTCCCCGAGTACATCGCCCGGGCGGTGAAGGTGGGCATGGAGGAGGCCAACATCCTGCCCGACATCACCGCCACCGAGACCCGCATCGAGGGGATGGACTACCGCTCTATCACCTCCGTGCCTGAGGACGAGAAAAAGCTCAAGCGGGTGGCCGAGGGCGCGGCCATTCCCAGCACCACCGTCAAGACTCAGGACAGTCTGGTGCAGCTCCACAAGCGGGGCAGAATGCTGGTGGCCTCCTACGAGGCCATCCGCTTCCAGAAGCTGGACCTGTTCTCCGTCACCCTGCGCCAGATCGGCGCGCAGATCGGCCGAATGCATCTGGAGGACGCCATCAACGTGGTCATCAACGGCGACGGCAACAACAACGCCGCCGCGTCCACCAAGACCGCCGTGGAGGGCAAGCTGACCTATGACGATCTGCTGGCCTTCTGGAACAGCTTTGAGCCCTATCAGCTCAATACCCTGCTGGTGGGCAGCGACACCATGCTCAAGCTGCTGAAGATGAGCCAGATGCAGGACGCCGCCGCGGGCCTTGATTTCCACGGTACCGGCAAGCTCATCACCCCCATGGGGGCCAAGGTGCTGCGCACCTCCGCTGTGCCCGAGGGCACCATCATCGGCCTCGACCGCAATTACGCGCTGGAGATGGTGAAGGCCGGAGACGTGACGGTGGAGTACGACAAG
The DNA here is from genome assembly GCA_934675115.1 of uncultured Oscillospiraceae bacterium. Classification (GTDB taxonomy): domain Bacteria; phylum Bacillota; class Clostridia; order Oscillospirales; family Oscillospiraceae; genus Enterenecus. The sequence goes on along the minus strand of CAKUPH010000019.1, from coordinate 14,487 downwards.
CTCATCGACCGCCAGCTGGAGCGGGCGGCCATCACCACCATTTCCGGCTACGCCAAGATCTTCCCCGAGGCCAGCCGCGTGCTGACCATCCAGTAAGTGAGACGGAGAGACCCGAGGAAAGGGGGAGGACACAGTGCGGCTGTGGCCGAAGAAAAGTGAAAAGCCCGCGGCTGGAGCGGTGCAGCTCCGGGAGGCGGGACGGCACCCCTTCGGGATGCTGGAGGGCTATGTGCCGCTGAGCCGGGGGGATATCGCGGTGTACCGGGCCATCCGGGAAGCCGTGCCGGTGGTGGACGCGGCCATCGTCAAGCTGGTGCGGCTGTGCGGCGGCGTGCTGGTGAAATGCCGGGACGGGCGGGCTCAGGAGGAGCTGGAACGGTTTCTCCGCACCGTCCCCACCGGCCGGGGCCAGCGGGGCGTGGAGTCCTTTCTGGAACAGTATCTGGACAGCCTGTTCGTGTGCGGCCGGGCCATCGGCGAGATCGTGCCGGAGCAGGGGGGCGGCGGCATCGCCGCCCTGCTGTGCGGCGACCCGGGACGGCTGGAGATCAAAGAGGGGGAGGACCCGCTGAACGTGACGCTGTGCGTCCGGGACGGGGGCGGAACGATCCGGGAGCTGCCGCGGCAGGAGCTCCTGCTGTTCACCCCGTTCCAGCCGGAGGCGGGGAACCCCTACGGCGTGTCGCTGCTGCGGTCCATGCCGTTTCTGGCGGACATCCTGCTGAAAATATTTCAGGCCACCGGCACGAACTGGGAGCGGATGGGCAACGCCCGGTACGCCGTCATCTGCCGGGGCGGACAGGACGGCACGGCGGCGGAGCGGTGCGGCACCGTGGCCCGGGAGTGGTCCGCCGCCATGCAGGAGAGCCGGAACGGCGCGGTGCGGGACTTCGTGGCCTCCGGCGACGTGGACATCAAGGTCATCGGGGCGGACAACCCGGTGCTGGACAGCGAGACGCCGGTGCGGCAGATCTTAGAGCAGCTGGTGGCGCGGACGGGAGTGCCGCCGTTCCTGCTGGGGCTGAGCTGGTCGTCCACCGAGCGGATGAGCAGCCAGCAGGCGGACATCCTCACCAGCGAGATCACCGCCATCCGGCGGACGGTGGAGCCGGTGATGGAGCGTGTCTGTGAGCTGTGGCTCCGGATGCGCGGGTTTGACCCGCGGGTGACGGTGGACTGGGCGGACATCAATCTTCAGGACGAGGTGGACGAGGCCAAGGCGCTGCTCTACCGCAGTCAGGCTCAGGTATTGTCTACACCTTCGCCGTGCGCCTGTGCGACAACGATATCGACCGGGACGGCGAGCGGTTCGCCGTGGAGACGCTGGAAGAGCTGGCCGGCCTGTTCACCGGCGCGCCGGGGATCTTTGACCACCAGTGGTCGGCCAAGGGACAGACGGCCCGGATCTACCGCACGGAGCTGGTGCGGGAGAAGGGCGTCCTCACCCGGGACGGGCAGGAATACTGCTATCTCAAGGGTTACGCCTACATGATGCGGACGGCGGAGAACGAGAGCCTCATCGCCGAGATCGACGGCGGCATCAAGCGGGAGGTCAGCGTGGGCTGCTCCGTGGAGCGGATGGAGTGCTCCATCTGCGGGGCGGACATGCGCAGCGGCGGCTGCGGCCATGGAAAGGGGCAGGTCTATGACGGCCAGCTGTGTGCCGGGGTGCTGCTGGGGGCAAAGGACGCCTACGAGTGGTCCTTCGTGGCGGTGCCCGCCCAGAAAAAGGCCGGAGTGGTCAAGGGCGCGAAGGACGGCGGCACGCTGGAGCAGGAGGCGGAGCTGGGCCGCCGCTATCTCAAGGAGCTGCGGCGCGAGGTGGTGCGGCTGGGCTGCCTTGTGGAGAAGGAGCTGGACAGAACGCTGCTGGAACGGGTGACGGCAAAGCTGGACCGGGAGGAGCTGGACGGGCTGCGCCGGGCCTATCAGGCGCAGGCGGACAAGCTGTTCCGGCCGGAGAGCCAGCTCTGGGCCGCGGGCGGCAGCAGGGACGAGACGGGCGCGGACAGCGCCTTCCTGATCTGAGGTGACGGCATGGAGGACGAGGTGCTGGCTCTGGCGAAGAGTCTGGGGCAGATCGGAGAAAAAGAGGCGCAGGTGCTGGGCACGCTGTGCGGCGAGGCGTGTCGGACGCTGGACCGAAGGCTGCGCGGCGGCGTGAGGCCGGAGGACTGCGCCGACGCCTACAGGCTGGCGGCGGCATGGCTGGCGCTGGCGGCGCTGGAGGAGAGCCGGGGCGGCGTGCGGCGGTTTTCCGCCGGGGACCTGACCATCGAAAAGGACAGCGGCGGCGGAAAGACGCTGGAAAGCCGGGCGTGGGCGCTGATGCGGCCCTACGTTCGGGATGACGACTTCGTATTCCGGGGGGTGCGGGGTTGAAGGAAGAATTTCAGGCCATTGCGGAGCGGTACGGGCAGAGCGTGACGTGTTACGGCGCGGACGGCGGGGTGACCGGAACGGGAAGGGCGTTTTTGCAGCCGGTGACGGAGAAAAAATGGCAGGTATCCGCGTGGGCGCTGGGCAGCGGGGAGACGGACCGGTTCCTGTGCCTTGCCCCTGCGGGGCTGCCGCTGGGAAGGCCGGGAGACGGCGGCTGGCTGGAGTGCGGCGGCGCGCGGTACGAGGTCATGGCCGTCCACGGCATCCCGCTGGGAGACGGCGTGAGTCACCAGTGGGCCGCGTTGGAGCGGCGAATGGAGGACGCTGTATGACGGGGGCGCTGAGCAGACTGCGCTCGGAGTTGACAGCGCAGCTCAACAGGGCCGGGATCCCGGCCGTGGCTGCCTATGAGCCGGAGCGGCAGGTGCGGCGGACGGAGCCGGTGGCGGCGGTGTCGCTGGCCAAAGTGGTGTGCGCCCCCGAGGGGTTCCGGGACTATCTGGGCCGCCGGACGGCGGCGGACGGCACCGAGGAGGAGCTGTACGGCCGGGCGGCGGAGCTGACACTGGCCCTCGACATCTACGCCCCCCGGGACGGCGGCGAGAGCGCCGCACGGGAGATCATGGAGCGGCTGGCGGAGGAGCTGGCCGGACAGGGGGCGGCGGGCCTTACGGTGCTGGAGTTGGAGAGCGGGCAGGCGGAGTTTCTGGAAAGCCGGGGACTGTACCGCCTGCCGGTAAAATGCATATGCCGGGGCTGGCTGACGGCGGCGGCCCGGGAGGGCGGCGCATTTGTGGACATTGAAGTGAGGGGGAAACAGAAATGAGCGCGATCACCAATCATAAGCGGCCGGGAGTGTACTCGGCCTACGACGCGTCGGGCATCACCTCCGCCAGAGCGGGCGGCAGGGCGGTGGCCGTCGTGGCGGCCATGGACGGCGGCGACGGCACGAAGAGCTACGTCTGGTACAGCTACGCTCAGGCGGTGAGCGACTGCGGCAGTACGAAGATCACCGAGCTTGCGCGGCTGGCGCTGAAAAACGGCGCGGGGGCGGTCTACGGCATCCCCGCCGGGGAGACGTACACCGCCGCGTTCCAGACGGCGGCGGAGCTGGAAAACATCGCGGCGGTATGCTGCGACAGCGAGGACGTGGCGGTGCAGCAGACGCTGCGGGATAGCGTCAAAGCCTGCTCCGAGGCGCGGCAGGAGCGCATCGCCGTGGTGTGCGGCGGCACGGACGAGGGCGTTACGGCCCTCGTGGCCCGGGCGGGCAAGCTCAACAGCGAGCGGGTGGTGCTGGTGGCCCCCGGCGGGCTGAACAGCGACGGCGAGACCGTCGGCGGCGCGGAGTGCGCCGCGGCGGTGGCGGGTCTTATCGCCGGGCAGAGCGACCCCGCCGTGCCGCTGGGCGGCGCGGTGCTGGAGGGCCTGCGGGGCCTTGACTACAGCTATTCCGACAATGAGATCGACCAGCTGGTGAGCGGCGGCGTCACGGCGCTGGAGAGCCTTGCGGGGGAGATCTCGGTGGTGCGGGGCGTCACCACCCGGACCACCACCGGCGGCGCGGCGGACGGCACGTGGCTGGATCTGACCACCATTCTGGTGGTGGACGAGGTGATCCCCGGCATCCGGCAGGCCCTGCGGGCCAGATTCACCCGGGCCAAGAACACTGCCCAGACCAGAGGGGCCATCCTCTCGCAGGTCATCGTGGAGCTGGAGGACCGGGTGAGCCGGGAGATCATCGACGGATATGAGGACGTGACGGTGCAGGCGCTGGACAGCGACCCGACGGTGTGCCTTGTGGAGTTTTCCTTCACGGTGGCCCACGGGCTGAACCAGATCTGGCTGTCCGCCCACATCACGGTGTGAGAGGAGACGGGACATGAGCATGAATATGACGGGCTTTCCCACCAGCAGCGACATCTACCTTGAGCTGGACGGAAAAAAGGTGGCGGTGGTGCAGAGCTACGCCTGCAAGGCCACCCGGACCAGCACGGCGGTGGAGGCCTTCGGCGAGGACGAGCCGGTGGCAACCATTCAGGGGCCGCAGAACCACGTGATCGAGCTGACGCGGCTGTACGCCACGGACAGCGCCATTGCCGACGGGCTGGATTTTTACGGCATGAAGGATTTTTCGCTGGTCATCTGCAAGCCCGACCGGAAGGTCATCTATTCCGGCTGCCAGTGGAGCGCCATTCAGGAGAGCGCCAAGCTGGGCGACATGGTGGCGGAAAAGCTCACCGTGGTGGCGCGCCGCCGCATCGAAGTGAAGGCATAAGGCCATGGCGGACCGGATGCTGAACATGACGGCGGGGCCGCGGACCATGGAGCTGGGCGGGGGACGGCGGCTGCGCCTGCTGACGGCCATGGAGGTGCTGGAAGCCCGGCGGGAGGCGGCGGACCTTGCGGCGGACCACCGGGAGCGGGCGCTGTGCGCCAACGCCTGCCTGCTGGCAAGGGCGCTGGAACAGGACGGAGGGCCGCGGTTCGCTTCGGGCCGGGAGGTGCTGGAGCGGCTGCGGGTGGAGGAGATCGCGGAGCTGTCCAAGATCTGGCGGCGGTTTGACCGGGAGGTCAACCCGTCCCCCGCCGACGGCGCGGAGGAGATCGAGACGCTAAAAAAAGCTTGGGGCACGCGCCTGATGAGCGCCTTCGCTGGCGCGTGCTCTACGCTTTTCGGGCGCTGCCCACCGAGGAACGGGCGCGGGCGATGACCGGCCGGGACTACCTGTGGTGCGCCCTGAATCTGGCGCTGGACGGCGAGGAGGAGCTTGACCGGCTGTGCCCCGAATGCCGGGGGCGGGCGGAGCGGGAGCCCTGCCCCGTATGCGGACGGGAGCGGGAGAGCTTCGGCTGGAACGGCGGGTTCGACGCCGCCCGGTTTGAGAGACTGAAGGAGGGCGAAGGATGACCGACCTGCTGGAGGAGCTTCTGGACGAGATGGAAGAGGACGAGGAGCCGGAGGAGACGGACGGCTGGAGAGAACTGACGGCGGCCCCGCGCATACCGGAGGGGCCGGGGGCCGCAGAACGTCAGGAGGACGCGGGGGGCCGGGAGGACAGGCCCGGCCCCCGGGATGAGCTGGCCGGGAAAAACGCGGCGGAGCCGCTCCGCCAGCGGGGGAGCGAAGCGGCTTTGCCGGAGGAAGCGACGGCGGAGGAATGGGAGCCGGCCGCGTCGGCGGCAGACCGGAGCGGGGACGTGACGGGCCTTGTCCGGGTGCGCCGCGAAGCGGCAAAAATGGAGCTTGCGGGGGTCCGGGCGGCGGACAGCGGAGCGTGGGGGACGCTTGAGCTGTACCGCGGCGCGGCCCGGGGCATCCGGAGCGCGCAGACCACCGCCGCTCCCGCCGCCGGGGCGGCGGTGACGGAGCGGATGACCGCCGGGACCGGCAGCCTGACGGTGGACGAGCTGGACCGGGCGGTGCGCCGGGACAGCCGCCGGTACGACGGCGGCATGGAACTGTATTGAGCGAGGGGGAGCGGCATGAATCTTGCGCCGATGACATTCAAGGGCTTTGTATGGCCCCACAATCCGAGGGTATACACCATCACCTTTGAGCGGAAGATGGCAAACTACAAGGTGCCCTTCGGGCGGCACTATCTCCAGAGCCTCGGGCAGACGAGACGGGTGCTCCGGGGCGAGGGCGAGTTCGTGGGCGAGGGAGCCTACGACAAATTCAAGGAGCTGGCCAGTATTTTTTACGAGGAGACCCCCGGCGTGCTGGTTCACCCGGTGTGGGTGGCGGCCACGGCGTGGTTCGTGGGGCTGGAGCTGCGGCAGGAGCCCCGGAGCGACTACGTGCGGTACTCCTTTGAGTTCTGGGAAGTGTACTCCGGCCTGACGGACAAGCTGGAGGAGCGGGCCAACGGCGCTGCCGCCCCATCCGGCGGGACGGAAGGCGGCGGGCAGGCGGCGTACCACACCGTGGCGCGGGGGGACACGCTGTGGGCCATCGCCAACAGATACGGCGTGAGCCTGTCCGCCATCATCCAGTGGAACCCGCAGATCAAGAACCCGAACCTCATCCGGCCGGGAGAAAGGGTGCGGGTGAGCGGATGAAGTGCTGGGTGACGACGGGAGCGGGGAAGGTCATTTCCCTGCCCACCGTGGTGAAGTGGACCTTCAACTACGGCGCGGGGACGCCCTGCGACAGCTATGAGGTCACCTGCCTGTGGGACATGGGGCAGGAGCTTGAGCTGGCGGACGCCTGCCGGTTTTACGCCGAGCACGAGGGAGAGCGGGTGTTCACCGGCGTGGTGGACGAGTACGCCTGCGTGCTGGACGCCAAGGGCGGGCGGCTGGAGCTGTCCGGCCGGGGGATGGCGGCGCTGCTGCTGGACAACGAGGCGCTGCCGGCGGAGTACCAGACGGCCACGGCGGTGGACATCGCGGCGGACCACATCACGCCCTACGGCATCGAGACGGTAGGCGGCGGGAGCCTCAAGGGCGTGCGCAGCTTTTACATCACCAGCGGTACCAGCGAGTGGAGCGCGGTGCGGGAGTTCATGGAATACTACAACGGTGTGGAGCCCCGGTTCGACCGGCGGGGGCGGCTGCTCATGGACCCGCCTGAGGACGGAGAGACGCTGGTGGTAGACGATAAAACGCCGGTGTCCGCGCTGGAATACCGGCGGGATCGCTACGGCGTGCTCAGCGAGGTGATCGTCCGGCGGAGAACGGCGGGGGGCCAACAGAGCGTGACGGACGGGGCGTTTATTGCTCAGGGCGGCCGGGCGAGACGGGTGGTCACCGTCCCCAACACCACGGGGACGGCGGCCATGCGGTACACCGGGGACTATCAGCTCCGGGCGTCCCGCAGCGGCCTTGTGCGGTGCACCCTGACGGCGGCGGGCGGCTTCCTCGCGGAGCCGGGACAGCTGGTCTGCATCGCCCGGAAGGGCTTTGGGGCCAACGGGATCTACCGGGCGGTGCGGGTGCAGGTCAGCTGCGACGAAAACGGCCTGTACACCCGGATGGAGCTCGGAGAAAAGTGACGGAGGGAACGATATGTGGCTGAGCAGACAGCAGAAGCGGCCCCATCAGGCCGGAGAGGGTCAGGTGGGCCGGGTGACCATCGGCGGCGACCATGCAGCGGTGTTGCTGGACAGCGAGCGGCGGGGGCTTGAGGTCTACGGCCCCGGCGGCTACCGCTGGAAGCCCGGCGCGGGACAGCGGGCGCTGGTCATTCAGGGCAGGGGGGAGATCCCCTGCATCGCCGGCGTCCGGACGGATCAGGATGCACCGGAGCAGGTGACGGTGGAGAGCGCAGGCGGAGGAAAGCTGGCACTGGACGGCGCGGACGCGGGGCTGTCAGGGGAAAAAGTCAAGCTGAACGGGCAGGTCTATGTGAACGGCGAGGAGCTGGAGGTGCTGATCGCCCGGGTGCTGGCACAGCTGCTGGCGGCCATGGGATAGGAGCGAGGACATGGAATTGCGGATGAAGGACCGGGATTACGCGGTGGAAAACGGTGGGACGGTGAGCCTCACCGGGACGGAGGAGCTGCTGGCCCGGGCGCTGTTCAGGCTGACGGTGCGGCGGGGATCGTTCCCGTTCCTGCCGGAGCTGGGAAGCCGGATGTACCTGCTGCGGCGGGCGAAGCCGGGGCAGTGGGAGAGCCTTGCCCGGCAGTACGCGGCGGAGGCGCTGGCGGACGAGCCGGAGCTTGCCGTTACCGGCGCGCTGGTGCGGGCGGACGGCGAGCGGCTGTGGGTGGACGTGCGGCTCTACAGCGGCGGGCAGACGCTGACGGCGTCGGCGGAACTATGACGGGGGTGTGAGATGAAGAGCGTCGAAGAGATCTATCAGGAGCTGTGCGCGCGGTTCAGCGAGGCCACGGGCCTGACCGCCGCCGGGGGCGGCGACCTGTCGGTGCGGTTTTACGCCGTGGCGGCGGAGCTGTACAGCCTGTACGTGCAGGCGGAGTGGACGAGGAACCAGTGCTTTCCCCAGACGGCGGAGGGGGAGCAGCTGGACCGGCACGCTGCCCTTCGGGGGGTGACCCGCCGGGCGGCGGCGAAGGCGGAGGGCGTTATCCGGTTTTACGTGGAGTCGGCCCGGGAGGACGATGTGGCCGTGCCCGCGGGCACGGTGTGCATGACGGCGGGGCAGGTGCGGTTCGAGACTGCAGAGGACGGCATGATCCCGGCGGGGGCGCTGTACGCTGAGGTTCCCGCCCGGGCTGCGGAGGCCGGAGTGAGCGGCAACGCGGCGGCAGGAACGATCCTGTCCATGGCCGTGGCCCCCACGGCGGTGTCCGCCTGCGTCAATCCGGCGGCATTTTCCGGCGGACGGGACACCGAGGGCGACGAGGATCTGCGCCGCCGGGTGCTGGAAACCTACGCCCGGCTGGCAAACGGGGCAAACGCGGCATACTACAAACAGGCGGCGCTGTCCTTCGGTCAGGTGGCGGCGGCTCAGGTGGTGCCCCGGAGCCGGGGGGTGGGCACGGTGGACGTGATCGTGGCCACCCAGGCGGGCGTACCGGAGCAGGAGCTGCTGGACGAGGTGGAGGAGTACATCCAGTCCATGCGGGAGATCGCCGTGGACGTGAAGGTGCTGGCCCCGGAGACGGTGACGGCGGACGTGACCGTCTCCGTGGAGCCGGAGACAGGCGCGGACAGCGCGGAGGTGATCAGCCGGGCGGAGAGCGCCGTCCGGAACTGGTTCACCGGAGAGCGGCTGGGCCGGAGCGTGCGGGTGGCCCAGCTCACGGCGCTGGTGTTTGGAGTGGACGGCGTGGCCAACTGTACGGTGACGCTGCCCGCGGCGGATATTGCGGTGACGGACATCCAGCTGCCGGTACTGGGGACGCTGACGGTCACGGCGGCGGGACAGGAGGGCTGACATGGGGTACGGGACGTATCTTGTGGAGCTGCTCCGGCCCCTTGGGGTGTACGACCTGTCGCGGGGGACGGTGAACCGTGGCGAGCTGGACGGCTACGGCGCGGCGCTGGACGAGGGCTGCGTCCATCTGGAGGACACGGGCCGGGAGATGAGCCTTGAGACGGCGGAGGACTTCGGCCTTGTGCGGGTGGAGGAGCTGCTGCCCTACCGGCCAGCCAGCGACACGCTGGCCCACCGCCGGGCGGCGCTGGCGGCGCTGCTGCGCATCGGTGGGGACAGCTTCACCCTCGCCGCCGTCAACGACACCCTGTCCGGCTGCGGCATCAACGCCCGTGCCCGGGAGACGGGGACGCCCAATTATGTGGAGGTGTGGTTCCCGGAGGTGCCCGGCATACCGGAGCGGTTCGAACGGCTGCGGGCCATCATCGAGGAGATCCTGCCCTGCCAGCTGGGCATCGAGTACGTGTTCTGGTACCTCACGTGGGCGGAGCTGGAGGAAAAGCTCCATAGCTGGGCGGCGATCGAGGAGAAGGCGCTGAGCTGGAGCGGACTGGAGACATACGTGCAGTGAGGGCGCGTATTTGATATAGATGAGCTGAACAGGAGCGCCCGGCGGAGGGATCCGCCGGGCGCCCTTTTATATCGGCCTGACAGGCCGCGAAAAAGGGTGAAATCTGTTGAAGAGGTAATTGGTATATGATATAATGAACGCGGCAAAGCTCAAAAAAGCTGAAAAGAGGGATGAAATGAGGAAGAAAATGCTGATGCTGCCGCTGCTGGCGGCGCTGGCGCTGGGCCTGCTGCTGGCGGGCTGCGGCAGTTCCGTGTCCGAGGCGGAGCTGAAGGAGGACCTTGCGGCGTGGGGCGTGTTCAACAGGATCGACCTTCGGGAGGAGAACATCAAGAGCGTCAAGGTGCTGCACAAGGAAAAGAACTCCTCCGCCCATACGGAGGTGCTGGAGGTCAGCGCCGAGCTGCGGTACGGCGATGTGAAGGGCACGCTTCACTGCGATCTGACGTACATGACGGACGGCAAGTCCGGGCGGGCGCTCATGGACGTGACGGTTCTGGACGAGACGGTCTTTGAGCCGGTGTCGGAGGAGCGAATCCTGAAGGATGTGGAGGCGTGCGGCGACCTGTGCCTGCAGGAGATCGGGATCTCCTACGAGCATGTGGACAGCGTGTACCCCAGCGGCGCGGAACAATACACCGCGATCGTCAGCGTACAGGGCGAGGGAGATCTGATCTCCTGCGACCTCAGCTATGACATCAGTTATGTCATGGGCGCCGATGGCTGGGAGGTGGACTCCTGCTGGCCGGTGGAGCGCACGGTGATCCCGAAGTACGAAGTGGACAATGTGCAGGCGCTGATGGACACGGCGGCGTGGCTGAACGTGGAGTCCTCTATGCTGGAGCTCACCGGCCAGATGCCGGATCTGGAGTCGGGTACGGACTACATTAGCTTTACGTACAGCGAGACCTATCCCTACCTGAGCTTCACCGTGCCCTATGAGTTCCTGTTCGTGTTCGACCCGGACACCCTGAGCTGGCAGCTGGACAGCCAGACCTTCGCCGGAGAGAAGGAGTGCGACTGGGACCTCGAGGGTACGTGGACGGCCACCGGCGAGGCGACAGACGTGCGGATCCTGGCTGACTATGACTACACATATTCCTTCACGGCGGTCATCACCGACGTGGGCGGCGGCCGGTACCAGATCGACTACAAGGAGGATCCGGGCTTCCAGCACAACGCCTATTACAGCGGAACGGTCTATTTCGACACGGAGAATATGCAATTCGGCCGTCACAGCGGCAGAAACCGGGACACCGGGCCGGAGGACCGCTGGTACATCCGCTCCGATTCGATGGGACACTTTACCAACTTCTGGGCCGACGCGCTGGACGGCCTTTACATCCATGAGGACGCCTTCCCGTCCTACCGTTTGACGAGAAATTAAAGACAGAAAAGCCGCCGCCGCAGTCTGCACAAGCAGGCCCCGGCGGCGGTGATTTTTTACGTGAATTTTCCATCCGCCCCACGCTTGTTTTGCGCGAAAGGTTGGCCTATAATGAGGTTGGGCAAAACGCCGCAGAGCATCGCTCGCGCGGCAGACGATAGATCAAAAACACAGCGCGGGAGAATCAGGATATGGATCAGAAAACCCTTGACGGGCTGCTGGCCCGGGTCATCGAGCAGGCCCGGCAGGCCGGTATCCCCGTTTCGGCATATATCGACCCCAAGGTGCGGGTCAATTACCGGGCGCGGAGCCGGTTCGGCTGCTGCGTGCAGAAGAACGGACGGTATTACATCGAGGTGGCGGAACAGCTGCTGGGCGCGAAGGAGGAGGCCGTGTGTCAGGTGCTGGCCCATGAGGTGCTCCACAGCTGCCGGGGCTGCGCCAACCACGGGCTGCGGTGGAAGGACTACGCCGCCCGGATGAACGAGCAGTACGGGTACGAGGTGGCCCGGACGGATACCTTTGAAAAGCTGGGCCTTGCCGATCAGCGGCCCATCAGATACCTTGTGGTGTGCCGCAGCTGCGGCCAGACCATGAGCCGGATGCGGCGCTCCGCGCTGGTGGAGCACCCGGAGCGCTACCGCTGCCGCTGCGGCGGGACGCTGGAGGTCCGGCAGGTGGGAGAAAACGGAGGAGAGACGGATGGAAGGGTATGAGATGCGGCTCCGGGTGCGGGACGCGGCCCGGCGGGCCTATGCCGGAGGCCTTGTCACCGGCACCAGCGGGAACGTCAGCGAATTTGACCGGGAAAGCGGCCTGATGGTCATCACGCCCACCAGCCTGCCCTACGACGTCATGGAGCCGGAGGACATGGTGCTCATGGATCTGGACGGCACGGTGAGGGACGGTTGCCGGGCGCCGTCCTCCGAGTGGCGGCTCCACGCGGAGCTGTACCGGGGGCTGGACGATGTGTCCGCCGTCATCCACACCCATTCGCCCATGGCCACGGCCTTTGCCGTCCTCCGGCGGCCCATCCCGCTGACGCTGGTGGAGATGCTGCTGTTTCTGGGCGGCGAGGTGCCGGTGGCGGGGCTTGCCGTCCCCGGGACGGCGCAGGTGGGGGAGATGGCGGTGCGGGCTATGGCGTCCCCCCGGCGGAACGCCTGCCTGCTGGCTAACCACGGCGTGGCGGCAGTTGGGCGGAGCCTTGACGAGGCGTACATCCGCGCCCAGTACGTGGAGGAAGCGGCGGTGGTCTGCCACGCCGCCATGCAGATGGGGCAGCCCTACGAGCTGCCGCCGGAGACGGTGTGCCAGCTCCGGGAGAAGTACGGCCTGCCGGACTAACGGTACCAGCGCAGCACCTCCGGCGTGCCCGTCCGGCGGAGGGCGAAGGCGGACACCGCCCCGTCACACAGCAGGAGGATGACCGCCGGGGGCAGCAGTCCCGGCGGGACGCGCAGCAGCAGGGCGTCCATCCGGGGCGCGGCCCAGTAGACGAGGGCCAGCGCCAGCAGCGACCAGCAGGCGGAAAAGGCCAGGCATACCCGGCCATGGAGGTTCAGCGGCATGGCGGAGTAGTCCCAGAAGCGGACGCCCAGCGCCTTTTCGTAAAAAAGTCCCATGAGGTACTCGGCGGCGGAGGCGGCGAAAAAGCCCACGGCCATAACGCCCAGCGGCCCGGGGGCCAGCAGCTCCGCGAAAAAGAGAATGAGCACCGCCCCCAGCCCGTACACCGGGCACAGGGGCAGCAGTATGAAGCATTTGCGGTCCCGCTTGCGGTGGCCGGTGAGCCGGGCGAAGGCCACCTCCAGCAGAAAGCCGCAGAAGCTGTATGCAATAAAGCGCCAGAGCCAGATCACGCGCATCCCTCCATTCCTGTCAGTTTATTCTGGGAGCGGCGGGGGAATTTCATGCGCGGGAAATTTTGCTGGGCGGGGTATGGACTATTTCTACAAAAGTTCCGGCGGAACGGCCCACCGGTTCTAAATGTTTCCGGTTGCCCTTCCGGGAAAAGCGTGGTATAATGAGCCGGTTTTGCAAAAGGACCGTGAAAATGATAAGGAGGATGCTGTTATGCGCCATTTGATCGATTTCGGCGACCTGTCCCGGGAGGAATGGGACGAGCTGTACCAGCGGGCGGACAAGATCATCTCCGCGCCGGAGGATTACATCGACGTTTGCCGCGGGCGGGTGTCCTGCAATCTGTTTTACGAGCCGTCCACCCGGACGAATTTCTCCTTCCAGACGGCCATGCTCCGGCTGGGCGGATCGGTGTTCGGCTTTGCCGACCCCAAGTCATCCTCCGTTGCCAAGGGCGAGACGCTGAAGGACACCATCAAGATGGTGTCCGGCTATGCCGACGTCATCGTCATGCGCACCCCGTGGGAGGGGGCCGCCAAGGCCGCGTCCCTCTATTCCGACGTGCCGGTGGTCAACGCCGGCGACGGCGGCCATATGCACCCCACCCAGACCATGGCCGACCTGACCACCATCACCCGGCTGCTGGGCCACGTGGACGGCATCACCATCGGCCTGTGCGGCGACCTGAAGTTCGGCCGGACGGTGCACTCCCTCATCAAGGCGCTGGCCAAGTTCAAGAATATCCGGTTCTACCTCATCGCGCCCCGGGATCTGGCCATTCCGGAGTACCTCCGCCAGTTCATGCGGGATAACAACATGCCCTTTACCGAGGTCACCGGTCTGGAGCCGGTCATTCCCCAGTTGGACGTGCTGTATATGACCCGCATCCAGCGGGAGCGGTTCGTGGATCCGCTGGAGTATGAGCGGAACAAGGGTATTTATATCCTCACTCGGAGCAAGCTCCAGCGCGCCCGGGAGCATATGCTGGTGCTCCACCCCCTGCCCCGTGTGGACGAGATCACCGTGGACGTGGACGACGACCCCCGTGCGGCCTATTTTCGTCAGGCCCGGTTCGGTATGTTCGCCCGGATGGCCCTGCTGATGGATCTGGCCCGCCAGCCCCGGCTGGCCCCCGGCCCGGTGGAGATCGGCCACGGCCCTGTCTGCCATAACCCCCGGTGTATCACCCAGACCGAGCACTACCTGCCCCCGCTGGTGAAGAAGAACGGCGGCGTGGACTGCTGCGGCTTCTGCGACGAGCCGCTGTAAAAAACGAAAAAAGCCCGAAAAAAGGGATTGACAATGTGCGGTATGGCATGGTAATATATTTGGGCTGACATTTGTGCAGTCGCCCAAATCCGCGGGTGTAGTTCAATGGTAGAATCCCAGCCTTCCAAGCTGGTCGCGTGGGTTCGATTCCCATCACCCGCTCCATAC
>CAKUPH010000018.1 GCA_934675115.1 uncultured Oscillospiraceae bacterium | reverse complement strand
GCGACATGAGCAAGATGGGCCTGCTGCTCACCGTTATGTCCATCCCCAACTACATCGGCTGCCTGGCCGGCCTGCCCTTGGCTAACCTGCTGGACGCCCGCAAGACCATGGTCATCTCCTATATCCTCCAGACCCTCGCCTGCGTCCTGATGTGGGTGGCCGGCGCGGCCAACTTCACGCTGGTTCTGGTGGGCATGGGCATCAAGGCCTTCTGCAGCGGCGCGACCATGCCGGCCACCACCGTTATCGGCGCCAACATCGTGGACTACGGCGAGTGGAAGACCGGCGTCCGTCAGGACACTCTGACCAGATCCTGGAGCTCCGTGTTCCAGAAGATCGCCTCCGCCATCGTGGCCTCTGTGCTGGGCTTCGCCATCGCCGGCGCCGGCTACACCGGCGGCACCGAGATCACTCAGGAAGCCAAGAACATCATCGAGTTCTTCTTCCTCGGCTTCTCCACCTTCATGTGCGCCATCAGCGCTTTCCTCTACCTGCTGATGGATCTCTCCGAGGAGAAGATGAAGGTCTACAGAGCAGAGATCGCCGAGCGCAAGCGCAACCTGAAGTAAGAACGACCGCGCGCAGGCGCATCTGAGGTTTGATTTTTTCACCCGGACTTGATATGCTTGAAAGGACTTGCCGCAAGGCAGGTCCTTTCAGGCAAACCATATGCAAAGTAAAGGAAGGATATATATGGATCATCGTTATCAGACGCTGCTTACCCCGTTCGTTCTCCCCAACGGGCAGGTCCTCCGCAACCGTATGGTGCACCCCAAGTGCGCCCCGGATCAGACCCAGGGCTCGGAGGACTGGCCGACCGAGCAGACCCGCTACTTCTACGCGGAAGCTGCCCGCCGCGGCAACGCGCTGGTGCTCATGCACGTCCGGAATACGCCGGAAGTGCGCAAGATGCCGGACTGGCACGATTTCGCGCACTCCTATACGTTCGACTTCACCAATCCCGGCGTTCAGAACTACATCTGTCAGGTGTGCGACGATGTTCACGCCTACGGCTCCAAGATCATCGCCAGCATCAGCCCGATGCTGCCCCGGGGAAAGTCCTACGGCGGCGTCAGCCCCAAGTTCATGCAGCAGGCCGAGGGCTTCTTCCCCATTCCCCCCTCGGAGCTGGCCACGGTAGAGGAGATCAAGACGGCCATCGCCGAGGCCGTGCAGGAAGCCAAAAAGATGCAGTCCTTCGGGTTTGACGGTATTGCCCTCGGCATGATGGGCGGTCTGGCCGCCGCCAACAACATCCGCACCGACGAGTACGGCGGATCGCTGGAGAACCGGTGCAGGATGACCTTTGAGTTCTGCGAAGAGGTCAAGAAGGCCTGCGGCAAGGGCTTCATCGTCCACGCCATGATCAACGGCGTGCCCGCAGAGGAAGACAAGCGTCCGGAGGATCTGGACAAGGGCTTCACGCTGGACGATCTGGCCGAGTTCTGCAAGCTGGCCGAGGGCAGGATCGACCTGCTCACCATCCGCGAGACCGACATGGTGGAGTCCCATCCCACCGGATATACCTTCAAGCGGCATGAGCACCGGTGCATCGGCATGTGCCGGTATCTGAAGAAGGCCGGCGTGAAGCTGCCGCTGGCCGTTTCCGGCGGCTTCCAGGATCCGCAGGAGATGGAGGATCTGCTCAAGACCGGCGTCTGCGATCTGGTCAGCATCGGCCGCGGCCTGTTCACCGACAAGGACTACTATGAGAAGGTCGTCGAGGAGCGGGGCGAGGATATCCGGCCCTGCGTGCGCTGCAACCGCTGCCACGGCAGAAGGCGGGCGCCCTGGACCTCGGTCTGCACCGTCAACCCCGAGTTCGGCAGCGAGATCAAGGACAGATACTATGTCCAGCCCGTCAAGAAGCTGAAAAAGGTCGCCGTCATCGGCGGAGGCCCCGCCGGTATGCAGGCGGCCATCACCGCCGCCGAGCGGGGGCATGATGTGACGCTGTACGAGCGCTCTGGCGTTCTGGGCGGACAACTCATCCACGGCGAGTACTTCACCTTCAAGTGGGCCTTCGGCGATCTGCGCCGCTGGTTCGTCCGGGAGCTGGGGCAGAAGGGCGTCCATGTGGTCCTGAACTGCGAGCCGACGCCGGAGGAAATCACTGCCGCCGGGTTCGACGCCGTTCTGGCCGCTACCGGCTCCGAGGCAGTGCTGCCCAACATCAAGGGCATGCATCACGAGGATGGCACGGCCGCCCTGCGCACCTGCCACGACGTGATCGGCCACGAGGAAGACTTCCCCAAGAATCTTATTATGGTGGGCTGCTCTGAGACCGGCGTTGAGACCGCCATCTATCTGGCGCAGAACGGCCACAACATCACCTGCCTGACCCGTCAGGAGAAGCTGGCCAAGGACGCGTCCCCGCTGCACAGCATCGTCATCGCCTGGGTCCGTCCCAACAACCCCCAGACCGGTGAGAGCTACATGGCCCCCTACTGGGAGCGGTATGAGGATAAGCTGAAGGGAATCACCCACGCGACTACCACCAGCGTGACGCCCACCAGCGTTACTTATGTGGACGAGAACGGCGAGAGCCACACCCTCGAGGCGGACGAGGTCATCGTCTGCGGCGGCGTGAAGCCCCGGATCCAGGATGCGCTGAAGTACGCCAACGCCGCGCCCGAGTTCCGGATGATCGGCGACGTGGACAACGCGCAGAATATGCAGGTATCTATCCGGAGCGGCTTTATGGCCGCCAGCCAGCTGTAAGCTGTAAACGGAATCGTGGGGGAGCCGGAGTTTTTACGGCTCCCCCTTTTCCGATTGCATAGGCCGCGCAGCGGCTCTGCGGGAGCAGGCCGGGGCGCTGCCGTATTCTCCAGTAAAAGAGTGATGAGATGGACAAAAACAAAACAATGGCGCTGGACATGACCGAGGGGAACGTGACGTCGCTGCTGATCCGGTACGCGATCCCCTTTGTGTTTGCAAATCTGCTTCAGCTTGTCTACAATCTGGTGGATACCGTGATCGTCGGGCAGTTCGTCGGCCCGGAGGGGATCACCGGCGTCTCGCTGGCGGGGCAGATCACCACCATGTGCACCGCGCTCACCATGGGCATCGTGACCGGCGCGCAGATCATGATCGCCCAGTACATCGGTGCGCGGAAGCACGAGGACGTCAACTATACCATGGGCACCATGGTGCTCTACGGCGGCGGGATCGCCGTCCTGATGAGCGTGCTGGGCATCCTGACCCGGCGCTGGGGGCTGGAGCTGATTGGCACGCCGCCGGAGGCCATGTCGGAAGCCCTGAATTACGAGACCATCATTTTTGTGGGACTGGTGTTCAACTGCGGCTACATGACGGCCTCCGCCATTCTGCGGGGCATGGGAGACAGCAGGCGGCCTTTCGTATTTATCGCCATTGCCTCTTGCTGCAATGTGGCGCTGGACCTGCTGTTCGTGGGCGTGTTCAAGATGCAGGCCGCGGGCGCGGCGCTGGCCACCGTGTTGTCCTATGTGATCTCCTTTGTGTTTGCGGTGGTTTATATTTACCGGCACCGGGCCAGTTTCGGGCTGGACTTCAAGCTGAAATATTTCCGCATCCGCTGGGATCTGTGTAAGGTCATGACCAAACTGGGCCTCCCGCTGGCCATCCAGTGGATCATTGTGAGCGTATCCACGCTGTATGTGCAGTCGCTGGTCAACGTTTACGGGCTGTACGCGTCCACGGCGGCGGCGGTCGGTGGAAAGGCGGGGCAGATGGCCAACACCATCTCCATGGCAATGGGGTCGAGCTGCTCCACCATGGTGGGACAGAATATCGCCGCCCGCAAGTTCGACCGGGTGAAGAAGGGCGTGAACACTGCGCTGGTCATCAATCTGGTGTGGATGGGTCTGTGCATTGTGCTGCTGGAGCTGTTCCCGGTGCAGTTCGTGCGGATCTTCAACAACGATCCCACCGTCATCGAGATCGCCACCGTCTATCTGCGGATTGTGTCCCTGAGCTTTATCCCCCATGCGGCCTACATGGTCTACAACGGAGTCATACTGGGCGTGGGAAACTCCATGCTCAATATGGTGAACTCCATTCTGGAGGGTGTCGTGCTGAAGGTGACGCTGTCGCTCCTGTTCGGGACAGTTCTGGGACTGGGCCTGAACGGCGTGTTTATCGGAAACGCGCTGGCCCCGCTGGGTGCGCTCATCACCAGCACTGTATATTATTACAGCGGTATGTGGGAGCGCCGAAAGGTTATCGCACAGAGAGACAAGCCGGAAGAGGAAAACACCTGAAAATAAATACGCACCGCAATATATCGTTCGATATATTGCGGTGCGTATTTACATCCTTCGTTAATTATCGCACTGAGTCGGATAGGCCAGCAGGTGGGAGATCTTGACGGCGGTCTCCTTGACGGCGGGGATGATCTCCTCAATGTGGGACGCCGGAAGGCGGGAGGCGGGGCCGGAGATGCAGACACCCGCCACCACCAGACCGGTATAATCGTAAATAGGCGCGGCCACGCAGCGGGCGCCCAGCTCGTACTCCTCGGCATCCAGCGCGTAGCCCTGAGCGCGGATCTGCTCCAGCTGCTTGAGAAGGGCGGCCTTGGTGCAGGCGGTGTTGGGGGTTATGGCCGGAAGGCCCCTGACCCGGATCAGCTCGTCCAGCTGCTCCGGCGAATAGTTGAGCAGCAGCAGCTTGCCGATGCCGGTGGCGTGGAGCGGGGCGCGCTTGCCCACCGTCTGCATGATGCGCAGCATACTGTGGGGACCGTCCACCACGTCGGTATAGACCAGCTCCATATTTTCCTCCACGGCCAGACAGCAGGACTCCTGACAGCGGCGGGACAACTCCACCAGATAGGGGTGAGCCAGCTGCCGCAGGCTGAACTGGGAGGCGACCACGCTGCCGATCTGGGCGAATTTCAGGGAAAGGGAGTAGCGGAGGGAGTCCGGATCCTGATTGACGTAGCCGTAGACCAGCAGGGTGTTGACCATGCGCAGGGCGGTGCTGGCGGGCAGATCCGTCCGCAGGGCGATGTCCTGTAGGCGCATGGGAGTGCCCTCCCGGGCCATGACCTCGATGATCTGAATAGCCTTTTCCACCGATTGGTTGACTTTTGAGAGCTTTGCTGGCATGGTGTGGGTTCCTCCTGTCCGCAGATGATAAAGGTATTATATCACAGGAAACGGAATTGCAAAAGGTAAAATTGCAAATAATGAAATCCAATGCCGAAATTGGATGAATGATGAAAAAACGACGACGGAGTGGCCGAAGATTTGGCCATTCCGACGTCGCTTTGAAATGTAATTTCAATTATGCCTGATCGAACCGCTTGTTTCCTCCCCGGGCGGCATGGATGATGAGGCCCATCACGAGACCGGCCAGCGCCGGGCAGACCCACCCAAGCCCCTGCTTGCTGAAGGGCAGGATCTTGTAGACGGCGTCCACCAGACCGTCGCAGTGCAGGACGGCCCGAGCCCCGACAGGCAGGGAGTGGAGCAGATCCACCGCCGCAGCGGGGAGGGTAAAGGCCGTGACGCTGACGAACACCGCCCGGTCGTAGCGGAAGCTCCGCCCCAGCAGGCCCATCAGGCTCAGGGTGATGGCCAGCGGGTACAGGAACATGAGCACCGGCAGGGAGTAGGAGATGATGGTGGTCAGGCCGAGGTTGGCGATGAGGAAAGCCACGCCGCTGAAGATGGCCGCCCACGTCTTGTAGCCGGGGCCGTGGGGGAACATGGCGACGAAGGTCTCGCTGCAGCTGGTGACAAGGCCGATGGAGGTCTTGAGACAGGCCAGCACCGCCGCGGCGGCGAAGATGAGCATACCCGCCGTGCCGTAATAGTGCCGGGCCACGGCGGCCAGCACCTGTCCGCCGTTTTCAAACTGCTCCAGCACGGTACGGCTCTGGGCGCCCACCATGATGGTGGCCACATAGACCACGGCCATCACAAGGCAGCTGAAAATACCGGCCAGCGCCGTCCCCTTTGCCACGTCGGAGGGGTTCTCGATGCCGAAGCCCCGGATGACGTTGATGACCACGATGCCGAAGGCAAGGCTGGCCAGCGCATCCATGGTGCCGTAGCCGTCCTGAAGGCCCTGAAAGAAAGCGCCGGAGCCAACATAGGCGGCGGCAGGCTCCACCGCCGAGGCGGAGCCCATAGGCCGGACCAGCGCGGTGATGATGATGATGCCGAAGACCAAAAGGAATACCGGCGTGAGAATCTTGCCCACGGACAGCAGGATCTGCCCCGGCCGGAGGGAGACCAGCAGCACGATGATGAAGAAGATCAGCGAGAAGAAGGGCAGGGCCAGCCGGTTGTCCGCGCTGCCCAGCAGCGGCTCCACCCCCATGGTAAAGGGGACGGTGGCGCAGCGGGGGATGGCGAAGAAGGGGCCAATGGTGAGATAGAGGGCGCAGGTGAAGAAATAGCTGTAACCCTTGCCCACTTTACAGCTCAAATCCTGTAAGCCGTTGCTCCGGCTCATGCCGATGGACGCCACGCCCAGCAGCGGCATGCCCACGCCGATGATCAGGAAGCCCGCGGCGGCACTCCACAGGTTCCGTCCAGCCAGCTGGCCGATGTAGGCCGGGAAGATCAGGTTCCCTGCGCCGAAGAACATGCCGAAGAGCATGATGGAAACAAACAGGGTCTCGCGGAAGTTCATGGATCGCTTCATAGCTGCTTCATCCCCTCATTGCATTCCTGCACTAATGCAGTAAATTAGGGAAAGTATAACAGTAAAATCACAAACTGTCAACGGGGAATACAATTATTTGCAATTTTTCAGGGACACACAGATGTGCGCCCGCCAGAGCGGCGTGCAGACGGAATTTTTCCGTTGCTGGCCGGGAAGGGGTGTGCTATACTTGGAGTATCAGGCGGCCCGTCGGAACGGCTGCACAGAGGAAGAAAGTCACCTGAGAGAACGCATCGATATCGGAGGAACAGGGGGAGCGGAGATGGAATTTGACAATATCGGCAGACAGGGAGCCACAAAATTCCCGCATTTGTTTGAGCAGATGGACGTCAGGGGGCTACGGCTGAAGAACCGGCTGTTTTCCGCCCCCGTCCAGACCAGCTATCTGGACGGCGACGGCTACTACACTGACTACGCCATCGGCGCCTTTGCGGAAAAGGCCCGGGGCGGGGCGGCGATGGTGTGCGTCGGGGATACGCCGGTGGACAGCCGGTACGCTGTGTCCACCTACCGGCACCCGGTGCTGGACGACCCCGGCGTGCTGCCGTCGCTGTCCGAGGTGGTCCGGGCCGTCCATGAATACGGTGCGGCGATCTCGGTGGAGCTGAACCACGCGGGCAGCATGGCCCACCCGGAATATATTACGGGCCCAAATCCTATCGGGCCGGTAGACTATCTCCGCAAGGATGGCCAGCCCATCAAGGCCATGGACGGCGAGCTTATGGCCTACACGCTGGACAGCTACGCCCAGGCGGCGGCCATGGCCAAGCTGGCCGGATTTGATATTATCAACATTCAGGCGGGGCACGGCTGGCTGCTGCACCAATTTCTCTCTCCCCGCACCAACACCCGGAAGGACCAGTACGGCGGCTCGGTCCGCAACCGCTGCCGCTTCCCGCTGGAGGTGCTGGCCAGGGTCCGGGAGACGGTGGGGCCGGACATGGTCATCATGCTCTCCGTCAGCGCCGCCGAGCACATCAAGGGGGGCGACAGCCTGCCCAATACGGTGGAGTTCATCAAGATGGCCCGGCCCTATGTGGACATGATCTACGTCAGCGCGTCGGTGAACACCGACTCCCGGGCGGCCACCATCATCCACTCCACGCCCTATCAGCCCCACCGGCTCATCGCCCACTATGCCGCCGCCATCAAAAAGACCACCGACCTCCCGGTGGTGGCGGTGGGCGGCATTATGTCGCCGGATGAGGGAGAGGAGATCCTTGACCGGGGGGACGCGGACGCCGTGGCCATGGCCCGGGCCCTCATTGCCGACCCCTATCTGCCCTATAAGGCCAAGCACCGGAACGGCGAGGGTATCCGGCCCTGCCTGCGGTGCCTGACGTGCTTAAACGAGATGTCCCGGACCCGGAGCTGCTGCTGCACGGTGAATCCCACGGCTTTCCGGGAGTTCCGGCTCAACCAGCGCCGGGCGGAGCCGCAGGTGTCCATGCACGTTGTGGTGGTGGGCGGCGGCCCGGCGGGCATGTCGGCGGCGCTGTCCGCCGCCCGGGAGGGGCACGCCGTCACGCTGCTGGAGCGGATGCCACAGCTGGGCGGCCACATCAGCCGGACCCTCACCGGGCCGTTCCGGGCGGACACCGCGGAATACATTGATTATCTGGAGCAGTCCGTCCGTCGCCAGCCGAATATTCAGATCCGCCTCGGTACGGAGGCGACCCCTGAGGCGGTGGCGGCCCTGTCGCCCCAGGCGGTCATTCTGGCGGCGGGCTCCCGGCCCCGGGCGGACGAGTTGCCCGGCTGGGAACAGTCTGGCGCCTTGGAGGTCACGCAGGTCTATGAGGAGCTGGACCGGGTGGGCTACCGGGTGCTGGTGGTGGGCGGCGGCGTCTCCGGCTGCGAGGCGGCGCTCTTCCTGGCGGAAGAGGGCCGGGAGGTGACCATCCTCGACGAAGGCGCGGCTCCCATGCCCAAGTACAGCCGCCTGCCCCGGATCGCGCTCATCGATCTGCTCATGGCCAAAAAAGTGGAGCTGCGGGCCAATACCCGTGTGACCGGGCTGATCCCCGGCGGAGTGACGGCAGAGAACAGCACGGGACGACATCTGCGGTTCATGGCGAATACTGTGGTGGTGGCCAACGGCCGCCGGACGGACGAGGAGCTGCTCCGGCGATTTTCCGGCACGGCGGATACGGTGGCCGCGGTGGGCGGCTGTCACAAGCCGGGCTCCCTCCTCGAATGCATCCACGGCGGATATTTCGCTGGACGGAACATCGAATACTATTAAAGAAAAAGCAAGCGGTCTCCCGCACGGGAGACCGCTTTTTTAACGTTCAACGGCGCTTATGGAAGGAATAGGCGAAGGACGGATCGTCGGAGGTGAAGGCGCAGGGGCCGAAATCGGTGATCTCAAAGTCCTCCAGCACCGGCTCCGGCGCGGCGGCGCGCTCCTTTGCCGCACTGGTGTTCATGGCCCGGTAGGTCAGTGGCGGGATGCCCACTTTATTTTTGAAGAAGCGGGAGAAGGAATTCTGCTCCGGATAGTTGAGCTTCCGGGCGATCTCCGCCACGGTCAGGTCGGTGTCGGTCAGGAGGGCCTTGGCCCGCTCCACCTTCCGGGTGGCGATGTAGTCGCTGAGGTTCATGCCGGCCTTGCTTTTGAACAGGCGGCTGAGGTAGGAGGTGCTCAGGAAGAATTCCTGGGCCACCCGGGTGAGGGAGACGTCCTCCTCCACGTGCTCGTCGATGTACTGCCGGATGCGGAGGATCTGCCGGCCGGCGGGGTCGCCGCCGGAGAGCATCTGGCTGATGTACAGGGAGCACATTTTGTTGAAGCCGCCCTTCCACAGGGGGACGGACGGCCCGCCCGCCAGAACCCGCAGGCATTCGCTGTACATGGGCTCCAGCTCCGGCGGGCAGTTGTCCTCTTTCCGGAGCCGTTCGGCGATCATGGTGGTGAGGCTCACCAGATGCCAGCCCACGGCGTCGGCGTCCCGCTCCATCCACTGCTCCAGCCGCTGCCAGTGACGCTCCTGCACCTGATCGGGGAATTTGTAGAGGGACTGGTCCAGCTCGTCCAGAAATGCCTTGGGATCGGGCAGGGTCTGCTCCGGCCCCTGCTCCGCGGCAGGCTCCGGCGCGGCGCCGCTGCGGTGCAGCTCCGCCAGAAATACCCCGTCCAGCAGCTGCTTTTCCGACCACATGGCGGGCAGCGTCAGGTCGGGCGCGTCGTGGGGCGTGTCCCCGCGGCCGGCTCCGGTTCCGAAAGAAATGATGTAGCAGCCGGGGTCCCGGGCGCGGATGGAGCGGATCATGGCGGAAAATTCCGCCCGCTTCAGATCGGAGGCGAAAAAGACCAGTTCGGGCTTTTCCCGGTCCAGCTGGCGCAGGGCCTGACTGACCCCTGAGGTTTCCGGAAGGAACTGCACATGAGGCATTTTGTTCAGGAGGACGGGGCCGACGTCCGGCTTCGGGCTGACCCGGTCCCATATCAGACTGGCTTTCATTTTTAGTCATTCCTTTGCTGAAAATTCTGAAACGCTTCAAAAAGCTGGTCATAATTAACAAAACAAGACGCATATTTTTGTTCCACAACCGATATTGTACACACAAAAATGAATCATGTCAAATTTTGTTCAAAATCTCGCCGCTGTGACCATATCCAAAAATCTTCGACTCCGATAAGATAAAATCACGGCAAAAACAAAGGTCCAAATTTTCAGGAGAGGAGTGAGAACGGACGAACTGAGGACAGCCATCCACCCCAAAACCAAATTATTAAGGAGAGAGAGTTTATGGCATTTCTGACTGGAACCGCTGGCTCGATGATCATCTTCGCGATCGGCCTGATCATCTTCATCGCCCTGTGCTTCACCAAGGTGCCCCGCATTTACGCGGCCCTTCTGGCGGTCATCATCTTCGCCTTCGGCGTTGCTGCCCCCTATACTGACACGCTGTTTTCCACCTTCCTGACCGGCAGCGTCGGCGTTATCAAGTCCTATCTGTTTACCACGCTGTCCGGCGCCGCCGTTGGCTGCGCGCTGGCCGCGACCGGCTGCGCCAACCGCATTGCTGAGACCGTTATGAACATCGTCGGCCGTCAGCGCGGCGCTCTGGTCATCATGATCGTGTCCTTCCTGGTCTGCGCTTCCGGCGCTCTGGGCCACACCTGGATCGTCCTGCCCATCGCTCTGGCCGTCTGCCGCGTGTCCAACATTCCCCGCGGCGTCGCCCTGCTGGCCTATGTCAGCCAGGTTCAGATCGTTCAGTTCTCTCTGGTCGGCATTCCCGGCCTGCCCAACCTGATGCCCGCTGAGTATCTGGGCACCAACATCTATCAGGAGCCCGTCATGTCCATCGTCGGCGTCATCATCGCCGAGATCCTGACCTTCATCATCTGCGAGGCCTTCGTCCGCCACGAGCGTAAGAAGGGCAACGGCTTTGAGGTTACCCCCGAGGTCGACTTCTACAGAACTCCCGAGGACCGTCCCGACGACGAGATGCCCAACATCGTCATGTCCCTGATCCCTCTGGTCATCATGATCGGCGGCTCCATCGTGTTCAATCAGGTCCTGAAGATCTCCAGCACCCCCTCCGCCATCATTCCCCAGATCATCACCATCTTCTACCTGCTGATCTTCTGCCGCAAGTACTGGCAGGCCACCATCGAGAGCAGCAACAAGATGGAAGAGCTGTACAAGTCCATGGAGCGCGCCTTCCCCATGATCATCGTCACCGGCTTCATCGGCGGCATGGGCACCGTTATCTCCAGCATGACCTGGTATGAGCCGGGCATCGGCTGGGCCATGAGCCTGAAGGCCAGCCCCTACCTGCTGGCGTTCCTGGTCATCGCCATCATCTGCTTCATCACCGCTGACGGCATCGCGGGCATGCAGCTGTTCCTGAATACCATGAGTGAGCAGTTCATCAACATCCCCGGCATCAACCTCGGCGCTCTGCACCGCATCGTTTCCTCCACCGCCTGCACCGTGGAGTCCATGCCCTGGACCGCCGGCTGCTACAACTACTGCACCTACTTCGGCATCACCGTCAAGACCGGCTGGAAGTATCATTTCTTCGGCACCGTGCTGGTGACCACCTTCCTGGCCCTGTTCTATGTGGTGTGGGCTTCCATCGCCTGGCCCTGCTGAGCATAACCCCCTGTAAGGAGAAGGAGAAATTATGAATCAATATCCTCATCTGTTTCAGCCGCTGCGGGTGAAGAACGTCATCTTCCGCAACCGTATCTTTGCCGCGCCCAATATGCTGTGCTACGCCAATTGGGACGGTTCGCCCAGCCAGCAGATGATCGGCTATTTCGCGGAGAAGGCCAAGGGCGGCTGCGCCATGGTCACCATGGGCGATACCACCGTTGACGAGGTCAACGGTCAGGGGATCCCCCGCCACATCAAGCTCATCGAGGAAAACGTGAACATGCTGGCCGAGATGGCCTACGCCATCAAGAAGAACGGTGCCGTAGCCAACTTCGAGCTGAACCACCCCGGGAATGCCGGCCGCAACGCGGACGGCCGCCCCGCGTGGGGTCCGGACGGCTTTGTCCGGCCTGACGGCACCACCGTGCTGGAGATGGACGAGGACATGATCGCCCATACCGTCCAGTGCTACGCCCACGGCGCGTCTATCCTGAAGAAGGCCGGCTGGGACATGTGCATCCTCCACGGCGCTCACGGCTGGCTGCTGGGCCAGTTCCTGTCCCCGGCGTATAACCACCGCACCGACCGTTTCGGCGGCAGCCTCGAGAACCGCGCCCGCTTCCCGATCATGGTCATCGACGCCATCCGGGAGGCCTGCGGTCCCGATTTCCTCATCGACTACCGCATCAGCGGCGACGAGATGCAGGAGAACGGCCTGACCACCGACGAGTGCGTCGCCTTCGTCAAGATGGTGGAGGACAAGATCGACATGGTCCACGTCTCCGCGGGCCTCGACCGTATGCCTCAGGCCGTCATCACCCATCCCAACTCCTACCTGCCCAACGGCTGCAACGTCAAGTACGCCGAGGCGGTGAAGAAGTCCGGCGTCAAGATCCCCGTCACCGCCATCGGCGGCATCAACACCCCCGAAATGGCGGAGGAGATCATTGCCTCCGGCAAGGCGGACGCCGTGGCCATGTGCCGCGCCCTCATTGCCGACCCCTACTGGCCCAAGAAGGTCCGCGCGGGCAAGCTCAATGAGATCCACCAGTGCCTGCGCTGCACCAACTGTCTGGCCGAGATGCATCCCACCGACCAGTTCCGCTGCGACGTGAACCCCTTCACCGGCCATGAGGTCTACTTCAAGGACGTGAAGCCCACGGCTGAGACCGTCAAGACCGTCTGGATCGCCGGCGGCGGCCCCGGCGGCATGACCGCCGCCATCACCGCGGCCGAGCGGGGCCACAAGGTCACGCTGTTCGAGGCGTCCGACGCTCTGGGCGGCGCGCTGAAGTACACCGACAAGGACCAGAAGTTCAAGCGGGACCTGCACCTCTTCAAGGAGCGGCTCATTGCCCGCGTCGGCGAGCTGGACATCGACGTGCGTCTCAACACCCGCCTCACCCCCGAGCTGGTGAAGGAGGTCAACCCCGACGCGCTGTTCATCGCCATCGGCTCCGACCCCGTGTTCCCGCCCATCCCCGGCCTGTCCCCCGAGGTGGTCACCACCGGCTACGACTGCTACATGGAGCCGGAGAAGGTCGGCCACAAGGTGCTGTGCATCGGCGGCGGCCTTGTGGGCGCCGAGACGGCCATCTATCTGGCCGATCTGGGCCATGACGTCACTGTGGTCGAGATGAATGAGAAAATGGCGGCTGAGGCCAACAACCATCACGGCACCGCTGTCCGCGGCATGCTGGAGAAGCTGAACATCAACTGCCTGACCTCCACCAAGTGCGTCGGCGTCAAGCCCGGCGAGATCGAGGTCGAGGACGCCGAGGGCAAGCGCTCCGTCCTCACCGGCGACACCATTGTGCTGTCCGCGGGCTACCGGGCCCGCACCGCAGAGGTGGACACCCTGCTGGGCCTGACCGAGGAGTGCGCCGTCATCGGCGACTGCAAGAAGGTCTACCGCGTCCGGGGCGCTGTCTACGACGGCACCTTCGCCGCCATCAACCTCGGCTGATTTTTCCGACTTCCTCTCTATTCTCTTTTTTCGGCCCCGACCCCGGCACTCCCGGCGTCGGGGCCGAACTCACATCCGTGTTTCTACATTCAGGAAGGAGATTCGCCATGTACACCCCCCGCTATCCCCATCTGTCCAGCCCCATCAAAATCGGGTCGCTGACTCTGCGCAACCGGATGGAGTCCGCCCCCACGTCGCTGGCCACCCTCGGCCCCGGCGGACACCCCAGCATGGAGAACATCGCCTACTACGAGCTGCGGGCCAAGGGCGGCGCCTGCATCGTCACCATGGGCGACGTCATCGTACATCCCACCGGCCTTGCCCATCCGGAGGCCGTCCTGCTCACCGACCCCGACGTTCTGCCCGCGCTGGTCCCGCTGGCGGACGCCATCCGCCGCCACGGAGCCATCGCCTCCATCGAGATCGACCACGGCGGCGGGAAGGCCAACCCCATCTTCACCAGCGACGGCATTTCCCACGGCCCCAGCGCCATCAAGGCCGCCGCGGGCTACATGGTGGAGCCCATGAGCGTCGAGCTCATCCACGAGGTGGCCGATTCCTACGGCAAAGGCGCGGCGGTGGCCAAGCTGGCGGGCTTCCAGATGGTGACACTCCACGCCGGACACGGCTGGCTGGTGAACCAGTTCCTCTCCCCGCTGACCAACAAGCGCACCGACGAGTACGGCGGGAGCTTTGAGAACCGCTGCCGCTTCATGCTGGAGGTCATCGAGAGCATTCGGAAGCACTGCGGCCCGGACTTCCCCATCGAGGTGCGCATGAGCGGCACCGAGCTTGCCGACGAGCTGGGCGGTTATGATCTGGCCGGCGGCGTGGAGATCGCCAAGGTGCTGGACGGAAAGGTGGACCTCATCCATGTCTCCACCGGCGGCGGCCACCCCAGCGGCGGCACAGTCATGCATCCGTCCATGTTCCTGGAGCACGGCTGCAACGTCTATCTGGCCGCCGAGATCAAAAAGCACGTCAAGACGCCGGTGGCCACCGTCGGCTCCCTCAGCGAGCCGGACAAGATGGAGGAGATCATCGCCTCCGGCAAGGCGGACATCGTGTGCATGGCCCGGGCCCTCATCGCCGACCCCTATCTGCCCCGGAAGGTCATGGAGGGCCGCACGGAGGACATCCGGCCCTGTCTGCGGTGCTTCAACTGTCAGGGCGGCATGTTCGTCACCCGGAACATGCGCTGCTCCGTGAACCCAGTCATCGGCAACGAGCTGCGCAGCCAGATCCCCGTGCCCCCCACGCCGAAGAAAAAGGTGCTCATCGCCGGCGGCGGCCCGGCGGGCATGGTGGCGGCCATCACCGCGGCCAAGCGGGGGCACAATGTGGTCCTCTGCGAGGCGTCCGGCGAGCTGGGCGGCGCTATCCGCTATTCGGAGCACGTCCCCTTCAAGAAATATCTGTACGCCTATGAGCAGTATCTCATCCGCCAGCTGAAGCAGTCCGGCGCGGCGGTGCTGCTCAATACCCCCGTGACGCCGGAGCTGGCGGAGACGATGGCCCCCGACGTGCTCATCGCCGCCATCGGCGCCAAGCCCATCGTGCCCAACCTGCCCGGCATCGGCCTGCCCCACGTGGTCATGGGCGGCGAGGCTCACGGCCGTCTGGACGAGCTGGGCGAGAAGATCGCCATCATCGGCGGCGGCCTTGTGGGCACGGAGCTGGCCATCCAGATCGCCGACACCGGCAAGCGGCCGGTGGTGCTGGAGCTTCAGGGCGATTACGCCGTGGATTCCAACCCCCAGCACAAGAACGCCATCCACTGGCAGAAGGAAAAGCTCATCGACTTCCGCCTGAACACCCGCGTCACCGCCATCACCGCCGAGGGTGTGGAGGGACTGGATCAGGACGGGAACAAGGTCTTTGTCCCGGCGGACGCCGTGGTGGTGGCAGTGGGCTACAGGGCCGACGAGGAGCAGGTGGAGGCCCTGCGCTGTGCCGCACCGGAGTTCCACTGGATCGGCGACTGTTTCCGCCCGGGCAAGGTGACCACCGCCGTGTCCATGGGCTACTACACCGCGCTGGATATCTGATGTGAACGAAAAACCGCCCGCCGAGAACTTCCGGCGGGCGGTTTTTGCCGATATGAAAGGCTAAAAGCAGAAAAAAGGCCCTGCTGCGTCAGCAACAGGGCCTTGCATTATTTCATTTTCAGAAGATCAGCGCCAGCAGGAAGTAGTAGAGCAGGATGAATACACAGAAGATGGCGATGACCGGGATAGTCTTTTTCACCAGCGTGCCGAAGTTGCTGTCGAAGTATTCCGCGATGAGGGTCAGGCACAGGTGGGTGGGGGAGACCTGCATGGCGGCGTAGGAGAAGCTCATGAGCAGCATCAGCAGGGGCACGCCGCCGGCGGGGACCGCCGCGAAGGCCGGGGCGGTGCACAGGGTGATGATGGCGGTGGAGCCGCCCACGATGGTGCCGATCAGGAACAGCAGGGCAAAGACCAGCGACATGGGAATGGGCAGCTTGGACAGGGTGGCGGGCAGCTCGGCGATGACGCCGCTTTCGGTCAGGACTTCCTTGAACACCATGACCACGAGGGTGTTGATGACGATGCGGGACTCAATGGCGGACAGGAAGAAGGGGGTGATCTCCTTGAACTTGAAGTGCCCGATGAAATAGAACAGCACGATGGCGATGATGACGGCCAGCCACACGGGGAAGTTGCCGAGGAAAGCGGCCGCTCCGGCGGGGAAGCCGGGGATGGAGCCGAAGGGGATGTAGGGGACGATGATGACCAGCGCGATGGCGAGGATCAGGGTCCACAGGCTGCTGAACAGCTTCTTCCACTCGGCGCCCTTGTCTTCGGCGGGGGGAAGGCCGGTGTCTTTCGGCACCTTGCGCAGGAAGAACATGTAGCCAAGGAAGATCAGCAGGATCACGGGGATGATCATGGACAGCAGGAAGCCGCCGATGGCCACGCCGGACAGGGTGCAGGCGAGAATGATGGAGGAGTAGGTGGGCAGGCAGCTCTCGGGAATGTGACGGAAGTAGCTGGTGACGAAGGCCTGCTCGTCCTTGTCGAGGTAGCCGTCCGTCGCGCCCTTGACCATGTCGCCGGCGATGAAGGCGGCGGCGGCGCCGGGCAGCAGGCCGATGAAGATGGGGGCCACGGAGGCGTTGACCCGGCGGCTGTTGAAAATACCGGACAGGGCCCGCTGGGCCTTGTTCAGGTCGTCCTTCTTCTCCAGCATCCGCTGAAGGAAGGTGATGAGGTAGGTGATGATCAGGACCTCAAAGGTCGTGCGGTTGAAAATACCGTGCCAGAAGACCTCCAGCGAGTGGACGAAGCCCATCTGATACAGGATGGCGCCCAGCACGGAGCCCACGGCCACCGCGCCCGACAGGGGCACCTTGAAGTTGATAAGAATGATGATCACCGCGAAGATGATCACAAGCTTGATGATGTCCATAAGCAGACCCTCTCTCTCAGAATTAACAAAAGCCGGTCAATGCCCCAGCATAATGTTCAGAATTTCAATGTCCGTTTCCCGCATGCCATCGCGGCCGAGACGGCCCACTGTGACCACCGTTTCGTCGGCGGTGGGCTGGACGATGCCGTCCCCGGGGGCGAAGCACCGGCCCGCCATGGCCAGCCGGTGGCCCAGCAGGGAGCCCTCCAGCGCGGCGGCGATCTTGGCGGCGCAGGAGGCCTTGGCCCCGTCGCACACGATGCCGGACACATTGGCAAGGCCGTTGACCACGGTCATCCCGATCTCCCGGAGACCGCCGCCGGACAGCCATGTGATGCCCGCCGCCGCGCCCACCGCCGCGCTCACCGCGCCGCAGTACGCCGACAGGCGGCCAATGCCCGCCTTCTGGTAGATGGCCGTCAGGTTGGACAGGGCCAGCGCCCGGTAGATGGTCTCCTGGGGCAGGCCCTTGGAAAGGCCGTACAGGATGACGGGGACGGAGACGGTGATGCCCTGATTGCCGCTGCCCGAGTTGATGACCACCGGCATGGTGCAGCCGTTCATCCGCGCGTCGGAGCCCGCGGCGGCGGAGGCCCGCAGCCGGGCGAACAGGTCGTCCGGGCAGGAGCAGGCCAGCAGGGTGCGGCCCACCTGCGCGCCGTATTCGCCGGTAAGGCCCTCCTGCGAGATGGCCAGATTATACCGCCACTGGGGCTCCAGAATGGGGGTCAGGTCATCCAGCGCGGCGGTCTGGGCAAAGTCGAGAATGGCGGAGAGAGACAGACCGGAGCGGTCCGTCTCCTCCTGCCCGGCAAAGTCCTTCCGCACCAGCGGCTCGCCGTCCACGGTCAGCTCGGTGATGTTGGTGTGGCTGCCGCAGAGGGTGACGGCGGCGGTGTGAGCGCCGCACTCCAGCGTGAGCCGGATATACAGGCCCATGCGGCCCTCCGCAAGGCTGACGGTGCAGATGCCGTCCGCCTCCATCTGCCGGGCCTGAGCGATGTGCTCAGGCCGGACGGTCTCCAGCACCTCCAGCTTTTTGGCCGGGTCGCCGCCGAGAGCGCCCAGCAGCGCGGCGGCGGCAATGCCCCGCATCCCGTCGGAATTGGGGACGATGACGCTTTTGACGTTTTTGATGATGTTTCCGCTGCATTCCACGTGAATGCCGCGGGGCGGCCGTCCGGCCTTTTCGGCGGCGACGGCGGCGGCGTAAGCGATGGCGATGGGCTCAGTACAGCCCAGCGCCGGAGCCAGTTCTTCCCTTAAAATAGAAAGAAACTGCCCATACAGGGCAGAGTTGACGTCCATTTGCTCTTCCTCCTTACCGGGTTCGGCAAAACCGCAGGTCCAGTGCGGGTAATGCTCCTGCATTATTCTGACACAGCGCAGGGGACAGGGCAATGCCGTCAAGTGACCGGAAAGCATCAAAATTTGCGGTCCTTTTGAAGTTAGCTATCAAACTTTGCGGTACTATGCCGGAAACAACAAAAATTCCCCGCCGTCCTGAGACAGCGGGGAAAAAGCGCGGTCAGCCGCGGTGGAGGAAGGCGCGGTAGTCGGAGGGGGTCTGGCCGGTGCGGGCCTTGAACAGCCGGGAGAAGGAGTTGGCCTCCTGATAGCCGATGGCGGCGGCCACCTCGGACACGGACAGGTCGGTGGTGGCCAGCAGCTGCCGCGCTCGCTCCACCCGGCAGCCCGCCAGATACTCGGAGAAGGTCATGCCCGTTTTCTCCTTGAACAGCCGGGAGAAGTAGGCGGTAGACAGGTAGAGCCGCCGGGCGATGTCGGAGAGCTGGAGCGGCTCATGCAGGTGGGCGGAGATGTACTGCTTGGCCTCGGCCACCTGACGCAGGCCCGCCTCGCCCGCGCCGTTGCCCAGCAGCCCGGCGGCCTGCCGGGCGAAGCCGGTGAAGTGCTCCGTCAGGACCTCGGGAGATTGGACGGAGGACACCCGGCGGACGAAGTCCTGATAGAGATAGGTCAGCGCGTCGGCGGACGGCTTTTCTGCGGCGGCCTGGGTCAGCTCGGCGGCGAACTTCATGCAGCAGGCGCTGGTATAGGTGAGGTTCCCGCCGGTGATGCCGTAGGCGGCCAGATAGCTCTGGGCCCGCGCCGCCGCGCCGTTTTCGTCGCCGCCGAGAATGGCCTGCGTCAAAGCCCCGGCGCAGTCGGGGCCTGCGTCGGGGGGTGGAGCGGCGGATTCCTCCGGCTGGGAGCCGGTCTCGTCCAGCGCGGCGAGAATGCCCGCCGGGCGCACCGGCTTGAGCAGGTAGTCCTGCGCTCCCGCCCGCAGGGCGGCACGGAAGAACTCATAGTCGTCAAAGGCGGTGAGCATGATGATCCGGCTGCGGGGGCTGGCCCGGCGCAGGTGAGAGATGGCGGCGAGCCCGTCCATGCCGGGCATTTTGATGTCGAGAAAGATCAGGTCGGGCTTGGATTCTCCGGCCATGCGGATGCCGTCGGCGGCGTTGAGCGCCTGCCCGGCGTAGGTGACCTCCGGCCGGTCCCGGTGGAGGATGTAGGAGATCATCTCACCCTCCAGCGGCTGATCGTCGATGACAAGGACAGACAGGGGCATGGTTTATTCCTCCTTCCCGGCGGGCAGGTACAGGGTGATGCGGGTGCCCTGTCCGATGGCGCTTTCCATATCCCAGTGAAGGGCGGGGCCGAAATGGTTGGACAGGCGGCGGATCACATTGCCAAGGCCGATGCCGGTGAGGTCGGAGCGGCTGTGGTCCGGCGGGACGGCCCGGACCTGTTTCAACTGCTCCGGCGGGCAGCCCACGCCGTCGTCCGCCACGCAGATGACCACATAGTCCCCCTCGCGCTGGATGGACAGGGTGAGGGTGCCGCCGCTCTCTTTTGGCTCCAGCCCGTGGAGCAGGGCGTTTTCCACCAGCGGCTGAAGGGTGAACAGCGGCAGCCGCAGGGACAGGCAGCCGGGGTCCACGTCGGCGACGTACCGAATGCGGTCCCGGTAGAGCAGCTTTTTGATGTTGATGTACTCGTTGATGTTGTCCACCTCCTCCTTCAGCGGGGGGAGGGAATCGTTCTTTTTCAGGCTGCGGCGCAGCAGGGCGGACAGGGAGAAAATGGCCTCCGCCGTCCGGTCGCTGCCCTCCAGAATGGCCAGCTGGCTGATGGCGTTGAGGGTGTTGAACAGAAAATGGGGATTGATCTGGCTCTGGAGGGCCTTGAACTCCGCCTGACTGAGGAGCTTTTCCGTGTTGAGCTGGATCTGCTGCTGAGTCATCAGCTCCAGATGCTTCTGATGCAGCTCCGCCTGCATCTTGCTGTGCAGGCTGGCCTCGGCGATGTACCGGGCGGCCACGGACAGCAGGCCGGTGATGTCGGAGATGCGCTGATAGGGGAGAAAGGGCGCGCCGTCCGCCACGTTGGGGGGCACCCGGTGGGCCTCCTCCGGGCAGACCTGCTCCAGAATGGCCATGTGCTCCGGCTCCACCCGGAAGCCGCTGGTCACCAGCCGGGCCACATAGCTGCCCTCGGCAAAGACGGGGATGACGGCGCAGGCCATTCCGGCGTAGCAGCGGTAAATATAGGGCGCGCGCAGCTCTGCGGCCCGGTCGCCGGCAAGGCGGGTGCAGCGGTTGCAGATGTTATGGAGGGGCTGGCTCTCGTTGGCCGTCCGGCAGAAGGGTGTCATGTACTCGTGCAGGGCGAGGATACGCTCCCCCTGACAGGTGCTCAGCGAGATGCGCAGGCCGGACATGGTGTAGATGGAGTGGATCAGGTCATTGAAGACCTTGTCCTCCAGCAGGTCGCTGAGCGTAAGGTGGGCAATGAATTCACGGTCCGGCGTGAAGTCGGACTGGATCGGCTGTTGTTCCGCCATGGCAGTGTCACGCTCCCATAAAAAGCAGGTAATTGTTATATAGGAGTATACCATAGCCCGGGAAAAAGCGCAAAAGAATTTCAGGCTCCCGCAAAAAAGACTTTGCAGAACGATGAGAAAGGGTATATGATAAACAGAAACACCTTATTTGATGGTTGAGCGGAAAGGGGGATTGCGCCATGCTGGACGCGCTGCTGCGCAGATTTGTTCCGGACTGGCAGAATACCGGAGATTCCGCGGTGCGGGAGCGGTATGGCACGCTGTCCGGTATCGTCGGCATTATATTGAACCTGCTGCTGTTCGGGGGTAAGCTGCTGGCCGGTATCCTCACCGGGGCTATTTCCATCACCGCCGATGCCTTCAACAACCTGTCCGACGCGGGCTCGTCGGTGGTGACGCTGGCGGGCTTCCGGCTGGCGGGGCAGGCGGCGGACGCCGATCATCCCTTCGGCCACGGGCGGATGGAGTATCTGGCGGGGCTGACGGTGTCCGTATTTATCCTCGTGGTGGGGGTGGAGCTGGGCAAAAGCTCGGTGGAGAAGATCATCCACCCGGTGGAGACGGAGCTGACCGTCCTGACGGCAGTCATCCTGCTGTGCGCCGTGGCGGTGAAGCTGTGGATGGCGTGGTTCAACGGGACGCTGTCCCGCCGCATCCGGTCGGACGCGCTGGCGGCCACCGCCGCCGACTCCCGGTCCGACGCCGTGGCCACCGGCGTGGTGCTGCTGGGGCTGATCGTCACCCGGGTGACGGGCTGGCAGCTGGATGGCTGGCTGGGTCTGCTGGTGGCGGTGTTCATCGTCAAGACCGGCGTCTCCGCCGCAAAGGACACTATTGACCCCCTGCTGGGCAAGGCTCCGGACCCGGAGATGGTGAAGGCCATCGAGGATGCCATCCTCAGCCACCCGCAGGTGGTGGGTGTCCACGACCTCATCATCCATGACTACGGCCCCGGGCGGCGGATGATGAGCGTCCACGCCGAGGTGCCCGCAGACGCGGACCTGCTGGAGATCCACGACGTCATCGACCAGATCGAGCGGGAGCTGCATCGGGACTTCCGCATGGACGCGGTCATCCACATGGACCCCATCCAGATTGGAAATCCGGAGGTGGACCGCCTGCGGGCGCTGACCGCCCGGCTGGCGGCAGACATCGACCCGGACATCACCATCCACGACTTCCGCATCACCGCCGGACCGCTGCACACTAACCTCATTTTCGACATCGTGGTGCCATACACCGTGAAGCTCAGCGGCGACGAGGTGAAGCGCCGGATCAGCCAGAAGCTCCGGGAGGTGGACGAGACCTATACCGCCGTCATCGATGTGGACCGAAGCTACGTCCTGTAAAATCGGACGCTGAAAATATGGGATGGAGCGAAAAGGGACGCTGTTCCGGTAGCTTGGGCAGCATAAGCGTGTCGGGAAAGGCTTTGCCAGTTCCGACGGGTCACGCCGCCCCGGTATCCGGGGCGGCGTTTTTTGTTTACACTTCGTCTATACAAAACCGGCGGATTGCGGTATAATGTCGCTATTGACGAAGCAGAACCCGGGGCTTTTTCCCGGAACATGGATAAGAGGTGCTGAACATGTCCCGAAAAGTACTGATCGTGGAAGATGACAAGAATATTGCCGACCTGCTGCGCATCTATCTGGAAAAGGAGCAGATGGAGTGCGAGATCGCCGGGGACGGACTGGCGGGGCTGGAGAAATTCCACCAGTTCCAGCCGGATCTGGTGATGCTGGACATCATGCTGCCCGGCATGGACGGCTGGGCAGTCTGCAAGAAGATCCGGGAGACCAGCAAGACCCCCATCATCATGCTCACCGCCAAGGGTGAGCTGGAGGACAAGGTGTCCGGCCTTGAGATGGGGGCGGACGATTACATCACCAAGCCCTTCGAGATGAAGGAGGTGCTGGCCCGGGTCCACGCCGTCCTGCGCCGTATGGGCGAGGAGGGGCAGAGCACGGAGAAAAAGCTGTCCTTCGACAAGCTGGTCATCAATCTGGACTCCTACGAGTTGCTGGTGGACGGCAAGCGGGTGGACACGCCGCCCAAGGAGCTGGAGTTGCTGTATCATCTGGCTTCCGCCCCCAACCGGGTGTTCACCCGGAACCAGCTGCTGGACGAGGTGTGGGGCTTCGACTACTTCGGCGACAGCCGGACGGTGGACGTCCACATCAAGCGCCTGCGGGAGAAGCTGGAGGGCGTCAGCGACCAATGGTCGCTCAAGACCGTCTGGGGTGTCGGCTATAAATTTGAGGTGGTCAGCCAGTGAAGACCATGTACGGGCGGCAGTTCGCCACCATGGCGGGCATGGTGCTGCTGTCCTTCCTGATGCTGGGCGGCTCCTTCGCCACCCTCAGCTACCAGTACACCATCCGGGAGAAAAAGGACACCATGAAGCGCAACGCGGGCTATGTGGCCACCTTTACCTCCGGCTACATTGAAAATTCCGACCTGAAGGGCCTTGCATGGCAGGAGCGGGAGTTCCAGAGCTACCTTGCCAATGTGGCCCTGCTGACGGACAGCCATGTTATGGTGGCTACCGCCGAGGGCGTGGTGGTGTTCGCCACCAACGGCGCCGAGGAGCTGACGGGCATCGAGTCCACCACGCTGCCGGGAACGCTGGTGTCCGCCGTCACCGGCGGGAACTTCGCCGGGGCCACCACGCTGGGCGGTTTGTACGAAAAGCCCCGGTATCTGGTGGGCCTGCCCATCACCAGCCAGAATATTTTGCAGGGGCTGGTGCTGGTGTCCTGCGACGCGGCGGAGATCAGCGGCATGTGGAAGGATCTGGCCGGGATCTTCCTCGTGACGGCGGGTGCGGTCATCCTCATCGCCGCCATCATCAGCTCCGTCACCAGCCTGCGCCAGTCCAAGCCCATCAAGGAGATCGCCGCCGCCGCCCGGCAGTTCGGCCACGGTGAGCTGGACGTCCGGGTGGATGTGGGGAACCGCAAGGACGAGGTGGGAGAGCTGGCCGAGGCCTTCAACGCCATGGCGGACTCCCTGTCCAAGAGCGAGCAGCGGCGCAGCGAGTTCATCGCCAACGTCTCCCACGAGCTGAAAACCCCCATGACCACCATCGCGGGCTTTGCCGACGGCATTCTGGACGGCACCATCCCCCCGGAAAAGGAGCGGGAGTACCTTCAGATCATCTCCTCTGAGACCCGGCGGCTGTCCCGGCTGGTGCGGTCTATGCTGGATCTGTCCCGGCTCCAGTCCGACGAGCGGGCGGCCCAGCAGCAGTTCGACATCTGCGAGACGCTGGTGCGGACGCTGGTCAGTCTGGAAGGCAAGGTCAACGCCAAGTCTCTCGAGGTGTCCACCGAGCTGCCCGAGGAGCCAGTGCCAGTCTGGGGCGATCAGGACGCCATCACTCAGGTGTGCTACAACCTGCTGGACAACGCCATCAAGTTCTCCAAAGAGGGCGGGACGCTGGGCATCTCCGTCACCACCAAGGGGACCAAGGCCAACATCACCATCAGCAACGAGGGCGACACCATCCCGCCGGAGGAGACAAGTCTCATCTTCGACCGGTTCCACAAGACGGATCACTCCCGCAGCGTGGACCGGGACGGCGTGGGCCTCGGCCTGTATATCGTCAAGACCATTCTCAACAGCCATAAGGAAAACATCACCTGCACCAGCGAGGACGGGGTGACGAAGTTCACGTTCACGCTGACAAGGGCGTAAGTTAACCCTCGGTTGACAAGGGCAGATACGCTTTCCGGCGGCCCTGATGGGCGCTGGCGGCGTCATCGTCCTTGGTGGGCGTCAGCCCACCGGTGTCCTCTTCCTTGCCAAGCCCCCATCATCCCTCGCCGGAAAGTCCCTTGGAGTTTTTCGGGTGCGGAAACGGCAGTCAGCGAGGATGACGAGGCAGCCGGGCTGTCGCCCGGCAACGAGGAAAACGAAGCTGGCGGTTATTTCCGCCCCGAAAAACCGTGTCTGCCCTTGTCAATCGAGGGTATATGGGGCGCAGACCCCATGGAAAGGAGGCCCGCTCATGGACAATTATCTTGCTTACCGCTGGCCGGGCGGGCCGGTACCGGGTCCCGCGGGCGGGGAAGAGCCGCCCCGGCGGAAAAAGCCCCGGGTCCTGAAAAATATTCTGGTATGCCTGCTGCTTCTGGCCATCGTGGCCGGGCTGGCGGCGGGGGGCTGGTTCGGCGCGAAGTTCGTGCTGGACCGCTGGCTCGCGGACAGCGAGCCGGACAAGAGCTGGGAGGTCCCCACGGACGACCCCGACGACACGGAGACGGCGCTGCCGGAGCCGCCCCGGGCGGAGGTGGGTCTTGGCGTGACGCTGGAGCTGGACAAGGTCCCCGCGCCGAAGCTCAGCGCCCAGGAGATCTACCGGCAGGTGCTGCCCTCCGTGGTGGGGGTGGCGGCGGAGCAGGCCGACGGCTCCGGCTACGGCATGGGCTCCGGCGTCATCATGCGGGAGGACGGCTATATCCTCACCAATTACCACGTCATCAAGGGCGGCTCGGTGCTGTCCGTCATGCTGCTGGAGGACGGCTCCAGCTACGACGCGGCGCTGGTGGGCTATGATGAGGAGCTGGACATCGCCGTGCTCAAGATCGAGGCGGAGGGGCTGACCGCCGCCCGCTTCGGGGATTCGGACGGCCTGTCCGTGGGCGATCTGGCCTACGCCATCGGCAACCCCATGGGCTACCTCTACGGCACCATGACCGACGGCATCATCTCCTCCCTGGCCCGGGAGGTGACGGTGGACGGCAAGACCATGACCCTCATCCAGACCTCCGCCGCCCTGAACTCCGGCAACTCCGGCGGCGCGCTGGTCAACGACAAGGGACAGGTGGTGGGCATCACCGTGGCCAAGATCACCGGCGAGACTGACGGTACCATTATTGAGGGGCTGGGCCTTGCCATCCCAATTTCCGACGTGCGGCCCTTCATCAACCGCATTCTGGACACCGGCGGGAGCTGGCGGCCCACCATCGGCATCACCTGCTACGCCGTGGAAGCGGACGGCATGGAGGGGATTTTGATCCGCACGGT
Source organism: uncultured Oscillospiraceae bacterium (assembly GCA_934675115.1). Taxonomy (GTDB): domain Bacteria; phylum Bacillota; class Clostridia; order Oscillospirales; family Oscillospiraceae; genus Enterenecus. The sequence continues at coordinate 4,721 of CAKUPH010000018.1, read as the reverse complement.
GGAGCCGGACACCCCGGCGGCGGAGGCGGGGCTCAGCGTAGACGACATCATCGTGGTGGCCGAGGGTAAGACCGTTGGATCCGTGTACGCCCTCAAGCGGGTGCTCAACGAGGTGGGCGTGGGCGGTGTTCTCCACTGCACCGTCCTCCGGGATGGGGGGCAGGTGGAGCTTGCCTTCCGGCTCATCGACAGCGCCGACCTGAACGGATAAAAAACTGCCCGGAGCGAAGCGCTCCGGGCGGTTTTCGCGGGGAACAGTCAACAGAATCAACGGAAATGTTTACGAAACGGGAGGGACTGCAATGGACTGCGGGCAGATCATCGAGCTGCTGGCCCGGGCGGAGGGCTGGCTGTCCGGCGAGGAGGTCAGCCGGGCGCTTGGCGTCACCCGGGCGGCGGTGTGGAAGGGCATCACCGCCCTCCGGGAGGAGGGCTGGGTCATCGACTCCGCCCCCCGGCAGGGGTACCGGCTGTCCGGGCCGCCGCCCATGCTGTCCGGGGCGTATATTTCCGGAAAGCTCCCGGCGGGAAGCCTGTTCGCCGGAAGGGTGGAGGCCCGGCGGCTTGTGGACTCCACTAATACCCAACTCAAGGCCATGGCGGCGCAGGGTGCGCCGGAGGGCACCGTCCTGCTGGCGGAGGAGCAGACCGGCGGCCGGGGCACCCGGGGGCGGTCGTTCCTGTCGCCCCCCGGCGGGCTGTACCTGTCCATCCTGCTGCGGCCCCGGGTGCCGCTGAGCGAGCTGTTCACCCTCACGGGCTGGGCGGCGGTGGCGGTGCGCCGGGGCATTGAGGACGCCTGCGGCGCGCGGCCGGACATCAAGTGGATGAACGATCTCTATCTGGGCGGCGGCAAGCTGGTGGGCATCCTCACCGAGCTGTCCCTGCTGGGGGAGAGCGGTGAGCCGGACTACGTGGTGGTGGGTGTGGGCGTCAACGTGGCCCAGACGGCGGAGGGCTTCCGGGCCGCCGGGCTGGACGGCATCGCTGTGTCCCTCGCCACGGCGGGGTATGAGGTGGAGCGAAACGCCCTGACGGTGAGCATCCTGAATGCGTTTGAGGCGCTGTACCGGGACTTTCCCCACAAAAAGGCGGACTATCTGGCGGACTACCGGGTCCACTGCATGACGCTGGGCCGCCGGGTGTCCTTCGAGAAAAACGGGGCGGCGCTGACCGGGATCGCGGAGCAGGTGGAGGAGGATTTTTCCCTGCGTATCGCTGGGGACGACGGCCGGATCCACCGGGTATCCTCCGGGACGGTGCGGCCGCTGTAAAATCGGTGCCGGGCACTTGTCATGTCAGGTGCGGCATGGTATACTCAAGGCAGCAAAGACAACGGGAGCTGATCGCATGAACGCATTGCAGCGCAGAAAATACATCATGGGGCGGCTGGAAGAGGGCGGTGCGCCGGTGTCCGCCACCGTTCTGGCCGGGGAGCTGTCCGTCAGCCGCCAGATCATCGTGGGGGATGTGGCCCTGCTCCGGGCGGGGGGCGCGCACATCACCGCCACCCCACGGGGTTACGTGCTGGAGCGTCCGCCGGAGGGCCGCCGGTTCACCATCGCCTGCCGCCATACGCCGGAGGAGATGGCCCGGGAGCTGGAGATCATGGTGGACAACGGCTGCACGGTGGAAAACGTCATCGTGGAGCACTCGGTATACGGCCAGCTGGTGGGCCAGCTGATGCTGTCCAGCCGGTATGATGTGGCAGAATTTATACGGAAAGTATCGGAAAGCGGGTCCAAGCCCCTGTCCGACCTCACAGGCGGCATCCACCTGCACACCCTCCGCTGCCCGGACGAGAGCGCCTTCGACCGGGTGACGGCGGAGCTGCGGGAGGCGGGCTACCTGCTGGAGTGACCGGGGCGGACCGCAAGTTTTCATTGACAATTTCAAATATACCGCTATAATAGTCCGTACAGGTGTCTTGACACTATGTGCGGACTATTTTGCTGCCGGGACTGCCGGGCGGACGCTTTTGAAAACAGGTGATCCCTATGGGAAAGGTTAAGGAGTTCCTCAAACGGAAAAACATCGTCATATCCGGCAAGCGGTACGGCATTGACGCGCTGGGCGCCATGGCACAGGGCCTGTTCTGCTCGCTGCTCATCGGCACGATCCTGAACACGCTGGGCACCCAGCTCCACATCGACTTTCTGGTGGCGGTGGGCGGTTACGCCTCCGCCATGAGCGGCGCGGCCATGGCTGTGGCCATCGGCTACGCCCTTCAGGCCCCGCCGCTGGTGCTCTTCTCGCTGGCCACGGTGGGCTACGCCGCCAACGCGCTGGGCAGCACCACGCTGGACGGCAGCAAGGGCGCGGGCGGCCCGCTGGCCGTGCTGTTCATCGCCATCATCGCCGCCGAGCTGGGCAAGGCGGTGTCCAAGGAGACGAAGATCGACATTCTCGTGACGCCGCTGGTGACCATTCTGGTGGGCGTGGGCCTGTCGGCGTGGTGGGCCCCGGCCATCGGCACCGCCGCCTCCGCCGTGGGCGACTTCGTAAAGTGGGCCACGGTGCTTCAGCCCTTCTGGATGGGCATTCTGGTGAGCGTGGTCATCGGCGTGGCGCTGACGCTGCCCATCTCCTCCGCCGCCATCTGCGCCGCCATCGGGCTCACCGGCCTTGCGGGCGGCGCGGCGGTGGCGGGCTGCTGCGCCCAGATGGTGGGCTTCGCCGTGCTGTCCTTCCGGGAGAACCGCTGGGGCGGTCTGGTCAGTCAGGGGCTGGGCACCTCCATGCTCCAGATGGGCAACATCGTCCGCAACCCCCGGATCTGGATCCCCGCCACGGCGGCCTCGGCCATCACCGGCCCGCTGGCCACCTGCGTGTTCCATCTGGAGATGAACGACCCCGCCTCCGCTGTGGCCTCCGGCATGGGTACCTGCGGCATGGTTGGCCCCATCGGCGTGTACTCCGGCTGGGTGGCCGACGTGGCCAGCGGGGCCAAGGCCGCCATCACCGGCATGGACTGGCTGGCGCTGATCCTCATTTGCTTTGTGCTGCCCGCCGTCCTCACATGGCTCATCGGCATCCCCTGCCGGAAGCTGGGCTGGATCAAGGACGGAGATCTGAAGCTGGATTGAGAAAAATGATGAGAAAACCCCCGGAGCGGTGCTCCGGGGGTTTTGCTGTATTCAGGACAGTACGCCGCTGGGGGAACAGGAGAGAATAACGGTCAAATTTTTAGAAACAATTAACCCACTGGAAAATGTACCGTCGGCAATAGCCTGATTTCCGGAGCAGTATGCATTAGTGCTTTTTGTTTCATAATATCCTCCTTAATTTCTGTAAAGCACATCAGTATCCACTATAATTCGGCCGTTGAATTGGTGGATGGCCCAGATTAAGTACAATATCAAACATGCAATGGCAACGCCACAGATAGCGAGAGAGATTGTGAAAAGCAGGCGTTTCTGCTGCCCATAGCGCAGGACAGATTCTTCCGGAATGGCCTGCTGAAGTTCTGCGGCTATGTCTGCCGGAGTACCGAAACGGTTGGCGAGCACAGTGGTGGACAATCCAGCGGCGCCGGGACAGCATTCCGCCATTTCGGTTTCCAGCCCGGCCAGCAGTTCATCACGCTCCTGCGCGGAACAGCGCAGCCGCCGGGCCACCTACTTGAGATAGATTTTACGGGAATCTCGCATGGGTCAATCTTCCTCCATGATCGCTTGAAATGCGGACTGGATCTCTTCATATTCTTCCAACGACCGGACAAGGTACTTCAGACCGTCCTCGGTAATGGCATAGTAGCTGCGGGCGCGGTTGTTGATGACCTCTGTCCGCTCTACTACGATATAGCCCTGTTCCTCCAGACGGTACAGCACGGGGTACAGCACGGCCATGGTGAAGCGGCCGCCGCTTTTCTTTTTCATGGTCTGGGATATTTCATAACCATACATGGTTTTGTCCTTCAAAAGGCGCAGCACCACAAGTGGGCTGGTGGCGCGCTTGAAATACGCCTCGAAGGAATGGCTGTTGTCACTCATAATTCAACCTCATTTTCGAAAACTTGATAAAGTTATACCGCCGATAAAGAAAAAAAGCAATACTTATTATTAACATATATAGAGAAAAGGAGCACTATGATACTGCCCCTGAAAAACAGGGAAAAGCTAAAAGGAGGTCAATTTATGAAAACGAAGAGAACAATGAGCCTGCTGCTGGCGGTGTGCATGGTAATGTCTATGCTGTGCGGAGGAGCTTTTGCGGCTGAACCGGACGTGATCACCGACTCTACCCCTCGTCCCAGAGCGGTGGTCTACAATAACACCATTTCGGCAACGGACAGCTCCTTCACCACCGACCGCTTCACTTGCACGAAGGACGGCGGCAACTCTCTCCGCTTCTGGTTCCGGAACGACGGTGAGGGGGAGTGCGTCATCCGGCTGTTTCAAACCGGCCGGTTCGGCCCCACCGAGCTGGAAAAGATCACCGTGGCCCCCGGTGCGGCAGCCTCCGGCGTATATGGCGATCCCGGCGGCAGGACCTTCTATCTGAGAATCACCTGCACCACCGGCGGCGCGATCAGCGGTCAGCTCCGGGCCGCCCAGCTGGATTTTTGAAAAAAGAAGATGCGGATTTCCGTAACGAGAGAAATTTTTTCTGAAATTATGAAGCACAAAACCCCCGGAGCGGCGCTGAACAGGACCAGTAAAAACGGACAATAGACAAAACACCCCCTGATGTAGGAAAATAGAACTACATCAGGGGGTGCT
>CAKUPH010000017.1 GCA_934675115.1 uncultured Oscillospiraceae bacterium | reverse complement strand
CCCGTTTGGGGTATCATATTAACCACTTGATCGACCGCGCGGATCCGCGCGGCAAAGGAGGGATCTCCGTGAAAGACGGTTTTATCAAGGCGGCGGCGGCCACGCCACGGATCCGGGTGGCGGACTGCGCCTACAACGCCGGACAGATCGCGGCGCTCATGGCCGAGGCGGCGGAGCAGGGCGTGAAGCTGCTGGCTCTGCCGGAGCTGTGCCTCACCGGCTACACCTGCGGCGACCTGTTTTTGCAGGACACCCTGCTGGACGGAGCGGAGGCCGGGCTGGCCTACATCCTGCGGGAGACGGCGGAGCTGGACATGCTGACCGCCGTGGGCGTGCCGGTGCGGTGCAAATGGGATAACAAGCTGTATAACTGCGCCGCTGTGATACAGAAGGGAAAGATTCTGGGGCTGATCCCCAAGCTGTACCTCCCCAATTACGGGGAATTTTACGAGCAGCGCTGGTTCGTCTCCGGCCGGGGCGTGGACTACGCCGTCAGCCTGTGCGGGCAGGACTGCATCCCCCTGTGCGCCGGCGGGCTGTTCGAGTGCACCGGCATGCCCGGCCTTGTGGTGGGCGTGGAGCTGTGCGAGGACCTGTGGGCGGCGGAGCCGCCCTCCGTCCGGCTGGCCCGGGCGGGGGCCACGGTGATTCTGAACCTGTCCGCCAGCGACGAGGTGGCGGGCAAGGCCGCCTACCGCCGCCAGTTGGTGTCCGGGCAGTCCGCCCGGCTGCTGTGCGGCTATGTGTATGCCGATGCGGGGCAGGGCGAGTCGTCCACCGACATGGTGTTCGCCGGGCACAACATGATCGCGGAAAATGGCGCACTTCTGGCGGAAAACCGCTTTTCCACCGGCCTGACGGCCACGGAACTGGATGTTGGGCGGCTGGTTTACGAGCGCCGCCGCATGACCACCTTCAGCGGGGATACGGAGAACGTCTGGCGGCAGAGCTTCTCCCTCAAGGATACGGAGACCGCCCTCACCCGCCCCGTCTCCCCCGCGCCCTTCGTGCCCCAGGGCCAGCGGGACCGGGCGGAGCGGTGCGACGAGATCCTGCGCATCGCGGCGCTGGGTCTCAAGCAGCGGCTGGAGCACACCCACGCCGCCGCGGCGGTCATCGGCCTGTCTGGCGGGCTGGATTCCACCCTCGCCATCCTTATCACCGTCATGGCCTTCGACCTGCTGGGCCGGGACCATAAGGACATCATCGCCGTCACCATGCCCTGCTTCGGCACCACCGCCCGGACCCGCTCCAACGCGGAGCTGCTGGCGGAGGAGCTGGGGGCAACTCTGCGGGTTGTGGACATCGGCGCGGCGGTGCGGCAGCATTTTGCCGACATCGGCCAGTCCATGGACGACCACTCCGTGACCTTCGAAAACGGGCAGGCCCGGGAGCGCACGCAGGTGCTCATGGACATCGCGAATAAGGCGGGCGGTCTGGTCATCGGCACCGGCGACCTGTCCGAGCTGGCGCTGGGCTGGGCCACCTACAACGGCGACCACATGAGCATGTACGGCGTGAACGCCTCCATCCCCAAGACGCTGGTGCGCCATCTGGTGGCCTTCGTGGCCGACGACCGGGGCGGCCGTCTGGCGGAGGTGCTCCGGGACATTCTGGATACCCCCGTCTCCCCCGAGCTGCTGCCCCCCAAGGACGGGGAGATCGCCCAGCGGACGGAGGATCTGGTGGGGCCCTATGAGCTGCACGACTTCTTCCTCTACTACGCCGTGCGCTGGGGCTTTTCGCCCCGGAAGGTGCTGCGGCTGGCCGAGCGGGCCATGGAGGGCCGGCACGACCGGGCGGAGCTGCTCCGGTGGCTGCGGAGCTTCTACCGGCGGTTCTTCGCCCAGCAGTTCAAGCGCTCCTGCCTGCCCGACGGCCCCAAGGTTGGCACCCTGACCCTCTCCCCCCGCGGCGACTGGCGGATGCCCAGTGACGCGGTGGCCCGACTCTGGCTCGACCAGCTGGAAGGGCTGGAGTAAGGAAAAAACCTCGTAGAGTTTCGCCGCCGCAGCGGCGAAAAAAATAAAATTCGTTTTCTGCCGCGACATGTGCGTGGCAGAAAACACTTCTCGCCCCGCAAACGTGCGGCATGGCCTGCTATCAACGGCCATGCCGTGCGATGCAGCGGGGTGCAGTTCTTCCGTCGGAAAAGGCTTTGCCTTTTTCGACGAGTTGATTAAAGCGGTGATATTCTTGTTCAAAAAATTCGCGGATCTGTTCTTTACCTTTGCCAAAATCGGCGTGTGCACCTTCGGCGGCGGCTACGCCATGCTGCCCATCCTCCAGCGGGAGCTGGTGGACAGCAAGGGCTGGGCCACGGAGGAGCAGCTGGCCGACTACTACGCCGTGGGCCAGTGCACCCCCGGCATCATCGCTGTGAACACGGCGACCTTTGTGGGCAGCAGTCAGGCGGGGGTCGCCGGCGGCGTCATTGCCACGCTGGGGCTGGTGTTTCCGTCCATCGTCATCATCCTGCTCATTGCGGCGTTTTTGCAGAATTTTATGGAGATCCAATGGGTCATTCACGCCTTTAACGGCATCCGGGCCGGTGTGGTGGCCCTCATCACCACCAGCGTCATCAAGCTCTGCAAGACCTCCGTGGTGGACTGGCCCACCCGGATCCTGTACCTCGTGGTATTGCTCCTGTCCGCCGCGGGGACCTTTGTCACCATGCCCGGCGGCGCGCTGGGCGCGGTGCTGAGCTATCTCTGCTCGCCGGTGGTGCTGGTGGTCATCGCGGGCGTATCCGGGCTGTGCATCCGCGCGGCGAAGGGAGGGCTTGCGAAATGATCCTGCTTCGTCTTTTCCTTGAATTCTGCAAGGTGGGCCTCTTTTCCATCGGCGGCGGCCTTGCCACCATCCCCTTTCTCACCGATCTGGGGGAGCGAACCGGCTGGTTCACCTCCGGCCAGTTGGCGGACATGATCGCCGTGTCCGAGTCCACCCCCGGCCCCATGGGGGTGAATACCGCCACCTACGTGGGCTTCACCACTGCGGGAATCCCCGGCGGGATCGCCGCCACGCTGGGGCTGGTGTTCCCGTCCATCGTGGTCATCCTCATCATCGCCCAGTTCCTCCAGCGGTTCCGCCAGTCCAAGGCGGTGGACGCGGTGTTTTACGGTCTGCGGGCCGCGTCGGTGGCCCTCATCACTGCCGCCCTCCTTCAGGTGGCGGAGATCGCCCTGCTGCGGACGGGGATGCCCTTCGGCGCGGCCTTCTTCAACTGGAAAGCCATCGTGCTGGCGGCGGTGGTCTTTATCCTCATGAAGTACACCCCGGCGAAAAAGCTCCACCCCATCTGCTTCATCGGCCTGTCCGCGCTGGCGGGCATCCTTTTTCAGATGTGACCGCTGTGCGCGGTTGGAAGTTACGCCAAAAATTTTCAGATTCAGCGGCGAACGGCCCGCGGCACGGCGCAAAAAAGCGCGGGAGTACATGGGGTTCAGCCCTTTGTGGAAAACGCCATGTCCAAATTTTGGACATGGCGTTTTCCACAAAAAAGGATCGGTTCGTCCATTGACAACGCCGGGGAAAGGACTATACTATGGACTTAGTCAGCTAACATTTTGCGCGGAGAGAGGAACGTCTTTGTCATGGATCGGACAAGATTATTGGATATTCTGACCGACACCAGCCGGATCCACACCGGCTACGTGGAGCGTCAGGTGGCCCAACTGGGCATACACAGCGGACAGGGCGCGCTGCTCAGCGCGCTGGACATCATCGGCCCGTGCAGCCAGAAGGAGCTTGCCGATTTCCGGCAGGTGTCCGCCGCCACCATCAGCGTCATGCTGGGGCGGATGGAGAGCCGCGGCCTTATTCTCCGGCTCCCGTCGGAGGAGGGAGGCAAGCGCAACCAGATCCTGCTTACCGACGAGGGGCGGCGCATGGCCCACAAGCTCCGGGACTTCATGCCCCGCGAGGCGGAGAAGGTCTTTGCCGGCCTGACGGACGAGGAGCTGGAGATTGCCGAGCACATTTTCCAGACCATTCGAAAAAATATTGACGCAAAACAGATTTGAAGTACATGAAAGCAGCCCCGGATGCTCCGGGGCTGCTTTTTTCGCCGAAAAAGGCGGAGCCTGCCATATAGCGGTACAGAAGCCTTGCAGAGTTCCGCCGCCCGCAGGCGGCGGAATAGATTAAAATCTGTTTTTCCCGGGGACATGCGCCTCGGGAAAAACACTTCTCAGGCCGCAAGTGTGTGCAAGTGCGCGCAGCGGCCTGTATTCTGTCTCAGAAATGCCTGCATTTCTGAGTTACATCAGCACTGCCAGACACAGCAGTGCCAGAATGAGGACGAAGGCCATGACGAGATACTTCCACGCGAACTTCAGCCAGCGGTCGTAGGAGATCCGGCCGATGGCCAGCGCACCCATGACCACGGCGCTGGTGGGAGTCAGCAGGTTCACAAGACCGCAGGCGGACTGGAATGCGGTGATGATCACGTCCCGGCCCACCCCGGCGAAGTCCGCCAGCGGAGCCATGACGGGCATGGACAGGGTGGCAAGGCCGGAGGTGGACGGGATGAGGAAGGACAGCGGGAAATAGATGAGATAGACCAGCGCGGTGAAGGTCAGCGGCCCCGCGCCGGACAGGGCGGACTCGCCCCAGCTCAGGATGGTGTCCGTAATTTTGCCGTTGTTCATGATGACGGTGATGCCCCGGGAAATACCGATGATGAAGGCCACGCCCAGCAGCTCCGCCGCGCCGGAGATAAAGGCGCTGATGATATTTTCCTCCCCAAGGCGGCAGGCAAGCCCGGTGATCACCGCCGCCGCCAGAAACAGGGCGGACAGCTGGGGGAACCACCAGCCCAGCGCGGGCAGGGGCAGGCCCATATCGTCGAAGGGGATGACGGCGTACACCATCACCAGAAAGGTGACGGAGAAGAGGGTCAGGGCCAGCTTCTGGGTGGCGGCGAGCTGCCGCTCCTCCTGCCGGAGGGCGCCGAAGTGGGTCAGGTGCTCGCTCCGGCGGTCGGCCACCACCGAGCGGGCGGGGTCGTCCTTCACCCGCTGTGCGTAGGCCATGACGAACCAGACGGCGAGGGCCAGCAGTAAAATCAGCATGACCACCCGCAGCAGCATCCCCTCCCCCAGCGTGACCCCGGCGAAGCCCGCAGCGATGCCGGTGGCAAAGGGGTTGACAGTGGAGCCAATGACGCCCACCCCAGCCCCCAGCAGGATAATGGCCACGCCGGTGACGGTGTCATACCCCGCCGCCACCACGATGGGCAGCACCAGCGGGTAAAAGGCGATGGTCTCCTCCGCCATGCCGAAGGTGGTGCCGCCCAGAGCGAAGGCGCACATGAGGATGGGGATGAGCAGCTTTTCCCGGCCCCTGAGCTTCCGGATGATGTTGGAGATGCCCGCGTCGATGGCCCCGGTTTTGGACACCACCCCCAGAAAGCCGCCCACCATGAGGATGAACGCGGCGATGTCGATGGCCTCGTAAAGGCCCTCCAGCGGGGCCATGACCACGGCGGACAGGGGCTGCTTTTCGTCCTCCACCCGGTGGTAGGTCCCGGCGATGGGCTCGCCGTCCGGGCCGTAGTCATACGCGCCGGAGGGGATGACCCACGTCAGGGCGGTCATGAGCAGGATGATGAGAAACAGCACCGTGTAGGCCGAGGGCATTCTGAACTTGCCCATGCGCGTCCCTCCTATCCTGTGACCCGGGTGCCCGCCCGGCCATCCAGCGCCGCAAGGCCCAGCTCCAGCGAGGTGATGACGGCGGTGCGCCCGGGGGCGGAGCGGGCAAAGGCGGCGGCCGCCTCCACCTTGGGCAGCATGGAGCCCTCGCCGAATTCCCCGGCGGCGGCATAGCGGTCCAGTTCCTCCACTGTGACCTCCCCCAGATCCCGCTGATTGGGCTTGCCGAAGCTCACCGCCACGGCGGGCACCTCCGTGAGGATCATGAGGATGTCGGCCTCCATCTCCTGCGCCAGACGGCAGGCGGCCAGATCCTTGTCAATGACGGCGGCCACCCCCTTGAGGGAGCCGTCCGGCTGCTCCAGCACCGGCACGCCGCCCCCGCCGCAGGCGATGGTCACCGTGGTGTCCCACAGGGTGCGGATGGTGCCGATCTCCACGATGCGCCGGGGCTTGGGAGAGGGCACCACCCGCCGCCAGCCCCGGCCGGAGTCCTCCTTCATGGTGAAGCCCTTTTCCTCCTCCAGCCGGATGGCCTGCTCCTCGGTGTAAAAGGGGCCGATGGGCTTGGTGGGGCGGCGGAAGGCCGGGTCTGCCGGGTCCACCACCATCTGGGTCACCACCGTCACCACCGGGATGTGCCGCCCCCGGCGGTGGAGGGCGGCGGTGAGGGCCTGCTGCAAATGGTAGCCGATATAGCCCTGACTCATGGCGCCGCACACGTCAAAGGGCATGGGCGGCGTCACGTCCGCCGCCGTCTCGCTGGCCAGCAGGATGCGGCCCACCTGAGGGCCGTTGCCGTGGACCACCGCCAGCTCGTACCCGGCGCAGGACAGCTCCGCCAGCTGCTCCGCCGTCCGCCCGGCCACCTGAAGCTGGCTTTCCGCCGTGGGGGGCAGGGCCTTGTCCTCCAGCGCGTTGCCGCCCAGCGCGACAACGACCTTCACCGGGCCGCTCATACGGTAGCCACCATGACGGCCTTGATGGTGTGCATCCGGTTCTCCGCCTCGTCGAACACCACGGAATGGGGGCCGCGGAACACCTCGTCGGTGACCTCCCGGATGTCCACGCCCTTTTCCTTCCACTCCCGGGCGGTTTTCGTCTCAAAGTCGTGGAAGGAGGGCAGGCAGTGCATGAACAGCACGTCAGGGTTGCCGGTGGCTTTCAGCATATTGTCGTCAATGCGGTAGGGAGCCAGCAGCTTCGCCCGCTCCGGGATGAGATCCTCCTCCCCCATGGAGGCCCAGATGTCGGAGTAGAGCACGTCGGCCCCCCGGAGGTCGTCGATATTGTCGGACAGGCGGATGTCCGCGCCGGACTTTTCGCCATCGGCCTGACAGGCGGTGAGCACCGACTTGTCCGCCCCGTCGATGAGGGGCTGCGGGCCGCAGCCCACGAAGTCCACCCCCATCTTGGCGCAGCCGTACATCCATGCGTAGGCCATGTTGTTGCGCACGTCGCCCACGAAGGCCACCTTGCAGCGGTTCAGGGGCTTTGCGATGTGCTCCTCCATGGTCAGCATGTCGGCGAGGATCTGGGTGGGGTGGTCAAGGTCGGTGAGGCCGTTGAACACCGGCACGCCGGAGTATTTCGCCAGATCTACCACCGCCTGCTGGTCGTAGCCCCGGTACTCGATGCCGTCGAAGAACCGGCCCAGCACCTTGGCGGTGTCCTCCAGCGACTCCTTTTTGCCCATCTGGGAGGAGCCGGGGTCCAGATAGGTGACGTGGCCGCCCTCCTCCCGGGCCGCCACCTCGAAGGAGCAGCGGGTGCGGGTGGAGGTTTTCTCGAAGAGCAGCACGATGTTTTTGCCCTTCAGGGCCTCGCCGTGGAGGCCTATGCGCTTTTTGGCCTTCAGGTCCCGGGCCAGATCCAGCAGGTAGCGGATCTCGGCGGCGGACAGGTCCTGAAGGGTGAGAAAGGAACGTCCCTTTAAGTTGATTGCCATTGTTGATCTCCTTTTTTCCGTATTCGCCGGAAAAGCGGCGATGATTTTGGAACGAATTCGCCGAGGTTTCGGCGAATTCGAAAAAGGTGGCCCCAGCCCTCGCCGCGGCAGCAGTGCCGCTCTAAAGCCCGGCGGCTTTGCGTCAGTTGATCCGCCCTCTTACCAGCGGCATCGTCATGCACCGCGGGCCGCCCCGGCCCCGGCTCAGCTCCGACGAGGGGATGGTGAGCACCTCGATGCCCGCGTCCTCCATGACCCGGTTGGTCACGTAGTTGCGGCTGTACGCCACCACCTTGCCCGGTGCGAGGCAGAAGGTGTTGGAGCCGTCGTTCCACTGCTCCCGGGCGGCGTCGATGACCGAGCCGCCGCCGCACTTGATGAGGGTCACGCGGTCGAGGTGCAGGTGCTCCCGGAGGATATTCTCCAGACTGTCGTGCTCCTCGGTGATAGCCAGATGGCCCCCCTCCCCCGCCTCCAGCACGAACACCCGCAGATCGGCGGTGATGTTGGGGTGCATGGTGAACTTGTCGTAGTCCACCATGGTGAACACCGTATCCAGATGCATGAAGGCACGGTTTTTGGGGATGTCGATGGCCAGCACCTTTTCAAAGCCGGTGTTTTCCTCCAGCAGGCGCTTGGCCAGCTGCTCGATGGCCCACGGCCGGGTGCGCTGTGAGATGCCCACGGCCACCACCTTGTCGCTGAGCACCAGCACGTCGCCCCCCTCCACCGAGGCGTCCGCCCGCCGGTCGTAGTACACGGGCACCCCCTGATACCGGGGGTTATGGCGGAAGATATACTCGGCAAACAGCGTCTCCCGGCTGCGGGTGACGGTGGACATTTTGTGGATGGACACGCCGGAGCCGATGGCGGCGAAGGGGTCCCGGGTGAAGTAAAGGTTGGGGATGGGGTCGAGGACGAAGGGGTAGTAGTCGTCCAGATAATCGGTGAGGTTTTTCCGGCCGTAGCCCCGGACCTCCGACTTGCGGACGCCCTCCATCATTTTTTCCACCATGTTTTTGGTGGACATGCTCCGGAAGTACTCCAATATCATGGCGGTGCGCTTTTCCCCCCGGACGCCCGCTTCCGCCAGATACTCCCGGAGGAACTGTTCCTTTACGTCCGGGTCGGCGAGGGCTTCCGCCGTCAGGTCGGTGAGGTACACCACCTCCGCCCCGTTCTGCCGCAGCAGGTCGCAGAAGGCGTCGTGCTCCTCCCGGGCGATCTTCAGGTAGGGAATGTCGTCAAACAGCAGGCGCTCGATATACTCCGGCATCAGGTTCTCCAGCTCCCGGCCCGGCCGGTGGAGCAGCACCCGCCGGAGCGGGCCGATCTCGCTGCGCACGTCAATGGCTGGCTGGTTCATGCCATCACTCCTTTCATGGATGCGGTTAATTTGCCCGGTTTGGAATTTTTTATGTACGGCGGAGGAAAAACGCCCGCGGACTGTCACAGTCTGCCGCCCCGTCAAAAAATTGGGGCAGATTTTTTGTCGAATTAAATTTATTTCCGGCGGGATCTGTGTTATGATGCAAGGCGGTATGCGCATTGCGCGCGATATTTTTCCCAAGGAGACCTTTTCCATGAAAATTTCTGAAGCCTCCCGGCCCTTCCTCTTCCAGAAGCGGCCGGACAGCCAGCTGACCCGGGGCCGCCGGGCGGCCTTCTGGCTGTGGAATATCCTGATCCTGCTGTGCGCGGCGGCGGGGGTCACGGGGGTCATGCTGCTGCTGGCCCCGGGTCCGTATGCCCTGTCGGTGTTCGTGGGTTACTTCACCCACCCGGTGCTGTTCCTGCTGAACCTGCTGCCGGTGGCGCTGCTCATGGCGCTGGGCTGGGCGGCCACCGGGCGGCCGTGGGCGGCTTATCTCTTCGGGGCGGTCCCCACCCTGCTGCTGGCCTTCGGCAACTACTACAAGCTCAGCTTCCGGGATGACCCGGTGCTCTTCGCCGACCTGTTCATTCTGGGCGAGGCGGGCAAAATGGCCGGGAATTACAGCCTGTTCCTCAACCTCCGGCTGGCGCTGGTGCTGCTGTGCGCCGCGGGCGGCTTCCTGTTCCTGTTCTTCCTCGTCCGGGGAAAGCCCTCCGGCCGGGTGCGGCTCATCACGCTGGCGGCGGTGCTGCTCATCGGCGGCCTCGGCGCGAAGCCCTACCTCAGCGACAGCCTGTATGCGAAAACGGCGGTGAACCTCGACCGGCTCAGCCAGTGGTCGGACACCCAGCAGTTCCTCTCCCGGGGGAGCATGTATCCCTTCCTCCACTCCGTCACCGACGCCTTCCCCGCCGCGCCGGAGGGGTACAATAAAAAGGAGACGGCGGCGCTGCTGGACGGATACGAGGACGGGGACATCCCGGCGGACCAGAAGGTCAGCGTGGTGGGCATCATGCTGGAGGCCTTCGCCGACTTTTCCCGCATCGACGGCGTGGAGGCGGCCCCGGAGGTGTACGCCGCCTATCACGCGCTGGAGGACGAGAGCTACACCGGCAACCTCATCACCAATATTTTTGCCGGCGGCACCGTAAACACCGAGCGGGCCTTTCTCACCGGCGTGTCCACCCAGTACAACTGGCGGCGGGACACCAGCTCCTACGTCTGGTACTTCAAAAATCAGGGGTACGAGACCTCCGGCGACCATCCCTGCTTCGACTGGTTCTACAACCGGAAGAACGTCAATACCTATCTGGGCTTTGAGTCCTACCGCTTTGTGGAAAACTATTACGGCCAGTTCTCCGGTGACGATGTGGCCTACGACAGTATTTTTATGCCCAAGCTCACCGAGGACCTGCTGACCCGCATCAAAAGCGGCACGCCCCAGTTCTCCTTCTCCGTGTCCTATCAGGGACACGGCCCCTACTCCGGCGAGGAATGCTGGTGGGGCGAGGTGGACGACCTTGTGGGCAACCGGGAGCTGGACGACGAGTCCCGCACCATTCTGGCAAACTACCTCGGCTCCGTGAAGGACACGCAGGAGCGGCTGAGCCGGATGGTGGATGAGTTCCGGGATTTGGACGAGCCGGTGATCCTCATCGTGTTCGGCGACCACAAGCCGTGGCTGGGCAACGGCAGCACCGTCTATCAGGCGCTGGGCGTGAACCTTGACCAGTCCACCGAGGAGGGCTTCTACAACTACTGGTCCACCCGCTACCTCATCTGGGCCAACGATGCGGCCAGGGAGGTGCTGGACTTCGATTTCACCGGCGAGGGGCCGGACATCTCCCCCTGCTTCCTCATGGCTCATCTCTTCGACAAGCTGGACTGGACGGGGGACGCGTATATGCAGGCTCTCCGCCCGGTGTACGGCGCGCTGCCCGTCATCCACGATACCGGCCGGGTCATCACCGCCGGCGGAACGCTGACCAGCGAGCTCACCGACGAGCAGCGGGCGCTTATCCGGCAGTTCCGGGGCCTTGAGTACTACCGGGCCACCCAGTTTTCCGACTGAGCCGCCGCCGGAGAGATAACCGGGCGATTTCGGAGGAAAATCGGGTGAATTGCCCATTGCAATGACGGGTATCATTGGGTAAAATGGATATGATCTGACCGGGCGCACGGCCCGATGAAAGGAATGTATTGATTTGATGGACACCAAACAGCTGGCCCTCACCGCCGCCCGCGGACGGCTCATGGGCCTGGACATGGTGTATGGCGCCGCCTCCGGACATCTGGGCGGCTCCTTCTCCGCCATGGACATCCTGACCGTTCTCTATCAGAACGTGATGAACGTGGACCCCGCCGATCCCCATAAGGCCGACCGGGACCGCTTCGTCCTCTCCAAGGGCCACTGCACCCCCGCCCTGTACCCCACGCTGGCGCTGCGGGGCTTTTTCCCCGCCGAGGAGCTGAAGATGTTCCGCTCCATCGACGGCCACATGTCTGGCCACGCGGAAATGCACCACGTCCGCGGCGTGGACATGTCCACCGGCTCTCTGGGACAGGGCCTGTCCGCCGCCGTGGGCATGGCGCTGGCGGGCAAGATGGACAATAAGGACTACCGCGTGTACGCCGTCATGGGCGACGGCGAGCTGGAGGAGGGCCAGATCTGGGAGGCCGCCATGGCCGCCGCCAAGTTCAAGCTGGACAACCTCTGCGCCGTGGTGGACGTCAACGGCCTGCAGATCGACGGCAAGACCGCCGACGTCATGCCCACCGAGCCGCTGGACCAGAAGTGGGCCGCCTTCGGCTGGAACGTCATCAAGTGCGACGGCCACGACTACGCCGCCATCCAGAAGGCCTTTGATGCGGCCAAGACCGTCAAGGGCCAGCCCACCGTCATTCTGGCCGCCACCGTCAAGGGCAAGGGCGTGTCCTTCATGGAGAACAACGCCGGCTGGCACGGCAAGGCTCCCAACGCCGAGCAGTACGAGCAGGCCAAGGCGGAGCTTGAGGCCCGGATCGCCGAACTGGAGGTGCAGTAACATGGAAAATATCGCTACCCGCGCCGCTTACGGCGAGGCGCTGGCCGCTCTGGCCAAGGACTACCCTGATCTCGTGGTGCTGGACGCCGACCTGTCCGGCTCCACCATGAGCAAGAAGTTCGCCGAGGTCTGCCCCGAGCGGTTCTTCAACATCGGCATTGCCGAGGCCGACATGGCCGGCATCGCCGCCGGGCTTGCCGCCTGCGGCAAGAAGCCCTTCATCAACTCCTTCGCCATGTTCGCCGCGGGGCGCGCGTGGGAGCAGGTGCGCAACTCTATCGCCTATCCCCGGCTGAACGTAAAGGTCATCGGCTCTCACGGCGGCCTGTCCGTGGGCGAGGACGGCGCCACCCACCAGTGCATCGAGGACTACGCCATCATGCGGGCCATCCCCGGCATGCTGGTGGTCTCCCCCTGCGACGGCCCCGAGATGCGCGCCGCCGTCAAGGCTCTGCTGGACTATGAAGGCCCCGCCTATATGCGTCTGGGCCGTCTGGCGGTGGACTCCGTCACCGACGAGGTGCCCGGCTATCAGTTTGAGCTGGGCAAGGGCGTCACCCTCCGGGACGGCTCCGACGTCACTGTCATCGCCGCCGGCATGATGGTGCAGGAGGCGGTAAAGGCCGCCGACGCCCTCAAGGCCGAGGGCGTTTCCGTCCGGGTCATCGACATGCACACCATCAAGCCGCTGGACGAGGAGCTGGTGCTCAAGGCTGCCCGGGAGACCGGGGCCATCGTCACCAGCGAGGAGGCCAACGTCATCGGCGGCCTCGGCTCCGCCGTGTGCGAGTGCGTGTCCGCCGGCTGCCCCGTCCCCGTGGTGCGCCATGGCGTCAACGACGAGTTCGGCCGCTCCGGGGCCGCCAAGAAGGTGCTGGCCGCCTACGGCCTCACCGCTGACGGCATCGCGGAGTCCGTCCGCAAGGCTCTGGCGCTGAAGAAGTAAGGAAAAGACAACAAATCCCCGCCACGTGATACGTGGCGGGGATTTGTTTTTTCAGAGGTCCAGCATATAGAGGATAGAATCCCGGTCGGGGTAGTCGTGCCGGATGGGCAGCTGTGTCCTCACTCGATGCGCACGGGCACGCCGTTGACCTCAACCCCGTCCTCGGCGCGGATGAGGATGTACTTGCCGCCGTCGATGATGCGGGTCTCCACCAGATCCGCCCGCTGGGGGTTGACCTTGATGGTCACGTCGGGGGTCTTGACCTCCACCACGTTGGTGTCCACCACATTCCGGGGGGCGAGGGCCGCGTCCGCGCCGAAGGTCTCGTCATACCGCCGGTCGAAGGCGTCCACGTGCCGGGCGGCCACGCCGCAGCCCCGCAGCACCGACTTCATGGCCCCCTTGCTGAGGGTCAGCGGCTCCGGGGTCTTGCTGGCCTTGTGCTCCTCGATCAAGCCGCACATCTGGTCCCGGACGGCCTGCACCACCTCGAATTTGCAGTCGTCCTCCAGCGTCTCCCCCAGAATGGAGCGGAAATTTTCCTTCTGTTCCGCCGCGGGCATGAGGGGGTCTACCCTGAACAGGGTGTCCACCAGCTCCTGATGGATATCCCCGATGTCCCGGGAGTAGTAGAGGGCGCTGTAAATATTGGTGCTCCGGTCGTCAAAGGCCGGGAACAGGAAGCCCGTCTCCGGCGGGGAGACGATCCAGTCCGGCTCCAGCGTGTGGAAGGCGTTTTCGTACACGAAGTAGCTCAGGGCGGGCTTGGTGGGCTTCACCGGGCAGACGGCGCAGAGGATGTACCGGAACACCTCGCTGCCCGCGTCCTCCTGCTCCTCGTCGTCCTTGGAGCGGTAGGGCACGTCGTAGCTGTCGTAGGCCAGCAGGATGAGGTAGTTGCCCTCGATCTGGAGGGAGCCGATGATCTTCTCGTACAGCTCCGCCCGGACGGATTCGTCCTCCAGCATGGTGTCCCGGAGCTTCATGAGCAGCCGGTGCTCGTCGCTGTCCGCCACCTGCATGGTGGAGAACACGATATCCAGCAGGTTTTTCCCCTGGGTGCCGGACAGGGACTTTTTCAGAAGGCCCAGCAGCCGCTCCGTCTCCTCCTGAGGCAGCAGGGCCACGGACTGGTCAAACTGGGAGACGATCTGCCGTGTCTCCCCCACGTAGCAGCCGTAGATGTGGGTGATGCTGTTTTTATCGGGCTTGAAGCGGCGGCGAAGCTCCGCGATCTCTTTTTCATTCATGGGTATCCCTCTTTTGCGGATAAAATGGCCGCCGGAGCGCAAATCGCGCCGGGGCCCGCTCAAACAGTGTACCACACCGGCCCCGTCCGGCGCAAGTGCGGGCGGCAGGTTCTTGCATTTGGGGGTTTACGGGATGAAAATCATATGATATAATTTTTGATACAAGATTTGGAGGAGGCTTTCCGCCCATGGAAGAGCTGGCAGAACTGAAGGAACGACTGATGCGGGAGCGGCCCGACGGCTGGGAGAATCTGCCCGACATCCCGCTGTATATGGATCAGGTGGTGTCCTACCTGTCACGTCAGCTTATCTCCTTTGAGGACGGGGAGGGCCTGACCCCCGCCATGATCAACAACTATATCAAGGACGGCCTGCTGGCCCGGGCCAACGGGAAAAAGTACGATCAGGAGCATCTGGCGTACCTCACGTCCATCTCCGCCATGAAGCAGGTGCTGTCCGTCCGGGAGATGCGGGCGCTGGTGGCCATCGGGCAGGAGGGCCGGGACAGCAAGCGGCTGTACGACTTCTTCTGCGAGACGCTGGACCGCGCCCTCACCGAGACGGCAGTGCAGCTGGACGAGAACACCACCGACCACGACCTGCCCAAGCTGGTGCTGGCCCTCGCCCTGCGCAGCTATGCCGACGGCCTTGCCTGCCGCCGGGTGCTGGCCATCATGGCCCAGCGGGAGGGCAAGAGCGACCTGCTGGACAAGGGCAAGAAAAAGTGAGCATTGGCGCGTCACGCGCCTTCAATATATTTCTTTGGAGGAAACCACCATGAACGACTTCGTTATTGTTACCGACTCTTCCTGCGACCTGCCCGACGAGCTGGTCCGGAAGCTGGAGCTGCACGTCGCGCCCCTGGCCTTCATCATGGGCGATGAGACATATCACAACTACCCCGACAACCGGGAAATGAGCCCCGAGGAGTTCTACAGCCGGCAGAAGCAGGGCCAGATGGCCACCACCAACGCCGTCAACGTCGGTCAGGCCGCCGAGGTGCTGGAGCCTATCCTTCAGGAGGGCCGGGACGTGCTGGTGCTGGCCTTCTCCTCCGGCCTGTCCACCACCTACAACTCCTTCAAGATCGCCGGCGACGAGCTGGCCGCTCAGTTCCCCGACCGGAAGGTGTTCGTGGTGGACACCCTGTCCGCCTCGCTGGGTCAGGGGATGCTGGTGGCGCAGGCGGCCCAGCTGCGGCTGGACGGCAAGACCATTGAGGAGGTCCGGGACTGGACGGAGCAGAACAAGCTGCGCCAGTGCCACTGGTTCACCGTCAACGACCTGTTTTTCCTGAAAAAGGGCGGCCGCGTGTCCGCCGCCACCGCGCTGGTGGGCTCCATGCTCCAGATCAAGCCGGTGATGCACATGGACGACGAGGGGCACCTCATCAATGTGTCCAAGGCCCGGGGCCGCAAGGCATCCCTGCTGGCGCTGGCGGACAAAGTCGGCGAGCTTGCCGAGGATCCCGCGTCCCAGACCATGTATATCAGCAACAGCGCCTGTCTGGAGGACGCCCAGTTTGTGGCCGACGAGGTCAAGCGCCGCTACGGCGTCAAGGAGATCATCATCAACAGCATCGGCCCCGTCATCGGCGCCCATACAGGCCCGGGCTGCGTGGCGCTGTTCTTCATGGGCAAGCACAGATAAAAACGTTGAAAACAGGCATAAAAATCGCGCGGATAGCAGCTATCCGCGCGATTTTATTTTACTTTGTGTCAGATCGCCAGCCGGCGCTTTTCCCAGTGGCCGAAGAAGTAATAGCCCAGACCGATAAAGACGGAGATGAAGGCGGCCAGCGAGTTGCCCCACCAGAAGCCCTCCACGCCCCAGCCGAGGCCGTACCCCAGCAGGAGGGACAGGCCGATGCGGCCCACCACGCCGTCCAGCAGGGCGGCGATGAGGTTCAGGGTGGTGAAGCCCACGCCGTTGATGTGGCCCAGCGGGGTGGACATCAGGCAGAAGGCCAGATACAGCCAGAAGGCCGTCCGCATATAGGGCCGGGCCAGCGCCAGCACGTCGGTCTCCGACGGCTGGGTGAAAATGCCGATGATCTGCTCCGGAAACAGCAGGGTGACTGCGCCCACAAAGACGAAAAAGACGATGCACACCGCCAGACCCACGTGGTTTGCCTTGCGCACCCGGTCTATTTTGCCGGCGGCGAAGTTCTGGCCCACCATGCTGCTCACGCCGGTCTGCATGCCGGAGGTGACCACGTTGACCATGCTGTTGAGCTTGGCGCCGATGCCGGTGATGGCGGAGGCGGCTACGCCGTAGGTGTTGACGAAGGAGGTGATGACCATCATGGAGGCGGTGATGGAGCCGGTCATGACCACCAGCGGGGTGCCCAGCTTGAGGATGGCCTTGAGGGTGGGGCCGTCCATCTTGAAGGAGGCGGGCTTGAAATCAAAGCCCAGAGCCTCCCGGCGGCGGTAGACGATGATGAGGGCATACACCGCGCCTGCCACCTGCGCCATGGTGGTGGCCCAGGCGGCGCCCTCGGCGCCCCAGCCCAGACCGGCCACAAAGACCATGTCCATCACGCAGTTGGTCAGCGCGGCGGCCAGCAGGACGAACATGGGCTGCTTGGACTCGCCCACGCCCCGGAGGATGGCGCACAGTGTGCCGCTGGCGCACATGAAGGGCGCGCCCAGCGTGCAGATGAGCAGGTAGTGGACCGCGCCGTCCCACGCCTCGGCGGGGGTGTTGAGCAGGCCCATCCACAGGTTGACGCCCGCCGCGCCGATGAGGGATGCGATAATGGACGCCAGCATACAGAAGGAGAGCAGCGTGCCGATGGTGGTGCTCAGCCGCTTGTAGTCCTTCGCGCCTACCTGCTGGGAGATGAGCACCTGACCGCCGTTGCCAAGGCCGATGCCGATGGCGTGGATGAGAATGACCAGCTGGCTGGAGATGGACACGGCGGAGATGGCGGCGGAGTCGGCAAAGTTGCCCACTGTCCACAGGTCCACCAGTGTGTACAGCGCCTGAAGCAGGTTTGCGCCCATGATGGGCAGGGTGAAGAGAATGAGCTGACGGACCAGAGGGCCCTCAGTCATGTCGTTGATGGTGCTTTTGCTTTTTGCCATAGAACGAAAGACCTCCCATAAAATGCGAAGAAAATGCAGGAATACAATAGTACTATTCTATAGGAAGCCGGTGGGAATTGCAAACAATATTTTGTTTTGGGTCTTCTCCGTTTTGTAGCGGAAAGCCGTTGGCCGCCAATGGAAAGCGCCGGACGGGCGCTCAGGCGTCCGTCCGGCGGTAGGCGTGGATATGAAAGGCGGCGGTGACGGTCAGGGACGATAGGGCTTCCAGCCGGGCGACGCCCTCCCGGGGCGTTTTCCAGACGTAGGGCGTCATGCGGAACAGATCCATCAGCGCCGGGGCAGGAAGGTCCATTTTTGTCTCCACCTCGGTGACGCCCAGACGGGTGAAGCCGCCGTACTCCGGCGACTCCTCCGGGTTTTCGTAAGGCGCGTCGTACAGCACCGCCTTCAGCTCCAGCAGGTGCCGGGGGGCGGGGACCACGTAGAGGAACACCCCGCCGGACTTTAAGACCCGGCGGTACTCCTCCAGCGCCAGCGGCGCGAAGCAGTCCACCAGCAGGTCCGCCGTCCCGTCTGCCGCGGGCAGGTGGTACACCGACGCCACGGCGAACTCCCCCTCCGGCGTCCGGCGGGCGGCTTTTTTCAGGGCGCTCTTGGAGAGGTCCACTCCGGCCAGCGAAACCAAATCCTTTGCGTTTTTCAGATGCTCAAAAATACCTGCGGTATAGTATCCTTCCCCGCAGCCCGCGTCCAGCACCGCCGGGGCGGGGCCGGTGTGCTCCTCCGCCAGACGGCACAGGGCGTCCCGCAGAGGGGCGTACCACCCGCCGTCCAGAAACCGGGTGCGGGCGGCGGCCATGTCCCTGTCGTCGCCGGGGTTGGCGGAGTGCTTTTTGTTGGCAGGCAGCAGGTGGACGTACCCTTCCCGGGCCACGTCGTAGCTGTGGCG
This sequence comes from uncultured Oscillospiraceae bacterium, assembly GCA_934675115.1. Classification (GTDB taxonomy): domain Bacteria; phylum Bacillota; class Clostridia; order Oscillospirales; family Oscillospiraceae; genus Enterenecus. The sequence goes on along the minus strand of CAKUPH010000017.1, from coordinate 13,567 downwards.
GCTGGGGCAGCGGTAGGTATTCCCCTCCCGGACGAGGGGGGCGGCGCAGATGGGGCAGGTGAACAGACTCATGCCCGGCCCCCGCTCAGCAGCTCCACGCCCTTGACGTTCTCGATGCGGATGAGCTTGACGGTGGTATGGCCCTTCTTGTCGGTGCACAGGACCCGGAGCCAGTCGTCGTCCGCCTCCTCCACCCGGCAGGTCATGGTGGAACTGAACTCGTCCGACAGCGTCAGCTTGCACTCCTGCCCGATCAGGCTGTTGATGAGCTTTGACATTTCATTTTCCCCTTTCTGGATGCGCTTGAGTTTTTTCACGGCGGATTCCAGCCGCCGCACCCGGCCGGGATAGCCGGAATAGGTCATCATAAGCACAAAGGCGATAAGCCCGAACATGCCGAAATATTCCATAGTGCCAGTCCTTTCGTCACAGCGGGTTCGCGCCGCCGCGGGGCTGCCGCAGGGAGGCGCGGGTGTAGACCGACTGCATCACCGCCAAGATAATACACACCGCCAGCGGGGCGAGAAAGCCGGTGTCCAGAAACATGCCGGAGATGGTGAGCACTGCCCACAGGCCCACGCAGGCGTAGTTCGCGGCGGTGTACGCCTTGTAGGCGCACTGGCCAATCTGGATCTTTTCCGCCTCATCGCAGCTGTCCAGCCACTTTTTGCGGAACTTCATCTCGTAGATGGAGCCCTGCTTTTCCGGGGAAATGCGCCGAGCCATGTCCACCGTCCGGCGCTGGATCATGATGCTGCCGATGACCACGGCGAAATAGCTGACGATGGCCAGCACGAAGCCGTAACCGGTGAACCGGTCGTGATTCACGGCCATTCCGGCGAAGGAAATGGACAACAGGGCCAGCCCGGCGATGAGGAACAGGTTGCAGCTCCACATGGCAAAGCCGATCTTTCGGTCGATGGCGGCGGACAGGTCATCCTCGTCCTCCCCGCCCCAGCGGGCCAGCAGCTTTTTTGCCGGCAGGTAAAAGGCCGCGGCGATGATGGGGTTGAGCACGGCGCAGGCCAGCAGCAGCCACGGCGCGGCATGGATGCCGAAGGTGATCCCCGCCAGCCGGACGGCTCCAGCCAGCTGCTCCGCCCCGAAAAAGGCCAGACAGAAGCCGATGGCGCCGCCCACCGCGCCGCAGCACACCATCATCAGCAAAAATTTCGGCAGTGCCTTGCGGTTGGCCTGCCGGATCTCGTCATTGCGGTCCTTCATTTGGATCGCCCTCCTCCAAAATGAAAATATCCTCCACGCGGACGCGGCAGATCCTTGCCAGCGTCAGCGCCAGCGTCACCGACGGGGAATAGTCCCCCCGCTCGATGAGGCTGATGGTCTGCCGGGACACCCCGGCCAGACGGCCCAGCTCCTGCTGATTCACGCCCAGCGCCGCCCGGTATTCCTTCAGACGGTTGCGCAGCGGCATGTGCCTCTCCCCTTCCTGCTCCGCCGAAGCGGATAAAAAGTTTGTTTGTCATTTTGACAACTATCCTTGTCAAGATGCAATATATCATTGTCAAACAGATTTGTCAACAGCAAGAAACAAAAAACTCCCGCCGGTCTTTTCAGACCGGCGGGAGCTTTGACCCGTCGAAAAAAGGCAAAGCCTGTCCGGGGCGTTACGCCCGCTCGTCCCCGAGGAAAAAGACGGCCAGCGTGCCCGGGCCGCAGTGGGAGGCGATGATGGTGCCGATGTCGCAGACGCGGATGTCCCCGGAAACGCTGCGGCGGGGACGGACCGCCGCAGCGGAGGATCAGATGGAATTGGCGATGTCGTAGGCGGTGCGCATGCACTTCTGGACGCTGCCGGCCTTGATGCAGTCGCCCACCACGAAGAACTGCTTTCCGGCGGAGGCGAAGGAATAGGCCTCGTCCAGCTTGGCCCGCATACCGGCGGCCACCACCACGCTCCCGGCGGGGATAGTGTGGCTCCCGCCGTTCTTGTCGGTGTAGGAGACGCTGTCCTCCGTCACCCCGGTGACTTTGCACTCCAGCAGGCTGGAGAAGTTGGGCTCCTCGTCGCAGGCGTCCATGAACATGCTGTAGTAGTGCACCCGGTAGGATTCGGGGGCCAGCTTGTCCTTCATCTCGATGACGGTGACCTTGTGGCCCTTCCGGGCGAGGTGCAGGCCGGTCTCGGTGCCGATGTCGCCGCCGCCGATGACCACCACGTCGTGGGCCAGCTCGTCCTCGCGGCCGTAGACCTCCACGGCGTTCATGACCTGCGGGCCGTCCAGACCGGGGATGGGGACGGAGATGGGCTCGGAGCCCACGGCGGCGATGACGACCTCGTTGCCGTCGGCGTTGAGCTGCTCCACCGTGGCGGCGGTGTTCAGCTTCACGGTGATGGCGGGGTTCTCGCCCACCTTGCGGACCATGAAGTTCTTGAAGTTCCGCAGGGGCCACTTGAAGTCCACGTCGTCGGCGTGGTTGAGCAGGCCGCCCAGCTTGCCGGACTTTTCATACAGCGTGACCTGATGGCCCCGCTTGGCGCACTCCAGCGCGGCCTCCATACCGGCCACGCCGCCGCCCACGATGCCCACCCGGCGGGAGCGCTCGGGCTTGACGATGAGCTTGTCGATGCGGTGATCCATGGCCCAGCGGGGGTTGACGGAGCAGACGCTCATCCAGGGGTCGGAGTCGCTGCTGCGGTGGCACTTGTTGCAGCGGATGCAGGGCACGATGTCCTGCGGGCGGCCCTCGTACACCAGCTTGCCGTACTCCGGGTTGCTGACGAAGGCCCGGGCCATGGAGATGAGGTCGGCCTTGCCCTCGGCGATGATCTTCTCATTTTCCACGGGGTCCATGTAGCCGGCCACGGTGGAGATGACGATCTCCGGGTTGGAGGCCTTCACCGTCTCGGCCATGTAGAGCCACGGCGTGGGGTCGAGGCTGAAGCCGGTGGGGTGGTTGGGGTCAATGTTGGGGGCGCGGAGCTGGAGAATGTCGATGCAGCCCTTGGCGGCCTTGGCGAAATTGCAGCTGTCCTCCAGCGTCCAGCCCGCGGGGTCGGGGTCGTGGCCGGAGATGCTGGCTTCAATGAGGAAGTCCTTGCCGCAGGCCTTCTTGATCTCCTGACACAGGGTCAGGGGGAAGCGGATGCGGTTTTCAAAGCTGCCGCCGAACTGGTCGGTGCGCTTGTTGGTCAGCGGGGAGAGGAACCGGCCGGGAATAACGCCGCGGTAGGCCATGTGGATGTAGACGCCGTCGAAGCCCGCCTCCTGCTGGACCTTGGCCAGCTTCACGCAGGTGTCGATGAACTCCTGGATCATCTCCAGCGTCATTTCCTTGCAGTCGTAGCGGGGCTTGCTGCCGTCGCCCACCACGTAGTGGGTGGGGACGCCCTCGCTCACGTCGTAGCCCCGGGGGGCGAAGGCCATGATGACGCCGTTGGCCAGGGAGCCGTAGAAGTGGACGGCGTCGGCCATCTGGGCCATGTAGTGCTGGACGTTGGCGTTGGTGCCGTCCCAGCCCATCATGTGGGGGCCCATGTCGCCGTCCAGATGGGTGCCGTCGCAGGTGATGAGGGCGGCGCCGTTGCGGGCCCGCTGGGCGTAATGGTCGATGATGTTGGAGGGGTAGTTCTCAGGCCCCTGAATGAAGTGGGGCTTGCTGGGGGGGCAGATCATCCGGTTTTTCAGGATGTGGTTGCCTACCCGCAGCGGGGAAAGCAGATGGGGGAACATATCGTGCATAAAATTAGACCTCCCGAGTCCGATCGGATCACATATTGTTGATTTCTTTCGCGAAGTGGCAGGCCACCGTGTGGCCCTCCATCAGCTCCACCAGCGGCGGCATGGTCTGGAAGCACTCTTCCTTGGCATAGGGGCAGCGGGCGGCGAAGCGGCAGCCCGGCTTGGGGTTGACGGGCGAGGACAGCTCGCCGGACAGGAGGATGCGCTCCTTCTGGTGATGGATGGAGGGAATGGGGATGGCGGACAGCAGACCCTTGGTATAGGGGTGCAGCGGGTACTTGAACAGCTCCTTGGCGGGGCACTTCTCCACCAGACAGCCCAGATACATGACCATGATGTCGTCGGAAATGTGCTTGACCACGGACAGGTTGTGGGTGATGAACAGGTAGGACAGGCCGTGGGTGCGCTGAAGCTGCTGGAGCAGGTTCAGGATCTGGGCCTGAATGGACACGTCAAGGGCGGAGACGGGCTCGTCGCAGACGATGAACTCCGGGTTGACGGCCAGGGCCCGGGCGATGCCGATCCGCTGGCGGCGGCCGCCGTCCAGCTCGTGGGGATAGGACAGGTCGAACCGCTCGGCAAGGCCGACGGTATCCATCAGCTCGGCCACGCGGTCATAGATCTCGTCCTTGGTGCGGTACATGCCGAAGATCTCCAGCGGCTCGGCGATGAGGTCGCGGACGCACATACGGGGGTCCAGCGAGGAGAACGGGTCCTGAAAGATGATCTGCATCTTTTTCCGCAGGGCCTTGCGCTCGGCGGGCTTGAGATGGGTGGTCTCCTCGCCGCGGAAGCGGACCTCGCCCTCCGTAGCGTCGGACAGGCCGAGAATGACGCGGCCGAGGGTGGACTTGCCGCAGCCGGACTCGCCGACTACGCCCAGGGTCTTGCCCTCCTCAAGGTCGAAGGACACGTCCTCCACCGCGTGGAGCGGTCCCCGGGGGGTCTTGAAATATTTTTTCAGGTGACGGACTTCCAGCATTGCCATGTCATACCCCTCCTTCCTGTGCGGTCTTGAAGCAGCGGCTCCAGTGATTTTTACCCAGCTGGGTCAGCTCAGGCTCCTGCTGGGCGCACATCTCGGTGGCGTAGGGACACCGGGGATGGAACTTGCAGCCGGTGGGCAGGTTGGCCGGGTCGGGCATGAGGCCCTGAATGGGGGACAGCTCATCCACATCGATGTCCAGACGGGGGATGGAGCCGAACAGGCCCTGAGTATAAGGGTGGGCCGTGTGGTCGAAGATGGCGGGCAGGTCGCCGTACTCCACGATTTGACCGGCGTACATGATGGCCACCCGGTCGCAGGTCTCGGCCACGATGCCCAGATCATGGGTGATGAGCAGCATGGCGGTGTTGAATTCCTTTTTCAGGTTGTTGATCATGTCCAGTACCTGGGCCTGAATGGTCACGTCCAGCGCGGTGGTGGGCTCGTCGGCGATGAGGAGCACCGGGTCGCAGGCCAGCGCGATGGCGATGACGACGCGCTGCTTCATGCCGCCGGAGAACTGATGGGGGAAGTCGGCGGCGCGCTCGGCGGGGATGCCCACCTTCTCCAGCATCTCGCCGGCCCGCTTGGCCGCCTCCTTGGCGGAGCAGTTCTGGTGGAGCTTGATGACCTCCGCGATCTGCCGGCCCACGGGGTGGACGGGGTTCAGGGCGGTCATGGGGTCCTGAAAGATCATGGAGATGTCCTTGCCGCGGATCCTGCGCATCTCGCGCTCGGACTTCTGGAAGAGGTCCTCGCCGCGGTAGAGGATCTGGCCGCCGGTGATCTTTCCGGGGGGATCGGGCACCAGACGCATGATGCCCAGTGCGGTGGTGGTCTTGCCTGCGCCGGTCTCGCCCACCAGACCGAGGGTGGTGCCCTCGTCCAGCGTCAGGGAGATGCCATTGACGGCGGAAACGACGCTTTCGTCTGTCACATACTGGATGGACAGGTCTTTGATCTCCAACAAACTCATGTTCTGTGCCTCCTTACTGCTTCAGACGCGGGTCCATGGCGTCCCGCAGGCCGTCGCCCAGCAGGTTGAAGGCCAGCATGGTCAGGCCGATCAGGATGCCGGGGAAGGTGATGAGGGGCCAGTACACCGAGATGAACTCACGGCCGGAGGACAGGATGTTGCCCCATTCCGGCGTGGGGGGCATAACGCCCAGACCGATGAAGGACAGACCGGCGATGGACAGGATGTTCTCGCCCAGACGCAGGGAGATCTGCACGATGATGGGGGCCAGCGTGTTGGGCAGGATGTGCTTGAACATGATGCGCCAGTGGCTGGCGCCGAAGGCGTGGGACGCCTCGACGAACTCCTCCTCGCGCACCAGCATGACCGAGGCACGCAGCTGCCGGGCAAAGGGCGGTATGCCGCCGATGGAGATGGCGATGCCGGTGTTGATCAGGCCGGGGCCGAGGGCGGCGGAGATGGAGATGGCCAGCATCATGCCCGGGATGGCCATGAAGATGTCCAGAATACGCATGACGATATTGTCGTACATGCCGCCGAAGTAGCCTACGGTGACGCCCAGAATGACGGCGATGCCGACGCTCAGGGCCACGGAGAAGAAGGACACCAGCAGGGAGATGCGTCCGCCGTAGATCAGGCGGGACAGCAGGTCGCGGCCGAAGTTATCGGTGCCCAGCGGGTGCTCCAGACAGGGCATGACGAACTTGGAGGCCAGATCCTGCTTGGCGTAGTCGTAGGGGGCGATGAAAGGGGCGAACACGGCGCACAGGATCAGGAAGATGATGAACGCCAGAGAGATCATGGCGGGCTTGCTCTTTTTCAGGCGGCGCCAGATCTCGCCGGCCTGACTGCGGCGCTTTTTCTTGCTGCGGGGCGTAGCGGCCCCGGATGCGGCAGGGGTAGTCATGCGGCGCTGCCTCCCTTCGTTTTTTCTTCCTTTTTGCTCTCCCGCTTGCGGCTGGTGCCGGCCGCGGCGTACTGGGCCTTGATGCGGGGATCGATGAAGGCGTATGCGATGTCGGTGAGCAGGTTCATGGTGGTGACGATAAAGGCGCAGATCAGCACGCAGCCCTGAACCGTGATGTAGTCCTTGGAGGAGATGGAGGAGTTCATCAGCGTACCGAGGCCGGGGATGTTGAAGATGGTCTCCACGATGATGGCGCCGGTCATGGAGATGCCGATCATCATGCCCACGATGGTGGCCACGGGGATGAGGCCGTTCTGGAGCACGTGATGGATGATGACGTTGCCCTCAGACAGGCCCTTGGCCCGGGCGGTGCGGATGTAGTCCTGCCGGATGACCTCCAGCATGGAGGAGCGGGTCATACGGGTGATCATGGCGATGGGGCCGATGGCCACGGAGATGACGGGCAGGACGTAGTGCTTCCACGTGCCCACGCCGGAGACGGGCAGCCAGTGCAGGTTCACCGAGAAAATGGTGATGAGCATCAGGGCCAGCCAGAAGCTGGGCACGGCGGACAGGATGACGGACAAAAACGTCGCGCCGTAGTCCAGCACGGAATATTGTTTGACGGCGGCCAGCACGCCCAGCGGGATGCCGATGATGACGCTGAGCACGACGCCCATGAGGCCCACCTTGACGGTGCTGGGCAGGCGGGCGGCGATGAGCTTGGCCACGGGAGTCTTATAGACGTAGGAATTGCCCAGGTCGCGCTTGACGACCAGATTGTAGAGATAGCTGCCCAGCTGTTCGAGATAGGGCCGGTCAAGGCCCAGCTCATGCTCCACCTGAGCCACCTTTTCGGGGGTGGCGGTGGCGCCCAGAATGGTGACGGCGGGGCTGCTCTCGCTGCAGAAGTTGATGGTGAATACCACGATGATCACGCCCAGAAGGATGGGGATCATCAGGAGAATACGCCGGATGATGTATCGGATCATACAAGGACCTCCTTCCAAAAATCAGTCCGTTTTCACAGGGGTAGAGTTTCCGTAAATGCGTGGGGCCAGCGGAAGCGGGATGTGCCTCCCGGCCTCCGCTGGCCCATGAAGTTTTCGGGTTTTCGCGTCAGCAGACGGTCAGCGCGTCAGCCGCCGAGCATGCCGAGGGTGATGGCGTTCTCGCTGGTGAGGCTGTCCTCCACGCCGGTGATGCCGTTGCGCACAGCGTAGACGGTGCGGCCGGTGTACAGGGGGATGAAGTAGAAGTTGTCGTGGACGATCTGCTGGATCTCTTTGTACATGCCCTTACGGGTCTCCACGTCGGCCTCGTTCTTGGCCTGCTCCAGCAGGGTGAGCAGCTCCTCGTCGCGGAACTCGGCGCAGGCGTTGCCGGAGTTGCGCTCATAGGGAGTGAAGGAGTCGCTGGGGTCGGAGCCGCCGGAGTTGCTGTTGATGGTGGCGGCGATCTCGCAGTTGATCAGCTTGGAGATGAAGGTGGCGAACTCGTAGGTCTCGATCTGCATGTCGATGCCGACCTCGGACAGGTAGCCCTGAAGGGCCTCGGCGATGTCAGGCTGATAGCCGGAGTTGTTGATGACCATGGTGAAGGACACGGGCTTGCCGTAGTCGGCCAGCAGCTCGCGGGACTTGTCGGGATCGTAGCTGTAGGAGCCCAGATCGGCGTAAGCCCAGTCGGACACGGGCAGGATGGAGTTGGCGACGGTCAGAGCGGAGCCGCCCACGGAGTCCACCAGAGTGGGGACGTCGATGGCGTAGGCGATAGCCTGACGGACGCGGAGGTCGAGGAAGGCGTCGCTGACCTCGGGCCAGGAGGTCAGGCCCACGCCGCACACGCCGTGGACCGCGCGGGCGACCTCATAGGTGTCGGCGAAAGCGCCGGACTCCAGCTGGTCGATATCCTGACTGCGGTTGATGTAGCAGATGTCAAGAGTGCCGGTCTGATACTCCATGACGCGGGTGGTGGGCTCGGAGTAGCACTTCAGGGTGATGGTGTCGTAGTAGGGAGCGTCGCCCCAGTAGTTTTCGTTGCGGGACAGCAGGGTGTAGTCGCCCATCTTCCACTCGGTGAGGACATACGGGCCGGTGCCGTTCATTTCCTGCGCGGCGCCCTCTTCGCCCACCTCTTCATACCAGTCCTTGTCCAGGATGCAGGAGATGCAGGAGGCGAAGTTCTCGGTCAGAGAGGCGTTGAAGTTGTGCAGCTTGAAGACCACGGTGTGGTCGTCCTCAGCATAGGTGTTGTCCCAGTCGATGCACTCATAGCGGTTGATGTAGTTGGGGTTCTCGGCCAGACGCTGGAGGGTGAACAGGACGTCGTCTGCGGCGAAGTCGTTGCCGTTGTGGAACTTCACGCCCTGACGCAGGTGGAACACCAGCGTGGTGTCGTCCTGCCACTCATAGCTCTCGGCCAGCAGGGGCTTCAGGTCGCCGCTGCCGTCGTTGAACAGCAGGGTCTCGTAAATGCCGCCGGCCAGAACGGAATAGCTCATGTTGCCGCCGATGCTGGGGTCGAGGGTGGTCCACTCGCCGTCCAGACCGATGGTGATGTTGGTCTTCTTGGCGCCGCCGTTGTCGGCGGGCTGAGAGTTCTCGGCGTTTCCGCCGTTGCTGCTGCCGCCGTTATCGCCGCCGGAGCAGCCGGCAGCCAGAGCCATGATCATGGCCAGAGCAAGCAAGAGCGACCAGACTTTTTTCATGTTCTTCATTTTAGTTCCTCCCGTTTTGAAATTTTTGAGACTGGGTCTGCCGTGCAAGACAAAAAAGGTCTCCATCCCCTCCTTCCGGATGGCCGGAATCACCATTGACCCCGGGCAGTGAGATGCGGTATAATAATAAAAATCGACCGCAGGCTTCGTCTGACCGGGCCGGCCGGAATGTAAAACCCCTTTGTCTTATTGTAAAGGATTGTAGCGCCTGGGGCGGATTTCGGATATGACGAAAACTGAACGGAACATTGTCGAAAATGGACATTCCATTTTCATTTTGCATTGTCGAAAACAGACACTGTGCTGGGGGTGAGCAAGTGGAGAAACGGGGACTGATCGCGCCGGAGCCTCATACGCCGGAAACGGACCTGCGCCTGCGCAGGCTCATGGAGGTGGAGGACGCCGTCGAGAACTATGTCCAGAACAACGAGATCGCCGGCCTCAACCGTCTCCTGTGCGATCCGGATTATGAGCATCTGTGCCTGAAGCGGCTGGAGATCGCCAACCGGCACGAGATCTGGAACATCGCGCAGCTGTCGCCGGACGCCCGCCGGGCCCGGCTGATGCCGTACCGGCAGCTGGGCTTCCACTGCTACCGGCGGCAGCTCAACAGCATTCCCTGCGTCCGGCTCATCTACGCCTACAGCGGGCAGATCCGCATCGTCGTCGAGGGACAGACCCTCATTCTCGATCAGGACGAGCTGTGCCTGCTCAATGCCGATGTAGACTACACCATTTCCGCTGTCGGGAGTGACGATTTCTTCATCGACTGCTTCTTTACGAAGTATTATCTCAGCAACGTTTTGATGCCCCGTCTGCCCCGGGACAATATCTTCACTCCGTTTTTCGAGCAGGCGCTGTTCGGCTCCGCCTTTTCCGGCGACAACACCTATATCGCCTTCCACCGCTCTCCGTCGGACAAGGTGCTGCGCTTCCTGATATACAGCATCTTTGCCTTTGCGGGCAACGTGCCCGTCATGGATGAGGTGCTCAGCAGCTATGTATTCCTCATCTACCACGACCTGCTCATCCGGTACAGCAATGAAAAGACCGTCTCCCCCAAGGCGGAGGGCGTGCCGCCCAATGCCTCCGAGTTGGTGGACTACATCTTCGCCAACTTCGACACCGTCACGCTGGCCTCCGCCTCGGAGCACTTCCACTTCAACCCCGCTTATATGGGGCGGCTGGTGAAGCGGCTTACCGGCGAGAGCTTCGTGGATCTGGTGCGGAACATCCGGCTGGTGAAGGCGGCGGAGCTCATCGAGACCACCGACCGGGCCATCACCGCCATCGCAAACGACGTGGGATACCAGAACATCAGCCATTTTTACCGGCTGTTTCAGGAGCATTACAGCTGCACCCCGGCGGAATTCCGGGAGCAGAAGCGGGCCCAGCCGACACAGAAATAAAAACAGGAAACCCCCGGCGGACAGCGTCCGCCGGGGGTTTCCGCATTGTTTGTTTGTGAGATGAGGACGGAGATCACTCCGCCATGAGGGCCTCCATCTCGTCCAGCAGCTCGCCGAACAGATCCAGCGCGTCCTGAATGGGCTTGGGCTCGGCCATGTCCACCCCTGCGCCCCGGAGCAGGTCGATGGGGTCCTTGGAGCCGCCGCCGGACAGGAACTCCAGATAGTCCTTCACGGCGCTCTCGCCCTCGGTCAGGATGCGGCGGGAGACGGCGATGGCGGCGGAGTAGCTGGTGGCGTACTGGTAGACATAATAATTGTAGTAGAAGTGGGGGATGCGGGCCCACTCCAGCGCGATGCTGTCGTCGGTGATCATGTCGGGGCCGTAATACTTTTCGTTGAGGGCGCGGTACTCCCGGCACAGCAGGTCGGCGGTGAGGGTCTCGCCCTGGGCGGCCAACTGGTTGATCTTCAGCTCGAACTCGGCGAACATGGTCTGGCGGTACAGGGTACCCTTGAACTGGTCGAGGAAGTGGTTGATGAGGTAAGCCCGCTCCTTCTTGTCCCCGGTGCGGCCCAGCAGGTACTCCATGAGCAGGGCCTCGTTGCAGGTGGAGGCCACCTCGGCCACGAAGATCACGTAGTCCCGGTAGACGGGGGGCTGGGTCCTGGTGGAGAAGTAGGAGTGGAGGGCGTGGCCCATCTCGTGGGCCAGCGTGAACATGGAGTCCAGATCATCGTTGTGGTTGAGCAGGACGAAGGGATGGGGCTCGCCGGTGCCGCTGGAGTAGGCGCCGGAGCGCTTGCCGGTGTTCTCATACACGTCGATCCAGCGGCTGTCGAAGCCCTCCTTCAGGACGGCGCGGTACTTGTCGCCCAGAGGAGCGAGGGCCTCGTACACGGTATCCCTGGCCTCCTCGTAGGGGATGGCCCGGTCCACGCCGGACACCATGGGGGTGTAGACGTCGTACATGTGCAGCTTGTCCAGACCCAGCAGCCTCTTGCGCAGGCGGACGTAGCGGTGCATCTTGTCGAGGTTTCTGTTCACCGTGTCGATGAGGTTGTGGTACACCTGCTCGGGCACCCGGGTATTGCCCAGAGCGGCGGCGAGGGTGTTGGGGTACTTCCGGGCGTTGGCGTAGAACAGCAGCTGCCTGCACTGGGCGTTCAGCACGGAGGCGAGGGTGTTCTTCACGCTGCCGTAGCCGGTGAACATGCTCTCGTAAGCGGTGCGGCGGAGGGTGCGGTCCTCGCTCATCAGGCAGGGGACGTAGGAGCCGTCGCTGATGGCGTGGTGCTCGTCCTCGCTGTCCACCGCGTCGGGGAAGGTCAGGTCGGCGTTGGTGAGCTTGGAGTACACGTCGTCGGGGGCGTTGGCCATCTCCCCGGCGGCGGCCAGCAGCTTCTCCTCCGCGTCGGACAGGATGTGCTCCTTCTTATCCATGAGGATGGTGAAGAACCGGCGGTACAGGGCCAGCTCCGGCTTCTCGGCGTAGAACTTCTCCAGATCGTCGGCGGACAGGGTGAGCAGCTCGGGGGTGGTGAAGGCGGTGGCGCTCTGCATCTCCACAGCCAGCCCCATGATCTTGCCGGACATGGACTGGTACGCGGCCACGCGGGTGTCCTGATCGTACTTGCGCTGGGCATAGTTGAACAGCTTGCCCAGCTCGTCCTCCGCCTTCTGACTGGCGGTCAGGTACTCGTACAGGGTGTCGGCGCTGCCGGTGAGCTTACCGGCGTAGGCCGCCAGCTGGGGGACTTTGGCCTGAAGCGCGTCGAAGGATTCCTGCCACACCTCGTCGGAGACGTACAGGTCGGCGGTGTTCCAGGTATACTGCTCCGGAACGTCGCAGCGCTCCGGGATTTTTTTCTGTTTTGCCATGGTGGACCTCCAATATAGAAATTGATGGACACATCTTATCACACTATCTTTCGATTCTCAACCGCAAATCCCGGGGAACGGGCCTTGTTTTTGCCGTTTGTGAGGACTATAATGGCCGTTGTGAAAAAACGGCGGGACGGGCCGCCGAAAAAAACGCTTTTTACATGGGAGGACACACCATGAAGATCATAGACGCGCACTTTCACCTGTTCCCGGACAGCCCCTATATGCAGGAGCGGCTCCGGGAGGTGGGCCACGACGGCGGCGAGGCGGAGCTGCTGGGCTGCTGGGAGCAGCTGGACATCGTCCACGGCGTGATGATGAGCAACGGGCCGCTGGACGTGGAGCGCCACCGCCACGACACCCGGGTGAGCTACTGCATCGGGCTGGACAGCGGGTGTCTCGCGGAATACCCCGACCCGGCGGAGGCCATGGCGCTGGTGGAGGAAAACCTGAAGCAGCCCCGGTGCGTGGGCATCAAGCTCTATCCGGGCTACAACTATCAGTATATTTCCGATGCGATGTACACGCCCTGTTATGAGTTGGCCCGGAAATACGGCAAGCCGGTGGCCGTCCACATGGGCCAGACCGCGGGCTCCCGGGCCAAGCTCAAATACAGCCACCCCCTGACGCTGGACGAGGTGGCCGCCGACTGGCCGGACGTGCAGTTCGTCATGTGCCACTTCGGCAACCCCTTTCTGGCGGACGCGGCGGCAGTGCTGGAGAAAAATCCCAACGTGTGCGCCGACCTGTCCGGCCTGCTGGAGGGCGTGACGGATCTGGGCCGGTACTTTGACGAACAGAGCGAGTACGTCCGCCAGCTCCGGGGCTGGATCTCCTACGTGGACGACTGGGGCCGGTTCCTGTTCGGCACGGATTTCCCGGCGGTGAACGTGCCCAACTACGTGGAGTTCGTCCGCCGTCTGGTGCCGGAGGCCCACCGGCAGGCGGTGTTCTTCGACAACGCCAACCGGGTGTATCAGCTGGG
>CAKUPH010000016.1 GCA_934675115.1 uncultured Oscillospiraceae bacterium | reverse complement strand
GGTTACCCCTGGTCTGCCTCCACCATGCAGGTGACGGGCGACGTGATCGCGGACCTGACGGAAGATATGGCAGCAGAACAAAAGGCCCGGCTGACCTATGACAACATTCTCCGCCTGTCCGATGATCCGGACGTGACTGATGTAATCCGTTTCCTGCGGGAGCGGGAGATCGTTCATTTCCAGCGGTTTGGCGAAGCTGTGGAGCTCGCGAAGGAAAAAATGAACCAGAAGAATATTTACCTATCTAATCCCGCCTTCGACAAGTAACTTTTCGTAAGTTCAAATGCAAAAAGCTCCTCCGCGGACGCGGAGGAGCTTTTGCTTAGATATGGATCTGAAAACCGCCAAAATCAAATATTCCACTACCCTGTTTCAGCAGCCCGACTTCGAAGAGCGAATGAAAGCCGCGCTCTACGTTACAGATCAGAGAAGGAGCGAGGTCAAGCTGATGGTGCCCGGGGAGAATGCTTCGGACGTTCAACTGACACACCTTTTGTACGGAGCGGTAAAACTGTTCCGGGTCGATGCTGGGGTAAAAAGCGTCCAGACAGCCGCTGTAAATCAGATCTCCGGAATAGAGGTATTGCCTGTCCGGCTCGTAAAAACAGCAATGTCCGGGCGAATGTCCGGGAGTGTGGACTACGTTCAGCCGCCGCCCGCCCAGATCAAGGCAGTCTCTGTCGTGCAGGAGCTGCTGAGGAATTCTGTGAAATATCTGATACCGCTCCAGAGAGAAATCCTTTGGAAATTCGCAGGGCTTGAACGTCAGATTATGCTTTACCGCTTGGAGCGGCAGGGGGAATTTGACCGCCAACCAGTCACGCTCCGCCTCGTGTACCGCAAAATGTGCAAAATACTGATGCCCGCCGATATGATCCCAATGAGCGTGAGTGGTAACGATGAAAAGCGGGAGATTTGTCAGACTGTCCACGACAGCTTTGATATTGCCGACACCCAAACCGGTGTCGATCAGGATCGCCCGATCCAGCCCAAGCAGAAGATAGCAGTGGGTTTCCTCCCAATGCTTGTATTCGCTGATCGCATAGGTGTCGCCGTCGATTTTTTCGACCGTGAACCAATCATTTATATTGCGGTTCATTTTTGGACCAGGGCCCGGAACGTCTCTTCCGTAAACTCCGGGTCGCCGCCCTCGCCTACCAGAGCCAGAAACTGCTGCTCATTCAGCACGGGGACGCCAAGCTCTTGTGCCTTTCGCAGCTTGGAACCGGCAGCTTCCCCCGCAACAACGCAGGAGGTTTTCTTCGAAACGGAGCCGGACACCTTGGCGCCCAGAGCTTCCAGCTTCTCCCCCGCTTCTTTCCGGGAACAGGAGGAGAGCTCGCCTGTCAGAACGAATGTAAAGCTAGACAGCTTGTCGCTCGTTGGCTGCGCATGGCTCTCCATGTTGACCCCGGCGTCCTTCAGAACAGAGATCAGGTGCTGACTCTGGGGTGCGGCAAACCACTCGGTCAGGTACTGAGCCGTGATGCCGCCGATGTCGTCGATCTCCGTCAGTTCCTCCTGCGTCGCGTTTGCCAGTGCGTCCAGCGTGCCGAATTTTGTGGCCAGAATCTTTCCGGCCTTCTGTCCCACCTGACGGATGCCGAAGGCATACAGCAGCCGTGACAGATCGTTTCCTTTGGAGCGCTCGATGGCGGCCAGCAGATTGTCCGCTGACTTCTTCCCCATCCGGTCCAGCTCCGCCACACGGTCACGATTCAGATGGTACAGGTCGCCGGGAGTTTTGAGCAGTCCGGCGTTGACGAGGCTTTCTACTACCGCCGGACCAAGGCCCTCGATGTCCATAGCGTCCCGGCTGGCGAAGTGGGTCAGGTTGCGGAGCAGCTGCGCTGGGCACTCCGCGCCGGTACAGCGGATGTGTGCACCGTCCTCATCCCGTTCCACCGGTGCACCGCACACGGGGCAAACTGCGGGAAATTCATAAGGCTGCGTCCTTTCGGGACGCTTTTCTTTTACAACGGAGACGATTTCCGGGATGATCTCCCCCGCCTTCTGCACGATCACGGTGTCGCCGACCCGGATGTCCTTGTCCCGGATAAAGTCCTGATTGTGCAGCGTGGCGTTGGTCACGGTAGTTCCGGCCAGCCGCACGGGGCTGACCACCGCTTTCGGAGTCAGAACGCCAGTCCGGCCCACCTGAATGATGATCTGCTGGACAATGCTTTCCTTCTGCTCCGGCGGGTACTTATAGGCCGCCGCCCAGCGGGGAAATTTTGCTGTTTCTCCAAGCGTGGCGCGATCTGTAATGGTGTTCAGCTTTACAACTGCACCATCAATATCAAAGGGGTACTTTTCCCGAGTGTCCCCAAGCTGAAGGATGCGTTCCATGATCTCGTCGATCTTTTCGGACTTCGAGTAGTCGATGACCTTGAAGCGCAGGCTGCGGAGCCAGTCCAGACTGTCGCTGTCCGTGTCGAACTGCTGCCCGTCGGTGTACTGGATATTGAAGATCACGATGTCAAGCCCTCGGGTGGCGGCGATTTTGGGGTCAAGCTGCCGCATGGAACCGGCGGCGGCGTTGCGGGGATTGGCAAACAGCGACTGGCCCTCCAGCTCCCGTTGCTCGTTGAGCCGCTCGAAGGTACGGCGCGGCATATACACCTCGCCGCGGACGATGAGACTGGCAGGCGCGCCCTCCAGAACCATGGGGATGGACTTGATGGTGCGGAGATTTTCCGTCACATCCTCGCCCACTGTGCCGTCACCCCGGGTCGCGCCACAGATGAATACGCCGTTTTCGTACTCCAGCGCTACGGACAGGCCGTCCACCTTCGGCTCCAGCAGATATTCCGCCTGCGGGGCGGTCTCCCGCACCCGGCGGTCAAAATCGGACAGCTCTTCAGGCGAAAATACGTCCTGAAGGCTCTGAAGCGGTACCCGGTGTACCACCTGATGAAAGCTGTCCAGCGCTTTGCCGCCCACCCGCTGGGTCGGCGAGTCCGGCGTAACAGCCTCCGGATGGGCGGTTTCCAGCTCTTCCAGCTGGCGCAGCATTTTGTCGTATTCGAAGTCCGAAATGGACGGATCGTCCAGCACGTAATAGCGGTAATTATGCTCATTGAGCGTTTTGCGCAGTTGCTCAATCTGCTGCAGCTCATCCATACTGATTTTCTCCGTTTCCCACGTAAAGATAAGTGTCGGGCACCTGCCCTACGATGACCGTCTCCGCCACGCAGATGCGGCTGTCCGTCTCTGCGGTCAGCGTCTCCCCCGGGATCAGCAGATACACGGTCACGGACACGTCCAGAAATACCTGATGCAGGGTCTGATTGATACCCGCTTCCTCAAAGCGCTGGCTGAGTTGGGCGTCCACGTTGCCGAAGGACAGCAGCTCCACCCGGACGGACGGGCCCTTCCCTGACAGGAGCAGCCAGCCGGTGAGGGTTCCTACCGGAATGCCAAAGGATTCCTGCCGGAGTGCGTCCAGCTCCTCGGTGATATATCCGACGATTTCCCGGCGCAGCAGGCTGGCGGCGGACAGGTTGCTGGTCAGGCAGGTGATCTGCCCCGATGCGTCCGTCTCCATGGTGATAAAGTCCTGATAGCTCAGCTGCTGTTCCGCGATGCAGTCCGCCACTGCCCGGCTCACCGTCTTCGAAATGCGGTTTTTCGCGCTGCTCACCGCCATTGTCTCAATGGCCGGACGCAGGTGGGCGTTGAAAACAGCGCGGAAGCCCGTGAACAGCAGTGCCGCCGTCAGCAGGACCGGCAGGAAAGCCGGGCATTTCCAGTCCCGCAGGCGGACCAGCCTCCGGCGCAGCGGCATTCGCATACAGTCACCCCCTTCAGGCAACTGTATGCCTTGGCGGGCCTGACCTATGTCAGGCCTTCAGAAGCTCCTCCACCGCCAGCATGATCCCGGCCTTGCCGGATTCATAGGTAAGGCCGCCCTGCATATAGACGGTGTACGGCTCCCGCATGGGGGCGTCGGCGGAAAGCTCGATGGATGCGCCCTGAATGAACGCCCCGGCCGCCATGATGACCTGGCTGTCGTACCCCGGCATATCCCACGGCTCCGGTGTCACGTAGGAGTCCACCGGCGCGCCGGATTGGATGCCTTTGCAGAAGCGCACCACGGCGTCCGGGCTGCCCAAATGGATCATCTGGATGATGTCGTGCCGGACGGCGTCGGAGGTCGGTTCGGTGCGGTAGCCCAGCAGCTCCATGATCTTGGCGCCGAACACGGCGGTCTTTACCGCCTGTGCCACGGTGTGGGGGGCCATGAACAGGCCCTGATACAGCAGGCGGTTATTGCCCAGCGTGGCGCCGCACTCCTTGCCGATGCCCGGGCAGGTCAGGCGCATGGCTGCGCCCTCGATGAGGTCGTGACGGCCCGCCAGATAGGCTCCGGTGGGGGCAAGGCCGCCGCCGGGGTTCTTGATGAGGGAGCCGACCACCAGATCCGCGCCCACATGGGGGGGCTCCTGACGCTCTACGAACTCGCCGTAGCAGTTGTCCACCAGAATGGCGGCGTTCGGATTGTTGGCCCGGATGATCTCGCACATTTTGCCGATCTCGTCCACCGACAGGGACGCCCGGGTGGCGTAGCCCTTGGAACGCTGGATGAGGACGGCCTTGACGTTTTTCTCCCGGACCGCGGCGGCAAGGCCCTCAAGATCGGGCTGATCATCCGGCGTGAGGTCTACCTGACGGTAGCCCACGCCGAAGTCTTTCAGGGAGCCGGGGCCCTTGTCCACCACGCCGATCACGCCCAGAAGGGTGTCGTAGGGTGCGCCGACGGCGGACACCAGCACGTCGCCGGGCCGGAGCACGCCGTACAGCGCGGAGGAGATGGCGTGGGTGCCGTTGACAAAGCCGACGCGCACCAGCGCGTCCTCCGTGCCGAAGAGGTCGGCGTAGATGAGGTCCAGCTGATCCCGACCCAGATCGTCATAGCCGTAGCCGGTGGTGCCGGCAAAATAGCTCTCCGCCACCCGGTGCTCCCGGAAGGCGGCCAGCACCCGGTGGGTGTTGTACTCCGCGATGGAGTCGATGCGGGAAAACTGCTCGGAAAGGGCGGCCTCCGCCTGCTCCGCAAGCAGGCGGACTCGCTCGGAAATCTGCAAAGGCATATTACTTAACACTCTTTCTCCAGCTTGGTTTCCGCGAATGCGGCGACCAGATCGGCACAGGCTTTGACGTCATTCTTGTCCACCATTTCCATGGGGGAGTGAACATAGCGGCAGGGGATGGAAATGCCGCCGGTATACACGCCGCCCCGGGTGAGGTGGATGGCTCCGGCATCGGTGCCGCCGTGCCGGATCACATCCCGCTGGGCCTTGATACCCTTTTCCTCCGCCAGCTTCATGAGCCGTTCCACCACGGCGGGATGACAGATCACGGAGCCGTCCATCACCTTCACGGCCGCGCCGCCGCCCAGCTTGCTGCTCACCAGATGCTTGCTGCCCGGCTGGTCATCGGCGGCGGTCACATCCACGGCAATGCCGTAATCAGGGTCAACGCCCCAAGCAGCTGTCTTTGCGCCGCGGATACCGACCTCCTCCTGAACGGAGAATACGAAGTACAGGTCGTTTTCCGTCTGGCCCAGCTTGGCCATGGCCATGAGCAGCACAAGGCAGGACACACGGTTGTCCGTGTAGGGGGAGGTGATCCGGCCGCAGATGTCGGCGGTCTTGGTGTTGTATACCGCCACGTCGCCCACCTGAACCAAGCGGGCGGCCTCATCCCTGCTGGCGGCGCCGATATCAATCAGCAGGTCGGCAGCCTTGAGCTTGGCAAGCTCAACGTCCGCCGGGGCACAGACCACGCCGCAGGTACCGTTCTGAAAGCGCACAGGGGTGTGCAGCACCCGCAGCGGCGCAACGCCGCCCACAGCACCCACGTGGATGAAGCCATCCTCGTCGATGTGGGTGGCGACCAGACCGATGGAGTCCATATGGGCTGAGAACATGACCCGGGGGCCGCTGCCCTTCTTGTGACAGATGAGGTTGCCCAGCGTATCGCGGCGCACCTCGTCGCAGTAGTTGGCGGCATACTTCTCAATGACCGCGGCAACGTTCTTTTCCGCCCCGGAGGGGCCGAAGGCGGCGGTCAGCTCCGCCAGCATATTCATCATATCCATGAGATTACCTCCTCAACACTGCTCCGCCACAGCGCCGATAAACAGCCGGGCAAGAACCAACATATTTTCCATATCTGCAATGCTTGCTACGCTGCTGGGCGCGTGGAGATAGCGCACGGCGGCGGAGATGCCAGTGACCCGGACGCCGCACTTGGTGCGCTGGATGGCTCCGGCGTCGGTGCCGCCCGCCAGATAGTGCTTCATCTGCCAAGGTACCTGATGCTTGTCCGCCAGACCGCGCAGCAGCTCGAACAGTTCTCGGTCATAAATGGCGCTGCCATCCATCCAGGAGATGACCGGGCCCTTCCCGGGCCAGCAGACCTGACAGCTCTCGTCCAGCGAAGGGTTGTCCGCCGCAGTGGTGCCCTCCAGCACCATGGCGATCTCCGGCGTGACAGAGAACGCCGCGCCGAACGCGCCCCGGGTGCCCACCTCTTCCTGCACGGTGAACACAAAGGTGCAGTCCATGGGAAGCTCCTCTTCCAGCAGCTTCACCAGCACGGCGCAGCCCACGCGGTCGTCAATGGCCTTGGCCTTGAGCATACGGTCGCCGAACTCCACCACGTCGCTGACAAAAACGCCGCAGTCGCCCTCAGTGACCAGCTTTTCGGCGCTCTCGCGGTCCTTGACACCGATGTCGATGTAGTACTCATCCAGCTTGGGGACCTTTCTGCGCTCCTCCGGTGTGGTCAGATGGATGGCCTTCAGGCCGATGATGCCGGTGACCCGCTTGTCGCCGATGGCCACCCGCTTGCCCAGCAGGACACGGCGGTCGATGCCGCCCACGCAGCCGAACTTCAGGTAGCCATCGTCGGTGATGGACTTGACGATCAGGCCCACCTCGTCCATGTGGGCGCACAGCATGAGCTTGTTCCCAGTGGACTTGGTACCCTTTTTGAACACGATCAGGTTGCCCATGGTGTCCACCCGCAGAGAATCCGCGTAGGGAGATACCCGACCGATGATATAATTGCGCACCTCGTCCTCAAAGGAGGACACGCCGGACAGGGCGCACAGGGTTTTCAGCGTATTTACCATTGGGGGCCGCCCTCCTTTCCGAGACCCACGGTGAAGGCTGCCAGCAGCCGCGCCACCTGCTCGATGTCGCTGATCTCAAGCACCTCCACCGGGGTATGCATATATTTGAGGGGCAGGGAGAGCACGGACGTGGCCACGCCCTCATTGCAGATCTGCATGCGCCAGCCGTTGGTGCCGCTGGCACCCTCCATGACCTCCTTCTGAACGGGGATGCCTTCCGCTTCCGCCTTCTCAAACATCCGGCGGGTCATCCAACGGGACATGTTGGGGCCGATGCCGATGGCCGGGCCGCCGCCGATGACGCTGGCCCGGTTGGCCGGGCTGTCCGGCGTCTTGCCGTGGGTCACGTCCACGGCCACGCAGTAATCCGGGCAGATGGCTTGAGTCGCCGCGATGGCGCCGGCACTGTTGGTCTCCTCGCAGACGCTGCCCATGATGTAGAGGTCAACGTCCAGCTCCTTATCCGCCAGCAGCTCCGCCGCCCGGAGCAGAGTGACGAAACAGGAGCGGTCGTCCATGGCCTTGGAGCACAGCTGCCCCTCACCCAGTGGGGTGAAGGTGCTGCGGAACACCATGGGAGTGCCGATGGGGATGAGCCGCTCCGCATCCTTCTGACTCATGCCGGTGTCTACGTAAAAATCCTCGATGGGGGGCGCTATCTCCCGGTCCTCCGGGGAGAGCACATGGGGCGGCAGGCAGGCCACCACGCCGATCAGCGGAGGATCGGTAAGGATGGTCAGCTCCCGGTCGGGGAGCATCCGGGGGTCTACCCCGCCCAGCGTCCCGAATTTCAGAAAGCCGTTCTTGATGCCGGTAACAATTAGCCCGATCTCGTCCAGATGGGCATCCAGCAGGAGCTTTTTGGCGTCGGGCTTTCCGCACCGGCGGACGCCGATGACATTGCCCAACCGATCGATCTTCACCTCGTCCACCAGCGGCTCCAACAGCTCTTTCGCCGCCAGCGCCGCAGGCCGCTCAAAGCCGGTGGGCGCGCCGATGGAGCACAGTCGTTCCAGCGCAGCTTGAATTTCCATGTGATTCACATCCTTATAGCTGATTGACATATTTTTTGAAGGTATTTCCGCGCTCTTCGAAGTTCTTGAACTGGTCAAAGGACGCGCTGGCCGGAGACAGAATGACCACATCGCCGGGCCGGGCCATATCGTGAGCCATATTGACGGCCTCCTGAAGAGTGTCCCGCTCCAGAATGACCGGCTCGCCGGTGCTGTAGTCCGGCGCGTTGATGACGGCCTCCTTGATCTTTGGCGCAGTGGCCCCCACAAGGATCAGCGTCTTAACCGCCCGAGTGATCTCCGGCCCCAGCACATCGTAAGGGATGTGCTTGTCGTATCCGCCGGCGATGAGGATCACCTTCTGGTCGAAGGAGCGCAGGCCCGCGATGGTGCGGCTGGGGCTGGACGCGATGGAGTCATTATAGTACTTCACGCCGTTCAGCTCCCGGACCAGTTCGATGCGGTGAGGGACGCCGCCGAAGGTCTTGGCGTAGGTCCGGATGGTCTCGTTGGACACAAGGCCGTCCACGGCGGCGATGGCTGCCATGTAGTTCTCCACGTTGTGGACGCCGGGGATCAGGATGTTCTTGACCGCCAGCACCGGCCGGTTGTCCACGACGATGGAGCCGTCCCGAAGCCAGACACCCCGGCCGAGGGACTTCTTCCGGCTGAACATTGTGACGGTCCCCCGGGCCTCCGGCGCGAAGGACGCGGTGATCTCGTTGTCCGCGTTGAGCACCAGCTTGCTCTCGGAGGACTGGTGCAGGAAGATGTTCTTTTTTGCGTCGATGTACTCCTGCATATCCTTGTGTACGTCCAGATGGTTGGGCGCCAAATTGGTGACCACTGCCACGTCCGGGCTCTGATCCATGGTCATGAGCTGGAATGAGGAAAGCTCCAGCACCACCATGTCGTCCGGCCGCATCTGCCCTGCCTGATCCAGCAGCGGGTGGCCGATGTTGCCGCCCACATAGGTGCGGTAGCCGGACGCCTCCAACAGACCGGCGATGATGGTGGTGGTGGTGGTCTTGCCGTCAGACCCGGTCACGGCGATGATCCGGCAGGGACAGACGGAGAAAAATGCCTCCATCTCCGAGGTGATCTCCGACCCCTGCTCCTTAGCCCGGGCCAGCTGGGGAAGGTCCGGACGCATCCCCGGCGTGCGGAAGATCACGTCCATGCCGTCAAGATGATCCAGATAGTCTGGCCCAAGGCAGAAGAAAACGCCCTTGTTCTCCAGCGACTCGATCTCATCGCCGAAGGCGGAGCGGTCCTTTTTATCACAGGCCGTCACCTGGATTCCGGCTCCGGCCAGCAGCCGGATCAGCGGAAGGTTTGAAATGCCGATGCCCAGCACGGCTACTTTTCGGCCCTTGAGCCGTTCCAGATATTCGTCTAATGCGGAACGCATAAAATGCCCCCTGACTACAATTAAAAAGGAAGCATCCGGCTTTGTTACCGCCGCCTCCCTATCTGATATATTATACCCCAAAGAAATAGATTTGACAATCAGCGAAACATACAGTAAAATAACTTTCGCAAGTAAGCTGGACAGCCGCGTGGATGGGCCGAAAGGCCCTTCATGAGGAAAGTCCGGGCTCCGCAGGGCAAGGATAACGGGTAACGCCCGCCGAAGGCGACTTCAGGAAAAGTGCAACAGAGATATACCGCCTCGTCATATCCGGTTCCAAATGGGCCCCGCAAAAGCTCTGCTTTTGTGGGAGAGGAGGCGCAGCGAAGTGAACGAGTCCCGCCGCGTGCGGCGGGATGAGCGATACGGAGCTTGCGCCGACGAGGTAAGGGTGGAAAGGCGGAGACAAGCGCCCGCCCGATGACTGGGAACTGCTCATCGCTGTAAACTCTATCCGGAGCAACACCGTGGTAACGCATATGGCCGGCCCGGCCGCGTTTAGGAGGTGGCTGGAACGTACCGGCAACGGTACGTCTAGATAGATGGCTGTCTTGAATGACAGAACCCGGCTTACAGGCTTGCTTGCTCAATTTCAGAGGACAGGGGTATCTCCCCTGTCCTCTGCTTTATATCTCCATCAATTGAGAAAAGGTGCTTTTGCGCATAAAAAACGGGCAGACGAAATCGTCTGCCCGTTTTTTGCCGTTCAGAAAATTACTTGCACAGCTCGTAGATGCCGGCAGCGCCCATGCCGCCGCCGATGCACATGGTGACCATGCCGTAGGTGCCGGCGGTCTCAGGATCCTGCAGGTAGTCCAGAACCTTGCAGGTCAGGAAAGCGCCGGTAGCGCCCATGGGATGACCCAGAGCCATAGCGCCGCCATAGGGATTGACCTTGTCGTAGGGGATGCCGCCCGGAGTGGTGCGGATGCAGGCCAGAGCCTGAGAAGCAAAGGCCTCGTTCAGCTCGATGATGCTCATCTGGTCGATGGTCATGTTGGCCTGAGCCAGAGCCTTGGGGATGGCATAGCGGGGACCCATGCCCATCTCGGTGGCGTCGCAGCCGGCAACCTGGAAAGCGATCAGCTTGGCGATAGGCTTAATGCCCAGCTCCTTGGCATAATCGGAGTCCATCAGAATGACGTAGGAAGCGGCGTCGGTGGTCTGAGAAGAGGTAGCGGCGGTGACGCGGCCATTCTCACGGAAGCAGGGCTTCATGCCGGCCATCTTCTCCAGAGAGGTCTTCAGGTTGCCCTCGGCGTCGGCCAGAATGCCGTCATCCTCGCTGACAACAGTGCCGTCTTCCTTGACATAGGGGATGATGGAGGGGGCCAGCTTGCCATTCTTGCGGGCGATAGCGGCCTTGGTGTGGGACTCGAGAGCCATCTTCTCCATGTCCTCGCGGGAAATGTCAAAGTGGTCGGCAACGCGCTCAGCGGTCTCGCCCATGGTCATGTAGCCGCCGATGTAGTTCTTCACGATCCACTTGTTGCCGTAGGAATCAACGTCGAAGGGGAAGAAGCACTTGGTCATGCACTCGACGCCGCCGCCGATGCCGATCTTGTACTGGCCGGCGGTGATGGCGTTGGCCACGGTGGAGATGGCCTGCAGGCCGGAGGAGCAGAAACGGTTGATGGTCTGAGCGGGAACAGCGTCGGGCAGCTCAGCGCGGTTGACGATCAGGCGGCTGGCGTTCAGGTTCAGCTCGTTGACAGCCATGGCGCAGCCAGTGATGACGTCGCCGATCTCTTCGGGATGCTCCTGAATGTAAGGAACCTTGGCGATGACGCCCTTCAGGCAGGCAGCGGCGTAGTCGATGGGGTTGACGTCGGCCAGGCCGCCCTTGCGGGCGCGGCAGCAGGGGGTGCGGCCGTAGGCCACAACAACAGGATAGCTCATGATGTATACCTCCAATAAATTTTTATTAGTGGATGTTCACGGTCTGTTCACTGTAATTAAATATAGCACACATTCCGCCAAAAATCATTATAGCATATTGTGAAATGTTTGGCAACTAACTTATGAACTTTTTCGTGCAAATCGGCAGATTTTGCTTTTGGATATTGGATACCTTTTTATTTTATGTTATACGACGCTCCATCGCTCTCCTTTTCGCGGTGATCGCCGGACAGGATTGCCGTCGTGGGACACCGCTCACCCGAATATCGCGCCGTCGATGTCGATGGGGGCCTGCGTCCGGTTGTCGATGTCTGTCTCATTTCTGGAAAACTGACAGTTGGTGAAGTAGATAAGGCTGTTTCCCGGAATGCGGGAGAGCAGTACGGCGGTGCCGTTTTCGGCAAAAATGTTTCCGAAGAAGGTGTGATTTCTCCCTTGGCACATTGAGGAATTGAACTGGAATCCGATGTCGTTGCCGGAAAACATACATTTGATAGGGGTCACCCACGCGCCGGCGGCGGCCTCTATGCCGATGTCCCAGCCGCTGAACGTGCATTCCCGCACCTCTATCGTGACTGTGGAGCGGATCCCGGTTCCGCCGGTGCCGGTGAAGTCAATGCCTGTGATGGTGGCTGTGCTGGGCATGTCCCTCATGGTCAGCGTCCGGGTAAAGGTCGTCCGGTTATCGCCGTCCGTCCCGCCGTACAGATTGACAGTACGACCGGAGATGTCCACGCTTCCGTCGTATGTGACCGGCGGCAGATAAATGTCCACGATGGTATCCGAACTGACTTCGGCGCCGATCTGCTTCAGCAGTGCTTTCAGCTCTTCCAGCGTATCCATCTGCGCGTTTTCCGGCGAGTATTCGACCGTTTCCAGCAGCGTCACGCTGAGCGTTTGCTTCAGGATGATGGTGTCCCCGTTTTTCATGCGAATCGTCCAACGGATCTCGTTGGTGCCGCAGTCTCCGCTGTAGTTGACGTGAGCCACCCGGGCGGCGTCTGGAAATACCGGGTCTGCGGCGGGCTCTGGGGTGACGGTCATCGCGCGGCTTCCCTCCTCCGGGATTGTCTCGGCGGTGCAGCTTTCTACTTTTTCAAAGAAGGCGTTCTGAGCGTCGGCGCCGGTCTTTTCGTCGTAGATTGTCAGCTGCGACGGCATGGCGAAGAGATCGTTGATCCCTGCCGTGGCGACCGCGCCGTCCTGCGCTTCCCGCGCGACGGTTTTGCTGTGGTCAAAGCTGAGCTGTAAGCTGTAAGTTCCATCACGGTCGGTATATTTCACCTGCGCACCGCCCTCGTAGGTCATGGGTCCGCGGGTTCGGCTATAGATCAGCGCGGCCGCCTGTGCTGCCGCCGCCAACACGACAATAACGACCACTGAAACAAACAGTTTTTTTCGCCACAGGCGCGGCTGACGGACAGTCTGCCTTTTTCCCTGATCCGTCTCGCAGTGAGGGCAGAACGACGCGCTGTCGGCAAGCTCCGCACCGCAGTTGATGCATTTTTTGCTCACGGGATCTTCTCCTCTCAAAGTGACTCCATCAGGTGCAGGACATCTTTGTAGCGTTTTTGGGGATTCATCATGGTGCACTTCTGGACGATGCGGCCCATCCTCCCTGTTGCCAACTCTCTGGACGGATGCTGGCCGGTCAGCATGATGTTCAGCAGTACTCCCAGAGAATAGATGTCCGCCCGGCTGTCCGACTGGGAGATACCGTACTGCTCCGGTGCGGCGTAGCCCGTTGTTCCTAAGACCTGCGTGTCGTTTCCCTGCTCACGCTTGAAGACCCGGGAAGCGTCGAAGTCGATCAGCACCGCTTCCCTGCCCCGCAGCATCACGTTTTCAGGCTTTATGTCCCGATGTACCACGCCCATGGAGTGGAGCGTCCACAGGGCGGAGCAGACCTGCCTCGCAACGCTTTTGGCTGTTTTTGCGTCCAGAACGTCCCCGGTCAGCAGATAGGCCAGCGTATCGCCCTGTATGTACTCCTCCAGAACAACAGTCTCACCGTCCGCTTCGCCGACCTCGAATATTTTCGGCAGATTGGGACAGGAAACGGTCAGCAGTTTCCGATACACCTCGCCGTTTCCCGCAAATCTCCGGAACACGTACCGCGTCCCGCTCTGCCTATGGCGCACTGCGGACACCATGCCCCGTTCGCTTTTCTTCAGGACCCGGACCGTATCGTATTCTTTGTCCACGGCGGCCAGAAGGCCACTGTATATATCCATATATTCACACACCCTATGCAGCCGGCATATTGCTTTTGCAATTTGAAAACTGTAAAATTATTAGGAATATTATACGGGATAAGTCCCACCTTTGTAAAGGCGGCGTTTTGATTTGAGAGAGAAAGATACGGATGATCTTCAGCAGGAATTGATGGATTCCTCAAACTTGAATGAATTTCTTTCGGACCATCAGGAGCATTTCAGCAACGAAAGCGTGCCGGAGATCCTGAACCGTCTGTTTGAAAAACGGAGTATTTCCAAAGCCGTGCTGGCCAAGCAGTCCGGCATGAGCGAGATCTACCTCCACCAGATCTTCGCAGGCCGAAGGAATCCATCTAGAAGCCGCCTGATCTGTCTCTGCTACGGGCTGAGCGCCACGCTGGAGGAGACGCAGGACCTGCTGAAGCTGTGCGGATTTGCGCAGCTCTACCCCAAGATCCGGCGGGATACCATCATCATGTACGGGCTGGTGCATAACGTCAGCCTGTTCGACATCAATGACAAGCTGTTTTCCGAGGATGAGGAAACGCTGTTCTGAAAAGGCCAATAAACAAAAATCGGTACTGCCTTCACGGCAGTACCGATTTTTTGCTTATTTCTCAGAATTTCTCCTTTTGCATGTCGCAATCGGAGGATGGGCGTATGTCACAACAGATTCGATGTATGTCGCGGCCGAAAACTCATAAGTTGCGAAAATCCCTTGTTTCCTTGAAAATCAGCTTGCTTTCTGCTGGAAAAGTTCAATCATTCCTGGTCCCAGTTGTGCCAGACGTTCTGGACGTCATCATCATCCTCCATGAGGTCGATGAGCTTCTCCATGTTCTTGATGTCCTCCTCGGAGGTGAGGGCAACATAGTTCTGGGGAACCATCTCCACACGGGCGGACAGGAAGGTATAGCCCTTCTCCTCCAGCGCGCCCAGCACGGAGGCGAAGTCGTCCGGATCGGTGTAGACAGTGAAGACCTCGTCCTCCGCCTCGAAGTCGGCGGCACCGCTGTCCAGCGCGTCCATCATGACGGCGTCCTCGTCCAGATCCTCGCGCTCGATGACCAGAACGCCCTTCTGGTCGAAGGACCAGGACACGCAGCCGGAAGCGCCCAGATTCCCGCCGTACTTATCGAAGATGTGGCGGACGCTGGGGGCGGTGCGCTGGCGGTTGTCGGTCAGAGCCTCCACGATGACGGCCACGCCGCCGGGGCCGTACCCCTCGTAGGTGACGGACTCGTAGTTGTCGCTGTTGCCCGCGCCCAGAGCCTTTTCAATGGTGCGCTTGATGTTGTCGTTGGGCATATTGGCCGCGCGGGCCTTGGCGATGACGGTGGCCAGACGGGAGTTGTTGGCCGGATCGCCGGAGCCGCCGGTCTTGACGGCCACGATGATCTCCTTGGCGATCTTGGTGAACGCCGCAGAGCGCTTGGCGTCCGCCGCGCCCTTAGTCTTCTGGATATTATGCCACTTGGAATGTCCGGACATAGGTGTATCGTTCCCTTCGTTGAATGGTAAATGCCCTCTCTCAGGCTAAAAAATGCGCTAATAGTATAGCACCATTCTCTTCCCTTGGCAAGAGGTTGTCACGGTTTTCTGCGCCCGGGCGGCTCAGAGATAGGTGAATACCTCGTGATGGACCTCGGAAATGCTGACGCTCAGCTCCGGGAACGCGGCCCGGAGCCAGTCCCGGAGCACGGGACAGACCACATTTTCCGTGGGATAGTGGCCCGCGTCGATGAGGTTCATCCCCGCAGCCTTTGCATCGAGAAAGCCGTCATACTTCACGTCGGAGGTCACAAAGGTGTCGCACCCGTGATCCATCGCGTCGATCATCATATCGGCGCAGGCTCCGCCGCCTACGGCCACTTTATGCACCGGCTTTCCGCCGTCCACAAGGCGGACGCCGTTGGCGCCGAGTTCACGCTTGACGAACAGGGCAAAATCCTGAAGGGACTGCTCCTGCACCACGCCTACCCGGCCGATGCCGTAGGGCCTTCCCTGCCCGTCCACGCCGTCCTGCTTGAGCTGGCCGATGTCCGAAAGTCCAAGACGGCGGGCCAGCGCGTCGTTGACGCCGTCCGCCACCGCATCCAGATTGGTGTGGGCACAGATAGCGGCGAGATTATTCTCCACCAGCGCCAGCAGCTTGCGGCCCATAACTGTCTGGTCGGTGATGGTCTTGGCTCCGCCCCAGATCACGGGGTGGTGGGAGACAATGAGCTGGCAGCCCAGCGCCTTCGCCTCGGCAGCTACCTGCTCGGTGATGTCCAGCGCCACCAGCACCCGCTCCACCGGCGCGTCGTGGTGCCCCACCAGAAAACCGGCGTTGTCAAAGCCCAGCTGAAGCTCGAAAGGAGCTTTTTCCTGAAGCATATCGAAAATATTCTGCACTGTCGTCATTAGGGATACTCCTTTCTCATGGCAGTCAACCCGGACAGCACTTTCTCCATCCGGACGATCTGCGCTTCATCCCGGGTCTGGGCCGCATTCAGCCCATTGAGCACCCGGAATGCTTTTGCCGTCATCAGGTCGAGATAGGCCGGGCGCAGCGGGTCGTCCGATTGCTTTCCCGCCCACAGCTCCGCCGGGGTCAGCGGCGGCATTTCGCCGCCCCGCACCTCCATGACGCTGTAAAGCCGGTTCCCCTCCCGAGCGATGTGCTCCCGGTGGATCTCATAGCCGTTATCCCGGAGCCAGCCCCGGAGGTCGTGGAAGGACGTCATGGGCTGGAGCAGCAGCGTTTTATGTTCTTTTGTCCACGGTGCGGCGGCCAGAATGGCGGCGATGGTCTCGCCGCCCATGCCCGCAATGGCGATGGCGTCAGTTTCGTCGCATTCGATACCGGACAGACCGTCGCACAGCCGGAAGGACACTTTGTCCTCCACGCCGTACTGCCTCGCCGTCTCACGCGCCCGGGACAGCGGCCCCTCCCGCAGGTCGGCGGCGATGGCGCGGTCGATCGTCCCGTCCAGCAGGAGCTTTGCCGGCAGATAGGCGTGATCCGTCCCGATGTCCGCAAAGCGCACGCCGGGCGGCACCAGCCGGGCCACCGTTTCCAGACGCGGGGTCAGAATCAGTTCCATACAGACCTCCAAAAAAGAAAAGAGCGGGCTGAGCCGCTCTTTTCCGGGTGACGAAAAATCAGTCGATGTTGGCGTTCAGCTCGGCCAGCAGTGCCTCGACGTCAACGCCGTGGACCATGCAGGCCTGCTCCACGGTCTCCCCACGGGAAGAGGGGCAGCCCAGGCAGTGCATGCCGATGGACAGGAAGATGGGCGCGGTGTTGGGCGCAATGTCCAGAATATCGCCAATCACAGTATCCTTGGTGATCTTAGCCATTGAAAATGACCTCCTTACCGTAACAAAATTGTCAAAGACAAAATCAGTATACCCAATCGGGGCATCAAATGCAAGAGGTCGGGGTAAAAAAGCTGTCGAATTTTCGGGAATTACTTTAAAAAGTCTTCCAGCCGGTCCATGCCCTTCCGGATATTCTCCATAGACGTGGCATAGGACCAGCGCACATAGTTGGGCGCGCCGAAGCCGGAGCCGGGCACGGTGGCCACAAGGCCGTGCTGGAGGAACGCGGAGCAGAAGTCGTCGGAGTTTTCGATCAACTGGCCGTGGAGGGTGCGGCCAATAAGCTTTTCGATGCTCATCATGACGTAGAACGCGCCCTCGGGCTTGATGCAGCTCACGCCGTCGATGGCGTTGATGCGGTCCACGATGTAGTTGCGGCGCTTCTCAAAGGCCTGACGCATGGTCTCGACCTCACCCTGAGGACCATCAAGGGCTGCAACGGCTGCCTTCTGGGAAATGGAGGACGGAGCGCCGGTGGAGTGGCTCAGGAAGTTGCTCATGACCTTGGCGATGGTGTTGTTGGCGCAGGCAAAGCCCACCCGCCAGCCGGTCATGGCGTAGGACTTGGAGACGCCGTTGATGAGGATGGTCAAATCCTTGACTTCGTCGCTCAGGCTGGGAAAGGAGGTGAACTGCACCCCGTCATAGAGAAGGCCGTAGTAGATCTCGTCGGCAATGACGTAGATCCCGTGCTTGACGCACACGGCGGCGATGGCCTCCAGCTCTTCCCTGCTATACACCATACCGGTGGGGTTGGAGGGGTTGTTGAGGATCATGCACTTGGTCTTGCCGGTGATGGCGGCCTCCAACTGCTCCGCCGTCATCTTGAAGTTCGCGGCCTCGGCTGCGGTCACGACCACCGGCTGCGCGCCCACCATCTTGATCATCTCAAGATAGCTGACCCAGTACGGAGCCGGGAGAATGACCTCATCGCCCGGATCGATCATCGCCCGGAGAGCGATATACACATTGTGCTTGGCACCGCTGGCGACGACCACCTGGGAGGGCTCGTAATGCAGGCCGCAGTCCTCCTCCATCCGCTTGCACACCGCTTCCTTCAGGGGGAGGATGCCGGAGGACGGAGTATATTTGGTGAAGTCGTCATGGATCGCGTCGATGGCCGCCTGCTTGATATGCTCGGGCGTATTGAAATCAGGTTCCCCGGCACCGAAGCCCACAACGTCGATGCCGTCGGCCTTCATCTGCTTGGCAAGGGCGTCGATAGCCAGCGTGGTGGATGCCTGAACATTTTGAGCCAGTTTTGACAGTTCTTTCACAACGGTTCCCTCCAGATCAATCAGTCAAACAATAAACATTCTTCTGCCATATTATATCCATCGACTTGCAAAAATGCAAGTGCAAGACGGCGGATTTTGATATTTTTGCATTTATGACAAGCTAAAATTGCAAAAACGGGGTTTTTCGGGCAAAAAGACGCCTGCCTTTCAGAAAAGGCAGGCGTCTTGTCTCATTTTTTCCGATTCGTGGCAGTATTTTTCTGGTAGAGCAGGAACAGGCCATCCATGAGCAGGTTGTGATCCAGCCGGATCTCATGGCGGCAGTGGCGCAGTAGCTGAGCTGAACCATAGCCGGTGGCCACGATGGTCTGGGCCGCCGCGCCGGCGGCTTCCTCCATCCGTTCGATCATGGCGTCTACCGTCCCGGCGCTGCCGAGAATGACTCCGGCCCGCATGGCGTCCACGGTGTTCCGGCCCAGCGGATTTACCGGCCCTTCCAGTGAAATATGGGGCAGCTGGGCCGCCCGTTCAGACAGCGCCTCCAGCGCCAACCGGATTCCGGGCGCGATGGCACAGCCCTCGTAGGAGTTGCTGCTCAGATAGGAAAACGTCATGGCTGTGCCCAGATTGATCACGATAATGGGCGAGGGATACTTGGACACCGCGGCCACCGAGGACGCCACGATGTCGCTGCCCAGCTGGTTGTGGACGTCGGCCTTGATGTTCATTCCGGTTTTCAGCCCCGGGCCGACGACCAGCGGCCGCCGCCCTGTGAGCCGGGCAATGGCTGCGGCCATGTTTTCTGTGATTGGCGGTACCACGCTGGATAAGATCGTGCCCTTTACCGCGCCGATGTCGGCCAGATAAAGCTGAAACACGCCCAGAAGGTCAATGCAGCACTGATCCTGCGTTTTTTTCTTGTCTGTTTCCAGCTCGGACAGAAATTCCAGCCTGCCTTTTTCGTCAAACAGTCCGATGGTGGTGCTGGTATTTCCAATGTCGATGGCCAGGATCATTGTTATGCCGCCCCTTTCCGATTATTTGATTTATTATACTCTGCCGATGCGCTTCTTGTAAAGAAAAACCTCCACAGAAATGCTCCGCGGAGGTTTTGGGGTTTAGATTCAGATGTTGTCCCGGATGACCTGGCCCATCTTCCGGGTGCCGATGACGGTCTCCCCCGGCTT
Source organism: uncultured Oscillospiraceae bacterium (assembly GCA_934675115.1). GTDB lineage: Bacteria > Bacillota > Clostridia > Oscillospirales > Oscillospiraceae > Enterenecus. Next base: position 13,007 of record CAKUPH010000016.1, on the reverse strand, counting down.
GGCGATGTCGGCGGTGCGCCAGCCGTCGGCCAGAGCCTTGTCCACGGCGGCCTCGATGGTGTTGGCCTCGGCGGCCAGCTTGAAGGAATAGCGGAACATCATGGCCGCGGACAGAATGGTGGCGATGGGGTTGGCCTTGTCCTGTCCGGCGATGTCGGGAGCGGAGCCGTGGATAGGCTCGTACAGAGCGGGAGCCCCGTCGCCCATGGAGGCGGAGGGCAGCAGGCCGATGGAGCCGGTGACCATAGACGCCTCATCGGAGAGAATGTCGCCGAACATGTTCTCCGTTACGACAACGTCAAACTGGCCGGGGTCCCGGACGATCTGCATGGCGCAGTTGTCCACCAGCACGTCCTCGTAGGCCACGTCGGGGTATTCCTCCGCCAGACGGTGCATGACGGAGCGCCACAGGCGGCTGGTCTCCAGCACGTTGGCCTTGTCCACGCTGGACACCTTTTTCCGGCGCAGCCGGGCCATTTCAAAGGCGCGGCGGCCGATGCGCTCGATCTCCATTTCGGAGTAAGCCATCAGGTCGGTACACTCCACCCCCCGGTCCGGCGTGTCGTAGCGATCGCGCTTGCCGAAGTAGATGCCGCCGGTCAGCTCCCGGACCATCATCAGGTCGATGCCCTTTTCGGCGGTCTCCTTTTTCAGCGGGCAGGCGTCCGCCAGCGCGGGACGCAGGGCGGCGGGACGCAGATTGGCGTACAGGCCCAGATCCTTCCGGATGGCCAACAGCGCCGTTTCAGGCCGCTGCTCGGCGGGCTTGTCACTGCCCCACTTGGGGCCGCCCACAGCGCCCAGAAGTACGGCGTCGCAGTTCCTGCACAGTTCCGCCGTGCCGTCGGGGTAGCTCTTGCCCACCGCGTCGGTGGCGCAGCCGCCCAGCAGCACGTCCACGTACTCAAAGGTGTGGCCGAACCGCTCCCCTACCTTGTTGATGACGCCGACCGTTTCGTTGACGATCTCCGGGCCGATGCCGTCGCCCCGGATCAATGCAATCTTGAACTTCATTTCGCAATCCCTCTCGCTTTCAGGCTCTTCAGCAGGCCGCCGTTTTCGATGATGCCGTTGACAAACTCCGGGAAGGGCGCGGCCTGAAACGTCTGCCCGGTGGTCTCGTTGACGATGACGCCGGTATTGAAGTCCACGGACACCTGATCCCCGGCGGAGATGCCGTCCACGGCTTCGGGACACTCCATGATGGGGAAGCCGATGTTGATTGCGTTGCGGTAGAAAATGCGGGCAAAGCTCTTGGCGATGACGCACTTGACGCCGCAGGCCTTGATGGCCAGAGGCGCGTGCTCCCGGGAGGAGCCGCAGCCGAAGTTGCTGCCGCCCACCACGATGTCGCCCGACTCCACAGAGCCGGCGAACCCGGCATCGATGTCCTCCATGCAGTGGGACGCCAGAGATTTCTCGTCGGGGGCGTTCAGATACCGGGCGGGAATGATAACGTCGGTATCCACGTTGTCGCCGTATTTATAGACCTTCATTGCATAACCCTCCTCAGACAGCGGCCGGGTCAGTGACGACGCCGGTGATGGCGGAAGCCGCCGCCACGGCGGGGCTTGCCAGAATGATCATGGAGCTTGTGGGGCCCATGCGGCCCACGAAGTTGCGGTTGGTGGTGGAGATGGCCCACTCGTTGTCGCTCAGAACGCCCATGTGACCGCCGAGACAGGGGCCGCAGGTGGGGGTGGACACCGCCGCGCCGGCGTTGATGAAGTCGGCGATCAGGCCCTCGTTCATGGCGTCCAGATAGATCTGCTGGGTGGCGGGGATGACGATGCAGCGCACGCCGTCGGCCACCTTTTTGCCCCGGAGAATGGCGGCGGCCTCCCGCAGATCCTTCAGGCGGCCGTTGGTGCAGGAGCCGATGACCACCTGTTGGATGGGCTTGCCCGCCACCTCGTCCACCGTCTTGGTGTTGGAGGGCAGATGGGGCAGTGCCACCGTGGGGCGGAGGGCAGACAGGTCGATGGTGATCTCCCGCGCGTACTGCGCGTCGTCGTCCGCGGTAAAGGCCGTGTACTCACGGTCCACCCGGCCCTTCAGATAGGCGATGGTCTTGTCATCCACGGGGAAGATGCCATTCTTGGCGCCGGCCTCGATGGCCATGTTGCAGATGGTGAAGCGGTCGTCCATCTCAAGGGACGCGACGCCCTCCCCGGTGAACTCCAGCGACTGGTACAGCGCGCCGTCCACCCCAATCATGCCGATGAGGTGGAGCACCAGATCCTTTCCGCTGACGAATTTGCCCAGCTTGCCCACCAGATTGACCTTGATGGCCTGGGGCACCTTGAACCACGCAAGGCCGGTGGCCATGCCCGCCGCCATATCGGTGGAACCGACACCGGTGGAGAAGGCGCCCAGCGCGCCGTAAGTGCAGGTATGGGAGTCGGCACCGATGATGACCTCGCCGGGGGCGGCAAGGCCCTTCTCCGGGATGAGGGCGTGCTCCACGCCCATCTGGCCCACGTCGTAGAAGTGGGTGATGTGGTAGTGCTTCGCGAAGTCGCGGCACACCGCGCACAGCTGCGCGGACTTGATGTCCTTACAGGGGGTGGAGTGGTCCAGCACGATAGCGATCCGGTCCTTATCGAACACAGAGGACAGCCCGGCCTTGTTGAACTCCGTAATGGCCACCGGCGTGGTGATGTCATTGCCCAGCACCAGATCCAGCCGACCCTCAATGAGCTGTCCGGCGGAGACGTGATCCAGTCCCGCGGACCGCGCCAGAATTTTCTGGGTCATAGTCATTCCCATGGATGATTCCTCCTCATATTCCATGTTGTCGCTTTTGATGAGCCAAGTATGACAGAAGTCTTGCATCAAGAATGTAACCTGTGATACAATTAAGAAAATTTTTGCGGGGAGGCGTGAATTTTGGATTGGAGCGTACTGGCTGAGGGCCGTCAGCCCCGCCGCTATACCGCCGGGCAGTTCATCTATTTGCAGGGAACGTACCCGGAATACATCTACTATCTCTCCTCCGGCACGGCCCGGAGCTTCATCAGCACCCAGTCCGGCGAGGAGCGGGTGCTCACCATTCACCGACCCGGCGACCTCATGGGCGAGGCGTCATTTTTCGACGAATGCCCGCGGGTGACCTCCGCCATGGCCGTCACTCCCTGTGTGGTGTATACAGTGGACCGGGAGCAACTCAATGGCCTGTTCAGCCGCCACCCGGAGCTTGCCATGCCAATGCTGCAATATCTGGCCCGGACGGTTCGGATGCTGTCCGGCCACGTGGACAGCTCCGCCCTCCCTGCCCGGCAGCGGATAGTCCGTTACCTGCTGTCCTACCCAGCGGAACGGGATGGCTCCCCCATTTCCTGCACCCATGAGGAGATCGGGCAGGCTGTGGGCGTTACCCGGGTGACGGTGAGCCGGGTGCTGGGGGAGCTTTCCCGGGAAGAACTGGTGGAACTTGGCTACCGTTCCGTCGCCCTCCTTGACCGGGATGGACTTAGAAAACTGATGGAAAGCGAAGTGTAAAGGCAAAAGGAAAGCGGGCGAAATGCCCGCTTTCCTTTTGCTTTTTGATCAGATCCGCATAGCCGCGTGGTAGCCTTCCTGATTGGCATCCATGTAGTTGCGGCCCTTACCGGCGCAGTCGCCGATCATGTAAATGTCGGTGCCGTACTTCTGCATCAGCGCGAAGCCCAGCTTGTTCTCCGGTGTGACGCCCAGCGCGTTCACGTAGGCATCCGCAGGGAAGAGAACATAATTTCCGTCCGCGTCAACAGCTTCTACCCCAGTATCTGTAAAGGCTTTGATCTTCACGCCGCCGACGAGCTTGACTCCGCCCTTTTCCAGCTGGTCAAAGAGGTCGGCCTTGTTGAAGATGGGCATGGTGGCGCAGAAATCCTCCGCCGGGATCATGTCGATAACGGTGACCTGCTTGCCCTCCTGTGCCAGCGCCAGCGCACACTCCACGCCGGACAGGCCCGCGCCGCACACCACCACGGTACCGCCCACGTCCACAGTCTTCCCGTCCACGTCCCGGACTGCCTTGACCGTGGGGTGATCCATGCCGGGGATGGGCGGCTTGAGGTAGTTGGAGCCGGTGGCCACGATGACGGCGTCCGGGTTTTCCCGCGCTACCAGATCCTCGGTGACCTCGGTGTTCAGGCAGATCTTTGCGCCGCAGGCCATGGTCGTTCTGATGTCCCACGCCAGATAGTTGCGCATATAACCCTTGAAGGGCAGTTGGGTAGCGTCGTTGAGCAGGCCGCCCAGCTTGTCCTGCTTCTCGTATAAGGTTACGTCGTGGCCCCGGGCGACCAGCGTCTGGGCGGCCATCATGCCGCCAGGGCCGCCGCCGATGACCATAACCTTTTTCTTCACCGGCGCGGGCTCGATCTCCCCCGTTTCGCCCAGCCGGGGGTTGATGGCGCAGCGCATGGACGTGCCATAGGTGTTGGCGTTGCCGCACAGGTCGCAGCGGGTGCAGGGGCGCACCTGATCGGCGCAGCCGTTCAGGGATTTGCGCACCAGATCGCCGTCCGCCATGTAGGATTTGGCCATGGCCACGATGTCGGCCTTGCCGGAGGCGATGATCTCTTCCGCCTCCTCCAGCGAAGTGATGTTGCCCACCACGCACACCGGGACGTGGAGCCGCTTCTTTGCCTCGGCGGCAAAGGCTACGTTCAACTGACGGCCCTTGAAGTAGGTGGGGATGGTGTACGTTCCCGCCAGCGTGAAGACGTTGCCTCGGGACACATGGATGATGTCCACATACTCCTGCGCGGCTTCCATGAAGTCCAGCGACTCCTCCAGCTCCAGTCCGCCGGGGGTGTCCTCGGTGGCGCACACACGCATTTCGATGACCATATTCGGCCCAACTGCGTCACGGACGGCTTTAAGCACCTCCAGCGGGTAGCGGCGGCGGTTCTCCGGCGTTCCGCCGTACTCATCGGTGCGGACGTTGGAGTCCGGGGACAGCCACTGAGCGAGGAAATTGTTGTGGGCGCAGTGGAGCATGATGATCCGGAAGCCCGCCTTCTGGCAGCGTACGGCGCAGTCCACATAGCGGTCCCGCATGTAATCCATGTCATTGCGGTCCATGGTGCGCAGGTTGTTCAACTCCGGGGACACCGGCCGCTCGGCGGACACCACCGCCGTGGGGCTGCCGTCGGCATTGGGACGGTTGCCCCGCCCGGCGTAGGCCAGCTCCACCGACAGCTCCGCGCCGTTGTTCCGGGCCGTCTCCACCAGCGCGTGCATCCCGTGGATGCAGTCGTCGGAGTTGACATTCATCTCACACAGCCACGCGGAATTTTCGTCATGGGTCACCGGCGTATCACCGACGGTGATGTAGGCCGCGCCGGTAGACGCCTGCCACGCCATAAAGTCCAGCATCTCCTGCCCCACCTGCCCGTCCGGCGTGCACTTGAGCACCACGGTAGGGGCGTACTGGAGTCGGTTTTTCAGGGTCACGCCGCGGACGGTCAGCGGCTGAAACACATGGGGATAACGATTTTCTCTCACTGTTCTGCACCTTCCTCTGTGTATCCGGCATCAGCCGCCGATGGTAGCGCCGCCGTCGGCGATGATGGATGTTCCGGTGATAAAGGCCGCCGCGTCGGTGGCCAGATAAAGCATCAGGGACGCGATCTCCTCCGGCTTGGCCATGCGGCCCAGCGGGATCTTTGCCAGGAACTGCGCCTTCAGCTCCGGATCGTCGGAAATCTCCCGGTTGATGGCGGTAGCGGTCAGGCCGGGGCACACCGCGTTGACGGTGATCTTATGGGGCGCCCACTCGTGGGCCATGGTGCGCACCAGCGTACACAGCCCGCCCTTGGCCGCACCGTATGGGCCATGGAACCCGCCGCCCTCGTAGGCGGCAATGGACGAGGTAAAGATGATCCGTCCGCCCTTCCCCTGCCGGATCATCCGCTCCGCCGCCTGACGGCCGCAGAGGAACGCCCCCTTCAGGTTGACGGACAGCACCGCATCCCATGCCTGTTCGGACTGCTCCAGAATGGGCAGCACATCGCCGCCGATACCCGCGTTGGAGATGAGCACGTCCAGCCCGCCGAAAGCTTCGTCTACGATGCCGAAGATCTGTGCCACGCTGGCCGCGTTGGACACATCGCCGCAGGCCGGGATAGCTTCGCCGCCGGCGGCGCGGATGGCGGACACCGTCTCCTCCGCCCGCTCGGGGCTGATGTCGCATACGGCGACCTTCGCACCGTAATGGGCCAGAATGACTGCCGCCGCCTGGCCGATGCCGCTGCCCGCGCCAGTGACCAGCGCCCGCTTGCCGGTCAGGTCATAGCTGGGAAAATTGATCTGCTCCATGTGCCGCGCCCTCCGTTATCTGGCGTGCATGCCGCCGTCCACGGACAGGGTCTGACCGGTGGTGTGGCCGGAGAGGTCGGAGCTGAGCCAGACCACGGCCCGGGCCACGTCCTCGGCGGTACCCAGCTTGCCCATGGGGATGACATGCTCCTTGAGGGCGGCTTCCTCGCCGGGATCGGAGGCCAGCGTGTTGGCCATCAGGTCGGTACCCAGCGTGGGGCCGGGGCAGACGACGTTGACCCGGATGCCGTCCCGGGCGTTTTCAAGAGCAGCCAGCTTGGTCAGCGCCACAACGCCCGCCTTGGACGGGCCGTAAGCGCCGAAGTTGGGGGCCATGTGCAGGCCGCCGATAGACGCATTGTTGACGATGGCGCCCTTGCCCTGCTTGCGCATCTGGATGATCTCATGCTTGAGACAGAAGAAGGTGCCCTTCAGGTTGACGTTCATGACCTTGTCCCAGATCTCCTCGGACAGCTCTGTCAGCGGGCCATAGGGGATGCGCACGCCGTCGGGGCCGACGCCCGCGTTGTTGAAGGCGCAATCGATACGGCCCCACTTCTCCACCACAGCGGCGATCATGGCGGCCACGTCGGCTTCCTTTGTGATATTGCACTGGAAGAATGCGGCCTCGCCGCCCTCCGCTTCGATCATGCGGACGGTCTCCTGTCCGCCGGCCACGTTGCTGCCGGTGACGACGGCTACCTTCGCGCCCAGACGGCCGAACTCCAGCGCCGCCGCGCGGCCCATGCCAGTGGCTCCGCCGGTGACGACGGCCACCTTTCCCTTAATGTCTGCTGCCATCTTACAAAACTCCTTTCATGATGTCGTATTTTCGGTTTATTGTTCTGCGGTTGTTTCCGGTTTGTCGGTATGCCGGATGAGATTCTGTTCTTCCAGCTCACGTACCTCATCCTTGAAAAACTGCCGCACATATTCCAGCAGGCAGTTCGCCGCGTGGTTGAAGGTAAAGCTCCTATGGTATGCAAGACCGATGACTGCCTTGGGAATATCGTCCATGATATACGCCATATGGATCTCGTCGGCGCTGTCCGGGAATATCCGCCGGATCTTGAGCAGCTGGGGCATGGGCATAAAGGACACGCCGGAATTGAGCCGCAGCAGGTGGTAGATCAAAGCGGAACTCTCCACCTCGTAGGCAACCTCCGGCTCAAACCCGCGGCTCAGGCAGAGCTCCTTTAACTCGCTGAGGTTCATTCGGGAGGAATCGCAGATAAATTTCTCGTTCCGCAGGTCGTCCAGCCAGATACCGTCCCGTCCGGCCAGCGGGTGTTTCGCATTCATCAGCAGTACGTAATCCTGACGCCCCAATTCCAGGTAACGGATGTTCTCATTCTCGGGAGGTCTGTTGCTGATGATAATGTCCGCTGACTGATCCAGCAGTTTGTCCGCCACATCGTCGTAAGGACAGCTGAACTGACGCAGGCCCACATCGGGATACTTTACGGTGAAATCCCGAAGCATGTCCGGCAGGAAGTCGTCCACGCAGCAGCCGAGACGCAGCACGTGCTGATTGGTCTCGTACATCCGCTGAATGGTCTGCGTCCCCTTGGCAAGCTCGTGGAACGCCAGCTCCACGCTGCCCAGAAACACCCGTCCATACTCGTTGAGCAGTATCTTGCCCTTCCGGTGCTCGAACAGCGGGACGCCAAGCTCTTCTTCGAGCCGCGCTATGCTTTTGCTCAGGTTCGGCTGAGTCACGAAAAGCTTCTCCGCCGCCTTCGATACATTGCCTGTTTTCGCTACTGTCTGGAAATATCGCAACTGGGTCAGATCCATAGGCCATCACGCTCCTTTTTTCAGCAATTTCAAAAAGAAATATCGCCGGAGTTATATTCTGGCTGTATTCTACTCCAGCCGCTTTGATTTTTCAAATGCAGTTTTTGCAAAACTTATATCACAGCAGTTATATATTTTTGAAAAAGGAAACGCGCAGGCATCAGCCTGCGCGTACCTCTTACAAAATAATGCAGATCAATCCGCCGGAGCCCTCGTTGATGATCCGCTGGAGCGTCTCACGGAGCTTTTCCCGGGCGTCCTCCGGCATCCGCTTGAGCTTGCTCTGGAGATCATCCCCCACCAGCTCGTGGAAGGAGCGGCCGAAAATATTGGAGTCCCAGATCTTCCCCGTATCTCCTTCAAACTGCTGGAGCAGGTAGTCCACCATTTCCTCCGACTGCTTTTCCGAACCCATGATGGGCGAGACCTCGGTCTGAATGTCCGCCTTCATCATGTGGATGGACGGCGCGGACGCCTTCAGCCGGACGCCATAGCGGCCGCCCTGCTTGACGATCTCCGGCTCCTCCAGCACCATCTCCTCCGGCTCCGGGATCACAATGCCGTAACCGGTGGCCTCCACCTGATCCAGCGCCGCCGCAACCTTATCGTACCGGGATTTCATGGCGGCAAGCTCGGTCATGAGCTTCATCAGGTCGCCGTCATCGGTGATTTCCATGCCGCACTGCTGAGACAGCGTGCCGTAGAACAGGGCTCGGGGCACCTCCAGCGTCGCGGTGGCCACGCCGGTCCCCATGTCCATCTTTCCGATGGACGCGGTGCTGACCTCCTCCCGTTCTCCCATGGCCTCCACGGCCCGCGTCAGATCCCGCAGCCGCCGCAAATGGGCCGTTTCCTCCCGGATGACGGAAAACAGGCCGCTTTTGATTGGGTGCTCGAAGGGCAGCGCGTCCACCCACGCCGGAAGATAGAGGTCCAGCTCCTTCATGGGGAATTCGTACAGCACGCCCTTGATGATGCTGCTCACCATTCCATCGTCCAGCGTCAGGCAGTTGACCGCAAGGCAGGTCACGTCATACTTCTCCGCGATGGCGGCGCGCAGGCTCTGGGCCTGCTCCGACTGGGGATAGGCGGAGTTGAGCAGCACAACGAAGGGCTTCCCCAGCGTTTTCAGCTCGTCGATGACCCGCTCCTCCGCTTCCACATAGTCCTCCCGGGGAATGTCGGTAATGGTGCCATCGGTGGTCACCACCACGCCGATGGTGGAGTGCTCGGCAATGACCTTCTGGGTGCCCAGCTCCGCCGCCTGAGTCATGGGAATCTCGTGGTCGAACCATGGCGTGGTCACCATCCGGGGCATACCGCCCTCTGTCTGCCCCATGGCTCCCGGTACCATGTAGCCCACGCAGTCGATGAGCCGCACCGACAGCACCGCGCCGTTATCCATGGTGATGTCCACCGCTTCCTCGGGGACGAATTTCGGCTCCGCCGTCATGACCACTCTTCCGGAGCCGCTCTGGGGCAGTTCATCTCTGGCCCGGTCGCGGCGATAAACGTTATCGATCTCCGGCAGCACCAGAGTCTCCATAAAGCGCTTGATAAACGTGGACTTCCCCGTGCGCACCGGGCCGACCACGCCGATGTAAATATCTCCGTTGGTCCGCAGGGTGATGTCCTCATAAATTTTGCGGTTTTCCACTGCAATTCCTCCTCGCCGCATTTTCCTTACATCCTATGGGGATAAGCTTCGGAATATGCCAGCGAAACGAGTATCGAAAAGAAAATCCCGGCGGCAGGCGCCGCCGGGTCTCCGTTTTTATCTGCATCTCGGGATGAGCAGCACCGTACCGCAGGGTGCCTCCTCCGTCGTCATGGCGTTGGCCGTCTGGATGTTGGCCACCGTGGAGCCGCAGCACTTAGCGATGTCCCAGAGCCGCTCGCCCTCTCCCACCATCCGGATGACCACGGAGGGCCGCTCGCAGGCGCACTCGCTCTCCTCGCCCGGCCGCACGGCGGAAATACAGGAATATTCCTCATTCCGGGTGATGAGGTAGATGAATTCCGCCTCGAACCGGATCTCCAGCCCGCCTGTGACCGGGGTGGCCGCCGCTTCCCCCGCCGGGCGGCAGCGGCACAGACAGCGGCTGTTCTCCGGCATGGGGATCTCGCAGCTGGCGGGCACGGTGTAGGATGCCGCGCACAGCTCTCCGGCTTCGCTCAGGTAGAGGACGTCCGCATAGGCCTTCGCCGTGACCATGGCGTTTTCGCCGGAGGGAACCTGCGTGATCTCGCCGATGGTCAGGGTGCACTGGATGACCTGCCGGGCGGGAGCGTCGCAGGGGCAGAACTGCCGGGCAATCTGCCGCCGTCCGCCCTGCTCCACCAGCGGGCACAGGGCGACGTTTTTCCGCTCCGTCTCCAGCGGGTGGGACACGCTGTAAAGATCGGCCAGCGTGGAAACGTCCCGTTCCTGCCGCACCACTGCCTGAAGCAATACGTCGAAGTTGACTTCCAGCTCGTTTTCCGTCCGCATGGTACATTCCATGCCGGTGAGGGCGGCTTCGGCCCAGATATCGCACTCATCCCCTGCCGTTTTGATTTCGATGATCTGGGAGAACGGCAGCTCAAACCGGGCGGAGCACACGCCGCCTTGACCAATGTACAGCGCAGTGAGCACCGCTTCGCCCTTCACCACCAGCTTTTTTCCGATGACCTTGGCCTCGGCGCAGCTGAGCTCCGTCCGGGCGGAAAGCAGCTGCTCCATGGCGGCCCGGGAGGGCGGCAGACGCAGCACATCAGAAAAATTGAAGTTCTTTTCCGTCACATCCACCGCGATAAAGTCCTTGTGCGTCTCGATGAGTGTCTGCACCCCATCCCCTTCGCCGCACTCCACGCCGCAGCACAGCTCCGCCTGCTCTTCGAGATACGCGGTCATCCCCACCGCCAGCTCCACCCGGGCCAGAATCTTTCTGGGGTTGAGCACCTGCGCGTCGGCACTGATGACCCGGGCGGACACGTGGGCCAGACAGCCGCTCTGGATGGCGGGATGATCTCCGCTGCACAGAAACGGGATGTTCAGCGTCAGGCAGCAGGGCGTCTCCCCCTCCTCGGGCAGATAGAGCACCGCCGTCCGGGCCGTTCCTGTCACCCGAACGCTGCCGTCCACCGTCTCCCGCTGGCGGAGAAACACCGTGCCGGAGGTCTCCACGATCCTGCCGATATCGGGCAGAGCGTCCGGCACGATGCTCTCCAGTGTTTCCTCCTGACGAATGAGATTGTCATAAACCGGGCGGAATCCGCCCAGCTTCGTATGCTGCAATTCCATATCCATAGAGCGTCCTCTCCTTGCACGTATTCTATGAGGACTATATGTATGCCCCAGGACGAATATGCTCAGTCCATGTGAAACACCGCCCGCAGAAATCGGCACAGCATCTTCGGCGACTTCAAGACAACGATCCGCATCACAAAAACAGCCCCCTTTCCCATACCGGTTACCCCAGTATATGAGTAAGAGGGCTGTTTGGTGAGCGCGTCAGTGCTCCCAGTCTTTCCATTCCTTTGCCTGCTGGTACAGGCGCAGATAGCTGTCGTGGCGGCTTTTCGCAATGCTGCCGGCTTTGACCGCCGCCAGCACGGCGCAGCCTTTTTCCTTTGTGTGGGAGCAGCCTACGAACCGGCATTGGTCCAGATAGGGCCGAAACTCCTGAAAGGCCGGGGCCAGCTCCTCCTTGCGGACGATCTCGCCCTCCACGTCAAAGGAGGAAAATCCCGGGGTATCGGCGATAAATCCGCCGTCGGCGGGAAACAGCTCCACGTGGCGGGTGGTGTGCCGCCCGCGGCCCAGCTTTTCGCTGACTTCTCCCGTTTCGATCCCGAAATCCGGGTAGAGCGCGTTGAGGATGCTGGACTTGCCGACACCGGAATTCCCTGTAAAGGCAGAAACATTCCCAGCAATTGCCGCTCTAAGTTCCTCAATGCCTTCACCGGTCTCGGCGCTCACCCGGAGCGTCTGGAATCCGGCCTGCCGGTACACATCAAAGAGGCTTTCCGCCCGGTCGAGATCCACCTTATTGAAGCAGATGACCGAAGGGCAGCCTTTTGCCAGCGCGATGGCGGTCATGCGGTCAATAAGGAAGGGATCGGTCACCGGCGTGGCGCCGGAGGCGACGATGACCAGTTGGTCGATGTTCGCCACCGCCGGGCGGTGGAACTCACTGCGGCGTGGGGCGATGGCGTCCACCATTCCCGCCCCTTCTTCCGTCCGGGTGATCTCTACCAGATCGCCCACCAGCGGCGTGATCTTCGCGTGGCGGAATTTTCCCCGGGCGCGGCAGGCGACGGTCTCGCCGCCTACGTCCACGTAGTAGAAGCCGCTGAGGGCTTTGATGATGCGGCCCTGCGTCATGCCGTGAAGTCCACGGTGCGGGTCTCCACCGTGACGCCGTCCACGATGATCTCCACCGTCTGCTTGCCGGAGCCGGTGATCTGCACCGTCTGGGTGCCCAGAATGGTGTTCACCATGGTGTCAAAGTTGACCGTTCCGCCTACCTTTACCACCAGATGGACCGTCTCCTTGGAGATATAGTCTTCCAGACTGACCTCGATGGTCTTCTGCGTCGTGACGGTGCTGGTATTGCTTGGCTGAGGATCGGCGGACTCCGAAGGCTCCGGGCTGGCGGAGGGCTGCTCCGCGGGGCCGGTACTGATCTGGAAGCTGATCTTCGTGCCCTTTTCCACCTGCTGGCCGCTGGCGATGCTCTGGAACATGACCTTGCCCGCGTCATACTCGTCGCTGGGGAACTCTTCGACCTTTTCCACCACGAGACCGTACATCTCCGCGGCGCTCTTGGCCTGATTGATGTCCATGTTCAGGAAGGGCGGCACCGTGACCATCTCGGTCTTGGGGCCCATGCTGATGACCACCTTCACGGTCTGGCCCT
>CAKUPH010000015.1 GCA_934675115.1 uncultured Oscillospiraceae bacterium | reverse complement strand
GCACATAAAATCCGGAGGTACAGGCAGGGTTCCCGCGAATGGCTCCGCCATTCGTGGGATGCCGGGAAGCGAGTTCGAGCCTCGTCACCCAAAACACTTGTGACGGCGCACCCGCGCCGAGTCATTGAACTGGAATGAACGGTATGCAGCTCCGAACTCGCTGCCTCCACCTGTGCGGAGCACATAAAATCCGGAGGTACAGGCAGGGTTCCCGCGAATGGCTCCGCCATTCGTGGGATGCCGGGAAGCGAGTTCGGGCCTTGTCACCCAAAATACTTGTGACGGCGCACCCGCGCCGGGCCATTGAAACGGCCTTTTCTCCATCTGAACGGATGGGAAATTTTTTGACCATTCTTTAATTTGTTCCATAGAAACATACACCTTTTTATTTACACTATACTCCTATACGCAAAGACCGTCGCACAGCATATACGACCATTACCAAACTTTCTATGCGATTACATCAGGAGGTCAGGCATGAACGAATCAATTTCCGTCACCCCCGACTTTACCGCCTGCAAATATATTTCCGATCTGTACCGGGAAATGCGGACAAGGATGGAATGGGACGACGATTACGGAGAAAATCTGAGCGCTCTGTGGGACATTCTGTGGGGCATGCCCTACAAGGGCGACGATTTTACCATCATCCGCCCGCTCCATTTCAGAAACATTCCTCACGGGCAGGATCAGCCCTTCACCGAGTACGTCGATAAGATCTGCGCCATTTTTCAGCGCGCGCAGCGGCAGTCTCTGCTCACTGTATCCATTCGATATGCCGATCCTGATGATTCAAACGCAGTCCCGTCTGTCTGACCTCACCTCCCCCCAAGCGCCCCGTCCCTCCGGGCCGGGCGCTTTTTTGATCCCCTTCCCCGCTTGACAGCCCGCTCCCTTTGCCGTAGGATGGAGACACCAAATTCCGGGAGGCGCACACCATGGCAAAAACCTGTTACATCTTCGGCGCGGGGGACTACGGCGCACAGACCTGCCCCGCCATTGCCCCGGACGCCTTCGTCATCGCCGCTGACGGCGGGTTCGACCAGCTGGCCCGCTGGGGCCTGCGCCCCCATCTGGCCGTGGGCGACTTCGACTCGCTGGGCCAGGTGCCCGAAGGGGTGGACGTGGTGCGCCACCCGCCGGAAAAGGACGACACCGACATGATGCTGGCCGTCCGGGAGGGCCTTGCCCGGGGCTGCCGCCGGTTCCTGCTGTACGGCGGGCTGGGCGGGCGGCTGGACCACACCCTCGGCAACCTCCAGCTGCTGGCGTGGATGGCCCGGCAGGGCTGCGCCCCCTTCCTCATCGGGCCGGACGCCGTCCTCTCCGCCGTCCACAGCGGCGCGCTGACCTTCTCTCCCGGCCACCGGGGAATGCTGTCCCTCTTCGCTTGGGGGGAAAAAGCAGAGGGCGTCACCCTCACCGGGCTGAAATACCCCCTGACGGACGGCGTGTTCACCTGCGACTGCCCCCTTGGGGTCAGCAACGAGTTTCTGGGACAGACCGCCGTGGTGTCCGTCAAGCATGGCACCATTCTGTCCCACTGGACGCCGGAGGACGGCGCGCCCCTCCCCGTCCATGGTTCAAACCCCTGACAGGTTATTTTTCCGCCCCGGAAAACACGGCTTGTGCCGCATTCGAGCGTGGTGAACAGCCTCGCAGAGTTTCGCCAACCCGGCGGCGAAAAAAATATGATCCTTTTTCGACAAATAAAAAGCGCGGCGCAGGCCGCGCTTTTTTGTTGACAAGCCGCCCCGCTCCTGTTATAATCTTCGAAGTTCAAACTATTTGTAATTTGAATTATTAGAACCACGCAGGAAGTGACGACATGACCGACGCACAGGAAAAGTACCTCAACGACTTCTTCGTCCACATCTTCAACAAGATCCTCGCCTGGGAGGAGCAGGCCCTGTCCAACGTGGGGGCCGCCGACCTGTCGGTGAAGGAGCTCCACGTGCTGGAGGCGGTGAACGACCTCACCGCCCAGTCCCGCAACACCATGACCGCCATTGCCGACGCCCTGTCCATCCGGGTCAGCTCGCTGACCGCCGCGGTGAACACGCTGGTGCGCAAGGGCTATCTGGAGCGCCGGGGGGAGCCGGGGGACCGCCGGGTCATCCGCATCCGCCTGACGGAAAAGGGCGGGCAGGCCAACCAGCTCCACAGCCGGTTCCACGCCGACATGATCGCCGGGGTGGCCCAGGGGCTGAACGAAGAGGAGCTGAACGTTCTTGTCCACTCGCTGGAGCAGCTCAGCCGCTTTTTCGGGAGCATGACCGCCAAAAAAGCCTGACCGCGCCCATATTTACACATCGGAAAAGGAGATCACCATGGCCATACGTTTTTTGACCGACAGCACCGCCGACATTCTGCCTGAGGAGGCCGCCCGCCGTGGGCTGGCCGTCGTTCCCCTGAAGGTCATCTTCGGCGACGACGCCTACCGGGACGGCATCGACCTCAACCACCCCACCTTTTACAAAATGCTGGGCGAGACCAAGGCCCTGCCCACCACCAGCCAGCCCACCCCCGACGAATTTCTCACCCACTTTGAGAGGGCCAAGGAGCAGGGGGACAGCCTGATCTGCCTGCTGCTGTCCTCCAAGCTCAGCGGCACGGTGCAGAGCGCCCGCATCGCCGCCGACCTCTGCGGCTACGACCAGATCTACATCATCGACTCGGAGGCGGCCATCATCGTCCTCCGTGCCCTCCTGGATCTGGGCGAAAAGCTCCGGGAAGAGGGCAAATCCGCCCCGGAGATCGTGGAGGAACTGGAGCGGGTGAAGAAGCGCTGGCGGGTGTTCGGCATCGTGGACACGCTGGACAACCTCCACAAGGGCGGCCGCCTGCCCGCCTCGACGGCCATCGTGGGCGGCCTGCTGCGGGTCAAGCCCATCATCTGCCTGAAGGACGGCGAGCTGAGCCTTGTGAGCAAGGGCATCGGCACCAAGGGCAGCCTGAACGCCATGCTCAAGCTGGTGGGCGACGACATTCACGTGGACCCCCGCCTGCCCGTCTACTACGGCTACTCCGGGGACGACACCCTCTGCAGCCAGTTCATCCCCCTCATGGAGGAGCGCTTCGGCCCCCACGCCCACGAGGCGTACTCCATCGGCTGCGTCATCGGCACCCATCTGGGGTCGAACTGCGCCGTGGTGGCCTACCTTGTGGCAGACGGATACGACGCGTAAGCCAGATCCGGAGCGCATTGTCAGCCCGGCGATTCAGACATTTTGCGGAGTTCTGCCGTCCCCGGACGGCGGAATCAATCGAAATCCAGCGGGGCGAAGCCCCTTCGCTGAAAAAGGCTTTCCCTTTTATCGGAGCGTATTGAAAAATACGCTCCGATTTTTTAGCTTCCCTCTTGACATTTCCCCGCCCCGGTGTTAACGTATGAGCAGATGTTCACATGTTTGTTTTTGAAAGGAGGCTCACCCGATGGCTGATACCGAAAAGGACGTGGAGCGCTGCGGCTTCCTGTGCGTTCACGAGCAGACCGTGGAGCAGGTGCTCCGGGAAATGCCCAACGACGAGGAGCTGTACGATCTGGCCGAGCTGTTCAAGGTCTTCGGCGACTCCACCCGCATCAAGATCCTGTATGCCCTGTTCGAAGCGGAGCTGTGCGTGTGCGACATCGCCCAGCTGCTGGGCCTGACCCAGTCCGCCGTCTCCCACCAGCTGCGCATCCTCAAGACAAACCGGCTGGTCAAGCCCCGGAAGGACGGCAAGACCGTTTTCTACTCCCTGTCCGACGATCATGTCCGCAAGATCATCGCGCAGGGTATGGATCATATTAAGGAATAGCGTCCGAGCCGCCACAGGCAGCGCGGATCATACCAAGTTGAAGCCCAGCAAAGCGGGTTCAACTTGGGGAGGAGGAGCAAGGAAGTGTGCGGAATTTTGCGTGGAGCAAAATAAAGCAAAACGGACTTTGCGACGACGAAAGCCGCGCGTCGTGAGCAGGCGAGGCGTGAATGAGCCCGTCAACAACCCAAACAATAATCAACAATCAATCGAAAGGAAGTTTTCAACATGAAAAAGGTATTCAAGCTCGTGGATCTGGATTGTGCCAACTGCGCTCAGAAGATGGAGGACGCCATCAACAGGCTCCCCGGCGTCACCGCCGCCACCGTCAGCTTCATGACCCAGAAGCTCACCATCGAGGCCGACGACATCGATGCCGTCATGAAGGATGTCGTCAAGTGCTGCAAGAAGGTCGAGCCCGACTGCGAGATCGTGCTGTAAGTCCGGCCCGCGATCCCCTGTTCGGAAGGAAGAAGGTGCCACTGTGACCAAAAAGCAGAAAAAAGTGCTCATCCGCATCATCGCCGCGGCGGTGCTGCTCATCGCGGCCGCGCTCATCCCTGTGAAGGGTCTGTGGCGGCTGCCCCTGTTCCTCATCCCTTATTTCATCGTCGGCTGGGACGTGCTGTGGAAGGCCGTCCGGAACATCGCCCACGGTCAGGTCTTTGACGAGAACTTCCTGATGTGCGTGGCCACCGTGGGCGCGCTGGTGCTGGGCGAATACGCCGAGGCCGTTGGCGTCATGCTGTTCTATCAGGTGGGCGAGCTGTTCCAGAGCTACGCCGTGGGCAAGTCCCGGCAGTCCATCTCCCAGCTCATGGACATCCGGCCCGACAGCGCCAATGTGGAGCGAGACGGCCAGATCGTTCAGGTAGACCCCGAGGAGGTCGCCATCGGCGACGTCATCGTCGTCCGCCCCGGCGAGAAGATCCCGCTGGACGGCGTGGTGCTGGAGGGCAGCTCCTCGCTGGATACCGCCGCCCTCACCGGCGAGTCCGTCCCCCGTGACGCCGCCCCCGGCGACGAGCTGCTGTCCGGCTGCGTCAACCTCACCGGCCTTCTGAAGATTCAGGTCACCAAGGAGTTCGGCGAGTCCACCGTGGCGAAGATCCTCGATCTGGTGGAGAACGCCTCCTCCAAAAAGGCCAAGGCGGAGAACTTCATCACCAAGTTCGCCCGGTACTACACCCCCTCCGTGGTCATCGGCGCGGTGCTGCTGGCCGTGATCCCCTCCCTCATCACCGGCGCGTGGGCCGTCTGGGTCCACCGCGCCCTCATCTTCCTGGTCATCTCCTGCCCCTGCGCGCTGGTCATCTCCATCCCCCTGTCCTTCTTCGGCGGCATCGGCGGCGCGTCCGCCCGGGGCATTCTGGTGAAGGGCGGCAACTATCTGGAGCTGCTGGCCAAAACGGAGACCGTGGTCTTTGACAAAACCGGCACCCTCACCCGGGGCGTGTTTGAGCTGTCCGCTCTCTACCCCTCCGGCGGCGTGGCCAACGAGACCCTGCTGGAGACCGCCGCGCTGGCCGAGTGCCACTCCTCCCACCCCATCGCCCAGTCCCTCCGCCGCGCGTGGGGCCGGGACATCGACCCTGACCGGGTCGCCGACGTGCAGGAGATTCCCGGCCACGGCATCTCCTGTCTTGTGGACGGCGTCCGGGTGCTGGCCGGCAACGAAAAGCTCATGGTCCGGGAGAACATCCCCTTTGAGCGCTGCGGCGACGTGGGCACGCTGGTCTACGTGGCCCGGGACGGCGCCTATCTGGGCTGCGCCGTCATCGCCGATCAGGTGAAGGACACTGCCCCCGCCGCCATTTCCGACCTGAAGCGCCGGGGCATCCGCACCGTCATGCTCACCGGCGACAGTCAGGCCGTGGGCGAGGCCGTGGCCGCCAGGCTGGGCCTCGACGAAGTCCACGCCCAGCTCCTCCCCGGCGACAAGGTGGACCGGCTGGAAGAGCTGCTGGCCCGCAAGAGCGCCAACGGCGTGCTGGCCTATGTGGGCGACGGCGTCAACGACGCGCCGGTGCTGAGCCGGGCCGATGTGGGCATCGCCATGGGCGGCATGGGCTCCGATGCCGCCATCGAGGCCGCCGACGTGGTTCTCATGGACGACGACCCCGCCAAGCTCACCGAAGCCATGGACATCGCCCGGAAGTGCCTGCGCATCGTCCGGGAAAACATCGTGTTCGCGCTGGCGGTCAAGGCCCTGTTCCTCATGCTGGGCGCCTTCGGCGTGGCCTCCATGTGGGAGGCCGTGTTCGCCGACGTGGGCGTGGCCGTCATCGCCATCCTCAACGCCTCCCGGATGCTCCGGGTGAAGCGGAACTGAATCAATTTGTTCGTCAAAAAAGGCAAAGCCTTTTTCGACGATAAAGATTACGCCCCGCCGCAGCGCACGAAATGGCCGCCATCAGCGGCCATTTCGCACGTTTGCGGGGCGAGAAGTGTTTTCTGCCACGCGCATGTCGCGGCAGAAAACAGACTTTATTTTTTTCGCCGCTGCGGCGGCGAAACTCTATGAGGTTTTTTGACAGTCTCAGGCGCGGGCCAATGGCCCGCGCCTGTTTCCGCGTTTTCGCCATAAACTCCGCCATATTATCCTTCCCTTTACAGGACACGCGCCACCGCTCTGACAAAGATTTCTCCGGCCGTACAGTTGCAACTCACAGGGCTTTTTGCTATAATAAAAGATAATTTTTATTTTGAGGAATTGAATACTATGAAGTATGAACAGTGGAATCTGCGCCCGGGCGGCTCTGCCGCCGCCCGGCGTGAGATGGAGCTGGCGGGCTTGTCCCCCCTCTGCGCCGCTGTGCTGTGCGCCCGCGGGCTGGACACCCCGGCAAAGGCCGGGGCGTTTCTGGCCCACGGCCCCGAGCTGCTCCATGACCCGTTTCTCATGCGGGACATGGATCGGGCCGCCGCGCGCATCAGCCGGGCGCTGGAGGGCGGGGAAGTCATTGCCGTTTACGGGGATTACGACGTAGACGGCATCACCTCCACCTGTCTGCTCACGGAATTTCTCCGGGAGCGGGGCGGCAGGGTGGTCAGCTACATCCCGGACCGCATTGAAGAGGGCTACGGGCTGAACCGGGCCGCCGTGGATCGGCTGCACCGCCAGAATGTCGCCCTGATCGTCACCGTGGACTGCGGTATCACCGCCGCCGACGAGGTGGACTATGCCAAGGCCCTTGGCATGGACACCGTCATCACCGACCACCATCACTGCAAGGACGCCCTCCCCGCCGCCGTGGCGGTGGTGGATCCCCGCCGGGCGGACTGCCCCTATCCTTTCCCGGAGCTTGCCGGGGTGGGCGTGGCGCTGAAGGTGGCGCTGGCCCTCACCCCGGAAGAAGAGCGCCCCGCGGTGCTGGAGCGCTATGTGGAGCTTGCCGCCATCGGCACCGTGGCCGACGTCATGCGCCTGACCGACGAGAACCGCTCCATCGTCCGGATGGGCCTTGCCGGGCTGTCCCGCACCCGCCGCCCGGGCCTGCGGGCGCTGCTGCGGGAGGTCAGCCCCAATCAGGCCGCCCCCACCGCCGTCAGCATCGGCTACGGCCTCGCCCCCCGGATCAACGCCGCCGGACGGATGGAGCGGGCCGGCGTGGCGCTGGAGCTGCTCCTCACCCGGGACGCCGGCGAGGGCGAGCGCCTCGCTCAGGCCCTGTGCCAGCTCAACCGGGAGCGTCAGGCCATCGAGCTGCATATTTTCGAGGCGTGCTGCGACATGCTCTCCCGGCACCCGGAGCTTGCCGGGCCGTCCATCGTGCTGGCCGGAGAGGGCTGGCATCAGGGCGTGGTGGGCATTGTGGCCTCCCGTCTGGCGGAGCGGCACTCCTGCCCCGCCTTCATGATCTGCCTTGACCACGGAAAGGGGAAAGGCTCCTGCCGCTCCTTCGGCGGCTTCAACCTCTTCGCCGCACTGGAAAAGTGCGCCCCCCTGCTGGAGGGCTACGGCGGGCATGAGCTGGCGGCGGGCTTTACCATCCGGGAGGAAAACATCCCCGCCTTCAAGCTGGCCATGGACCAGCTGGTGGCGGAGTACACCGGCGGGCGGCCCATGGTGTCCTCGCTGGACGTGGACGTGGACATCGACGACTGCTCCCTGCTCACCTGCAAGGAGGTGGACGCCCTCGCCCTACTGGAGCCCTTCGGCTCCGGCAACCCCAAGCCGGTGTTCCGGCTCACCGGGGCGGTGGTGCTGTCCTGCGCCGACGTGGGCGGCGGCCGCCACCTGAAAATGAAGGTCCGGCGGGACGGCCGCACCTTCGACGCCATTTTCTTCGCCGCCAACACCGTGGCCTCCGGCGTCGCCGCCGGGGACCGGGTGGATCTGGTCTTTACGCCCCACATCAACGAATACCGCGGCCGCCGGGAGCTTCAGCTCCAGCTGTGCGACCTGCGCCCCGCCCCCACCCGGGCCCAGACGGAGCAGGCTCTGTTCCGCCGCCTGTGCGACGGCTCCGCCCTGTCCGCCCGGGAGGCCGCCATGCTCCTGCCGGAGCGGGAGGACTTCGCCTATCTCTGGCGCTGGCTCCAGCGGACCTGTGCCGCCGGCCCCGCCGCCGGGCCGGTGGACCAGCTGGTCCGCTCCGCCGCCCGGGCCACCCCCGCCCACCGCTCGCTGGGCCGCACCATGGTGTGCTTTCAGGTGCTGGACGAGCGCGGGCTTATACAAGTCGAGCAGCGGGAGCACCGGGTGCGCGTCACCATCCACAAGCCCGCCGAAAAGGTGGATCTTGAGCAGTCCGAGCTGATGAAAAAGCTCCGGACCTATCTGAAGGGCTGACCGGAACCGGCCCATTGCCCCGCGCCGGGCAATGGCCGTCCGGGCGGAACACGGCGGAACGCCGTTTGGGAGGAATTTTATGTTGGACTCTGTCCGTGAACAATACGAAGCGCTGGAAAAGAAGGTCCTTGCCGCCAATCCTCACGCCGAGGTGAACCGGCTGCGGGCCGCCTTTGAATACGCCGACGAGCACCACGGGGGACAGCTGCGGAAGGACGGCTCCCCCTATATCACCCACCCCATCGCCGTGGCCGAGATCGTGGCCGAGCTGGGGCTGGACATGGACTCCATCATCGCCGCCATGCTCCACGACTGCATCGAGGACACGGAGTCCACCCACGACGACATCGCCAAGCGCTTCGGCGCCACGGTGGCCGATTTGGTGGAGGGCGTCACCAAACTGACCCGGATGCAGTACACCTCCAAGGAAGACGAGCAGATGGAGAACCTCCGCAAGATGTTCATGGCCATGGCCAAGGACGTGCGGGTCATCCTCATCAAGCTGTGCGACCGGCTGCACAACATGCGCACCATGATGTTCCAGCCGGAGCGCAAGCAGAAGGAAAAATCTCTGGAGACCATGGAGATCTACGCCCCCATCGCCCACCGTCTCGGCATGCAGCGGCTCAAGTGGGAGCTGGAGGACCTGTCCCTCAAGTACCTCGACCCCATCGGTTACGCGGAGATCGAGCAGGAGCTGGCTACCGGCTCCGCCGAGCACCAGAAATTTCTGGCCGACACCCAGAAGCACATCGAGGAGCGCCTGAAGCAGGAGAGCATCAAGTGCACCGTCTACGGCCGGGTGAAGCACATCTACTCCGTTTACCGGAAAATGTACGCCCAGAACAAGACCCTCAAGGAGATCTTCGACCTGTACGCCTTCCGGGTCATCGTGGACGACATCCCCGCCTGCTATAACGTGCTGGGCTGCATCCACGACATGTATAAGCCGGTGCTGGGCCGGTTCAAGGACTATATCGGCACCCCCAAGCCCAACGGCTACCAGTCCCTCCACACCACCGTCATCGGCACGGAGGGCATTCCCTTCGAGGTGCAGATCCGCACGTGGGACATGCACCAGACCGCGGAATACGGCGTCGCCGCCCACTGGAAGTACAAGCAGGGCCTTGCCAACGAAAAGCTGGGCAGCGAGGCCACCTTCGAGTGGATCCGCAAGCTGCTGGAGAGCCAGCAGGACACCGACGCGGAGGAATTCGTCCGCACCCTCAAGGTGGACATGTTCGCCGACGAGGTGTTTGTCTTTACCCCTCAGGGCGACGTGAAGAGCCTGCCCGCCGGGGCCACCCCCATCGATTTTGCCTACTCCATCCACTCGGAGGTGGGCAACCACATGACCGGGGCCCTGGTCAACGGCCGCATCGTCCCCTTTGACGCCAAGCTCCAGTCCGGCGACATCGTGGAGGTCATCACCTCCAAGGCCGCCAAGGGTCCCAGCCGGGACTGGATGAAGATCTGCAAGTCCAACGAGGCCCGCAATAAGATCCGCCAGTGGTTCAAGAAGGAGCGCCGGGAGGAGAACATCGCCACCGGCCGGGCCTCCTTCGAGGCGGAGCTCAAGCACATCGGCCTTTCCATGGCCGCCATCACCGCCAGTGGCGACGTGCTGGACGCCATGCTGAAAAAGGTGCGCTTCAGCTCGCTGGACGAGCTGTACGCCGCCATCGGCTACGGCGGCATGTCCGCCCAGAAGGCCGCCGTCCGCATGAAGGACGAGCTCACCCGGCTGGGCCGGCTGGAGCGGCAGCAGGCCGCCGCCCAGGTCACCGCCTCCGCCGTGTCCGGCGATGCCATCTTCCCCTCCACCGTCAAAACGCAGGAAAGCCCCCAGAAGCCCCGTCACTCCAAGAGCGGCATCATCGTAGAGGGACTGGACAACTGCATGGTGAAGTTCTCCAAGTGCTGCACCCCCGTCCCCGGGGACCCGGTGGTGGGCTTCATCACCCGGGGCTACGGCGTGTCCGTCCACCGGAAGGACTGCCCCAACGCTGACCTCGCCAAGCGTAAGCCGGAGGAGGCGGGCCGCTGGGTGGAGGTGTCGTGGGTGGACAGCGAGCAGGAGTACTACCAGACCTCGGTGGAGATCTCCGCCAAGGACCGGGACGGCCTCGCGCTGGACATCGCCATGGCCCTGTCCACCCTGAAGGTCAAGGTCAACAACCTCTCCGCCCGGAGCCAGCCCGACGGCTACGCCACCGTCTATCTGGTGCTGTCCGTCAAGGACAAGAAGGAGCTTGCCTCCGTCATCAACAAGCTGGGCCAGATCCAGGGCGTATTTCTGGTCAAGCGGGCGGGCGATCAGCCGTAACCGCCCGGAAAACCGTAAATTTCTGACTGCCCGCGCGCCAGACCGGGCATATTTGCATAGACTAACACAAATGAGAAAAGGGGTCTTTGCCATGACGCTGTCCGAACTGTTCCGTGATATTCCCCATACCCTGCTGTCCGGTTCGCCGGACACGGAGACCACCGGCCTGTGCTGCGACTCCCGGAAGGCCGGGCCGGGGAGCCTGTTCGTGGCGCTGCCCGGAGCCCGGGCGGACGGCCACGACTTCGTCCCCGCCGTGGCCGGACAGGGGGCCGCCGCCGTGGTAGTGGAGCACCCGGTGGACGATGCGGGAAACGCCGCCGTCGTTCAGGTGGAAAACAGCCGGATCGCGCTGGCTCTGCTGGCCGCCGCCTTTTACGGCCATCCCGCCGACCGGCTGACCATCATCGGCATCACCGGCACCAAGGGCAAGACCACCACCGCCTATATCCTCCGCTCCATCCTCACCGCCGCGGGCCGCAAGACCGGCATGATCGGCACCGTGGGTACCTTCATCGGGAATGAGATGCTCTGCGACGCCCGGAATACCACCCCGGAGTCGCTGGAGCTGCATCAGCGCTTCGCCCAGATGGAGCAGGCGGGCTGCACCCACGTGGTCATGGAGGTGTCGTCTCAGGCCATGAAGCTCCACCGGGTGGCGGGCATCCAGTTCGACACCGCCCTGTTCCTCAACCTCTCCCCCGACCACATCAGCCCCACCGAGCACGCGGACTATAACGAGTACCGCGCCTGCAAGGCCGCCCTTTTCGCCCAGTGCCGCAAGGCGGTGGGCAATTTCGACGACCCCAGCTGGCCCGCCATGCGCCGCCGCACCCGTCCGGGCTGCGCCGTGTCCACCTTCGGCTTCGGCGAGGGGGCGGACACCCGGGGCGGAAACATCCGGCCCATCCGCGGCTCCGGCCTTTTGGGCAGCGAGTTCACCGTGGACGGCATGGAGGAGCCCTTCCGATTCTCCCTGCCGGGGAAATTCAACGTCAACGACGCTCTCGCCGCCGTGGCGGCCAGTCAGGCGCTGGGCATCCCCATGCGGGCCGTCCGGGAGGGCCTTGCGAAGACCACCGTCCGGGGCCGGACGGAGGTCTACCCCCACCCCGGTGACTACATCGTCCTCATTGACTACGCCCACAACGACGTGAGCTTTGAGAGCGTCCTCACCACCCTCCGGGAATACGACCATCACCGGATCATCGTGGTATTCGGCGCGGGGGGCGACCGGCCCAAGATGCGCCGCACCGACATGGCCCGGGAGGCGGCAAAGTACGCCGACTTCGCCGTCATCACCATGGATAACCCCCGGACGGAGCGGGTGGAGGACATCTGCGCCGACATCACCGCCGGACTGGAGGGAAAGATCCCCTCGGTGGAGATCTACGACCGGCGGGAGGCCATTTTCTTCGCGCTGGATATGGCGGAGCCGGGGGACATCATCGCCCTGCTGGGCAAGGGCCACGAGGAGTATATCGAGATCAACGGCGTCCGCTCCCACTTCTCGGAGCGGGAGGTGCTGGACGAGTACTTCCGCCGGAAGGCGGAGGGCGAAGCCGCCCCGGCGGAAAACGGCTGAGCCGTTTTCCGCCGCCGGAAAACGAAAATCCTTCGTTTTCTCCGCGCGGAAACGCCCGGTTTTCCGCCGGAAGAGCACGAAAAAAACGCGGTTTTTCGCAAAAAACCGCCCAAAGCTGCATCGGTTTATGCAAGGAAAGTTGCACGAAACTTCATGCGCCGGACATTTGCCCGTTTTTGCGGCGCAGTATCGGCGCATGAAGTTTTTGTGCATCATTTCCGGTTGCCCCGCAGGGGCGAGGGAATGGCACATTTCTTATTTTGCTATGCCGCCGCATAGCAAAAAGGCCCGCAGGCACAATGCCTGCGGGCCTTCTGATTTTATTTCCTCGTCCGGGTCTCTGCCGCCCATCGAACCGTTCCGGGCTGCGTTTCAGCGGATAAGGGTATTCTCGCCGGACACGGCGGTGACGCCCACGTCGCCGCTGAAGTAGTAATCCAGAATGTCGTAGGCCAGCGACGCCAGCGAGCTGCCCGACGTGCCGCCCTCCATGACGATGCACATGGCGATCTGGGGGTCCTCATAGGGCGCGAACACCACCAGCAGACCGTTGGTGTTCTTGTTCTCCGCACCCTCCGTCAGCTCGGCGGTACCGGTCTTGGCGCCCACCTTCACCGGCAGGTTGTTGAAATACCGGGCGATGGCGGCGTTCTGGCTCACCTCGTACATGCCCTCCTTGATGGCGGCAAGGTAGCTGTCCGGAATGTCGATAGAGTTCAGCAGCTCCGGCTCCTTTTCGTAGAGCACGGTGCCGTAATCGCTGGACTTGACGTTTTTCAGCAGATGGACGGCGTAGTGGTCGCCGCCGTTCACCAGCGTGGCGATATAGTTGGCGATCTGGAGGGGGGTGAGCTGGTTGTTCTCCTGCCCGATGGCGGCGGCGGTGACGCTGCCGATCTGCCAGTCCGTACCCAGCTTCTTGCTGGTCTCCGGCCCGGCCACATAGCCCGCCTTGTCGCCGATCTCGATGCCGGTGCTCTGGCCCAGACCGAACTGGGCGGCGTACTCGTCCAGCTTGTCGATGCCCACCCGGCGGGCCACCTCCCAGAAGTACACGTTGCAGGAGTCCTTGATGGCCTTCACCAGATTTTCCGTACCGTGGCCGGAGCGCTTGTGGCAGTATGTCAGGAAGTTCCGCCAGCCCTCCACCGTGTACCGGCCGCCGCAGTAGAAGGTATCCCGGGGCCGGATGACCCCCTCCATGAGACCAGTGACGGCGGTGACCAGCTTGAAGGTGGAGCCGGGGGCGTACAGGCCGCTGGTGGCCCGGTTCATCCACGGGGAGTACTCGTTCTCATTGAGCATATCGGTGTACCCCGGCTCGCTGAGCCGGGTGAGGTCGTAGGTGGGGTAGTTTGCCAGCGCCAGCACGCCGCCGGTCATGTCCACCACGGCGCAGGCCGCGCCCTTGGGGTTTTCGAGGGACTGGACGTGCTCGGCCAGCGCGTTTTCCACCACCGCCTGAAAGTTGATGTCCAGCGTGAGGGTCACGTTCCCGCCGGGCACCGGCTCCAGCGTCTCCCCCGTCTCCTCGTCCACCGCCCACGACTGGGAGATGATCTTGCCGCTGTCGCTGGTGGTGTATTCCCGGACGCCGCTTTTGCCCCGGAGGTAGCTCTCAAAGGCCCGCTCCGCCCCGGTCTTCCCCACGTAGGCGTCCATATCGTAGCCCAGCTCCTTGTAGTCGGGCCAGCTGTCCGCGTCGATGGCGCCCACCTGCCCCAGCACGTGGGCGGCGTAGGATGTGTTGTACTTCCGGGAGGCCACGGAGTCCACGCTCACGCCGGTAAGCCCCCGCTCCTTCACCTTGGAAATGAAGGTGATGTCCACGTTCTTCGCGAAAACGTAGTCGGTGTAGACCACGTCCTGCCGCCGGAGGTACAGCTCGTACAAAACGCCCAGCAGGGCCCGCACGTCCTCCGTCAGCTCCACCTCCGCCCCCTTGCCCTTGGCGGCAAGGCCGAAGGTCTCGCACATTTTGGCCATGAGCTCCTCCGGCTCCCGGTAGGAGACGGCGTTGTCCTTGGGCTGCTCGGCCAGCGGGTCGTCGATCCACTTGTACTTCACCGCCAACGCCCCCAGATTGGTGCGGCGCTCCTCGGTGACCTCCGTCTCGTTCCCCGCCTCGTCCTCGGCAGTCTTGGTGTTCAGATAGGTGTAGACGTCGGTTTTCGTGAAGGTATAGGGCGCGGAAGTCGTCACCGGGAAGGTGTCCGTCCACGTCACGCCCTCCTCCCGGCACAGGGCGATGAGCCGGAGCAGGATCTCGTTGCGCTCCGCGGCAGAACCCATGACGGAGGTGTCCAGCGTCACCTGATAGCTGCTGGCGTTGGTCACCAGCACCCGGCCCCGGCTGTCAAGGATCTCGCCCCGGACGCTGTCCACCGTCTCCCTCTCGGCGGTGGTGTAGGACGCCTGCTCCTGATAGCGGTCGCCGTTGACGATCTGGAGGTTGTAGAGCACGGAGCCGTAGAAGCACAGCACCGCCGCGAACACCAGCAGCAGCCCGCCGCTGCGCCAGAGCAGCTGACGGCCCTCCGTCTCGGTGCGGTCCTCCGGCGCTTTGCGGCCGTAGCGCTTGAAGTTCTTATTCATGGTAGATCCTCCCGTAATGCCTACAGCAGAACAGGCACAGGCCGTATACCGGCACGCCGAACACCAGCGTCCAGAGGTATTCCGGCGCCGCCGTCCGCAGCAGAGCGGGCAGAGCCGCCCCGACGGCCAGCCGGGGCAGGATCTGGCTGAGCTCGTAGAGCAGCTGGCTCACAAGGCTGGCCAGCAGGAAGCCCACCAGATCCCGGCGCATGACGTACTGGGCCAGCAGGCCGCAGATCCACCCCAGCAGGGGCAGGCCCGCCGCCCAGAGCAGGCTCCCGTGGGTGGCGGCGGCGAGGACGATACCGGCGGCGATGCCGAAGCCTGCCCCGGCCCGGGCCCCCTCCAGCACGCCCACCGCCACCGCCGTCACCGGCAGCAGCATGGGAACCGCCCCAAGGGGCAGGAAGGTCAGCACATAGTAGTTGAAAATGGTGATGAGCGCGAGGGCGGCACCGTAGGCCGTCCACTTCCACGCGATGTCACGGGGCGTCATGCCGCCGCCCTCCTTTCCGTGTCCCGGCGGAGCCGGGAAGATCCGCCGCGCAAGAGCACAGCGCGGCTGGTTTTATGGTGCGCTGTCCGCACACATGGGTCTTTATTACACCAGTTCGCCGAACAGCGCCCACGTGGAGCAGCCGGTGATCTTCACGTCGGCAAAGGTCCCGATGAGGGACAGGTCGCCGTTGAGGTGGACCAGCCGGTTCCCCGGGGTGCGGGCGTTGAGACTGCAGCGGGCGTCGTCGCTCTCGCCGTCGATGAGACAGCGCTGGACGGTACCGATGTACGCCTGATGCTTTTCCAGCGAGATGCGGTTCTGGGCCTCCACCAGCCGGTTGAAGTTGGCGGACTTCTCCTCGCGGCTCATGGGGTCGTCCATCTCGGCGGCGGGAGTGCCCTTCCGGGGGGAGTAGATGAAGGTGAACAGCGCGTCGAACCGCACCTGCTCGATGAGGGACAAAGTCTCCTCAAACTCCGCAGTGGTCTCGCCGGGGAAGCCCACGATGACGTCGCTGGTGAGCACCACATCCGGGATCCGCGCCCGCAGGGCGGCCACCTTTTCGAGGTACTGCTCCCGGGTGTAGCGGCGGTTCATGGCCTGAAGCACCCGGCTGCTGCCGGACTGGAAGGGCAGGTGGATCACCGGGGCCACCTTTTTGCAGTCCCGCATGACGTCGAAGAGCTTTTCGGTGGCGTCCTTGGGGTGGCTGGTCATGAAGCGCAGGAGGAAGTCCCCGGGGATGTCGTTGGCCCGGCGGAGCAGCTCCGGAAAGTCCACGCCGCAGTCCAGATCCTTGCCGTAGGAGTTGACGTTCTGGCCCAGCAGGGTAATGTCCTTATATCCCTGCTCCGCCAGCTGGCGGATCTCGTCGAGGATGACGTCCGGCTCCCGGCTGCGCTCCCGGCCCCGGACGTGGGGGACGATGCAGTAGGTACAGAAGTTATTGCAGCCGTACATGATGGACACCCACGCCTTGATGGCGCCGGAGCGCCGGACAGGCAGGCCCTCCACGATTGCGCCGTCGGAATTTTCGATCTCGAACACCCGGCCCCGGCGGAGATACACCCGCCGCAGGAATTCCGGGAACCGCCACAGGGCGTGGGGGCCGAAGACCAGGTCCACGTGCTGGTAGGACTTGCGGAGCTTTTCCGCCACGTGGGGCTCCTGCGCCATGCAGCCGCACAGGCAGATGATCTGGCTGGGCTTGCGGCGCTTGCCGTGGACCAGCGCGCCCACGTTGCCGAACACCCGCTGCTCCGCGTGCTCCCGGATGGCGCAGGTGTTGATGACGATGACGTCCGCGTCCTGATCGGTGTCCGTCATTTCGTAGCCCATGTCCGTCAGCATGCCCCGGATAAGCTCCGAGTCCGCCTCGTTCTGCTGGCAGCCGTAGGTGTCCACATAGGCCAGCGGCGTGCCGGACAGCTGGCTGTTGAGCGCACGGATCTCGGCGCAGTATTCTCTCTGGCGCTGAACGTCCTCAGCGGGGATGACCGGGGTCTTTCTCTCCAAAGTGTTTCACTCCAAATACAATAGGTTTGCGGCGCACAGCCGCCCAGTATATCTTTGATATTGTACCATTCAATTATGAACAAAACAAGGCGGGGATAAAAATCTCCCGGCCGGTTCCTGTAAAAATCGCGGGGCGCGAAAATGGGGGCTTCCGTCTAAATGGCCGGAAGCCCCCGCGTTTCTGTTATGTTGAGTTTTTCCGCTTCGCTGCGCCGTTTGCCGCAAAAAATTAAAAACAGTCCGAAATCTGTGCCTTTGCTCCTCAGATCACGCCAAGATGCTCCAGCGCCTGAGCGATGCCGCCGTCCGCGAGGGACGCGGTGACGTAGTCCACCTTGCCGAAAATGCGGGGGTCGCCGCTGCCCATAGCCACGCTCATCCCCGCCGCCTCCAGCATGGACAGGTCGTTGGTGCTGTCCCCGATGGCGACGCAGTCCGCCCGGTCCACGCCGTGGCGGGCCATGAGCAGGTCCATGGCCGTCCCCTTGGAGCAGCCCCGGCTCACCAGCTCCACCAGCGTGCCCTCCCGCTCGATGATGCCGAACTCCGGGGCCACCTCTTTGAAAAACTCCGCCCGGTCCTCCGGCGTATTCGTCCACACCACGAACTTGTCGAAGGACGAGGCGGGATCGCCGGGGTCGCCGTCGGTGTCCAGCCCCATGGCGGAGTAATATTTCTTCTCCGCCGCGATGAAGGGGGACAGGGGCCGGGTGAGGTCGAAGTAGACGTGCTCCGCCCCCTCGTACATCACCTGATAGTCGTGCTTCCGCACCAACTCCACCACGTGGTCCTGAGTCTCCCGGCTGAGCCTCCGGTGGAAAACGACCTCGCCGCCGTCCTCCACGTAAATGCCGCAGCTGCACGCGAAGCCGTCGAAGCCGATGGCCTTCACCCGGGGGTCCACGCCGCAGATGGGCCGCCCGCTGTTGATGTATACCAGATGGCCCAGCTCCCGGGCCCGGCAGATGGCCGCCGCGGTGCTGTCCGGGATGACGCGGGTGGTACCGTCCACCAGCGTGCCGTCAATATCGAAAAAGATCATGCGCCGTCTCATGGCTTTCAGCTCTCCTTTGTCTCCGCCCCAACCGGGCGCGTCAGCCGCCATTATACCGGCATTTCCGGCTGTTTGCAACTGTTTTCGGCGGTTGGGGCGGTTTTCCGGCGCGTCCCGGACTTTTTTTGTGCCGCTCCCGCTTTTTAAGGCTTTCTTAACCGTATCTTAAAGCTTTTCCCCCCTGATTCTAAAGGTGGGGCGGGTATACTGTCCCTGACAGCCGGGGGCGCGGGCACGCGCAGCCCCGCGCAAAATCTGACGGAACCAAAGGAGGCGCGGACGACATGGAGATCCTGATCCTCACCGGAAAATTCGGCATGGGCCACTGGTCCGCCGCCCTGTCCCTTCAGGAGCAGCTGGAGCGGGACGGGCATCACGCTCAGGTCATTGACTTTTTTGATTACGCCATGCCCGACATTGCCCCGGCGCTGTACCGGGGCTTTAACCTGCTGGTCACCTACGGCGGCGGCATCTACAACCTGTTCCACCGCATGACCCGGAACACCCCGGGCGAGGTTCCGCTGGCCGGGCAGTTCACCCGGCGGCTGGCCATGCTGCTGGACGAGGTCCGGCCGGACGCCGTCCTGTCCACCCACCCGGTGTGCTCCGGCGTGGCCGCCCGGTACAAGGCGGAGTACGGCTCCGCCCTGCCCCTCATCACCTGCATCACCGACGTCACCGCCCACTCCGAGTGGCTCCATCCGGGGACGGACTGCTATCTCGTTCCCTCCGCCTCCGTCCGGGACGCGCTGCGGGCCAAGGGCGTGGACCCCAGCCGGGCAGCCGTCACCGGCATCCCCGTCCGGGCCCGGTTCGCCGGCTCCACCCGGCCCGAAGGCGGTCGGCGGGAGCTGCTCATCATGGGCGGCGGGCTGGGGCTCATGCCCCGGAAGGACTCCTTCTACGAGGCACTCAACGCCCTGCCCGGGGTACATACCACCATCCTGACGGGGAAAAACGAAAAGCTCTACAACCGTCTGGCCGGGAAGTACCCCAACATCGAGGTCGTCGCCTTTACCGACCGGGTGGCCGACTACATGGCCCGGGCCCACCTGATGCTGTCCAAGCCCGGCGGCATCACCACCTTCGAGGCCATCGCCGCCCGGCTGCCCATGCTGGCGTGGGAGCCGTTTCTGGCGCAGGAGCAGGAAAACGCCCGGTTCCTCACCGCCCACGGCATGGCCCGGGTGGTGCCCAAGGACGAGAGCGACTGTCTGGCCGCCATCCGGGACTGCATTTACGACGACGCCCTGCTGGGGCGGATGGGCGCCGCCATGGACCGGATGAGCACGTCCCTGCGCCGTCAGGCGGCGAGCCTTGTGGTGGAGCGGCTGGCGGACCGCGGGGCCCAGCCCATGTACGCCTGAACCGTTCCGGGCATAATATAAACGCAGACTCGACCGGCCCCGGGGGCCGCGGGGAGGTCATTTCCGTGAAAAACAAGAAAAATCTCATCTGGCTGGCCGTCATGGCCGTGCTGCTGGGCTGGACGGCCCGCACCGTCTTTCAGAGCCAGACCCCCGGCCAGCTGGCCCACGCGCTGGGCTCCGCCGACTGGCGGTTCCTGCTGCTGGGGCTGGGGCTGATGGCGGTGTTCATCGGCTGCGAGGCCCGGTCCACCCACCTGATCCTCCGGGCGGTGGGCTCCCCCCAGCCCTACCGCCGGTGCTGCTTCTACTCCTGCACCGGGTTCTTTTTCAGCAACATCACCCCATCCGCCACCGGCGGGCAGCCCGCTCAGGTCTACTACATGAAGCGGGATGGCGTCCCCGTGGTCCACGGGACCATCGACATGCTGCTCATCACCATCGCCTACCACACGGCCACGGTGCTCTTCGGGGCGCTGACCCTCCTCACCTGCCCGGGCATCACCGACATTCTGGGGGGAAAGGTCAGTTTCCTGCTGGGGCTGGGCTTCGCCATTTTTGTGGCGCTGAACGTGGCCATGGCGCTGTTTCTCTTTCTCCCCGGCCCGGTGCGCCGGGTGTGCCTGTGGGGCATCGGCCTTGCCGTCCGCGCCCGGCCCGGCCTCGACCGGGCGGCGCTGGAGGATAGGCTGGCGGAGCAGCTGGAGCGCTACGGACAGGGGGCGCGGCTCATCCGCTCCTCCCCCGGGCTGCTGCCCCGGGTGCTGCTGCTGGGCTGCGGGCAGCTGGCCTGCTCCTACGCGGTGCCGTATATGGTCTACCTGTCCTTCCACCTGTCCGGCGTGTCCTTCTGGACGGCCTTTGCCCTTCAGGTGCTGTGCACCATCGCCGTGGGCTATCTCCCCCTCCCCGGCGCGGCGGGAGCGGCGGAAAACGTGTTCCTCCGGGCCTTCGCCTTCGTGTTCGGCGCGTCGCTTGTGGCCCCAGCCATGATCCTCAGCCGGACGGTGAGCTGCTATCTGGTGCTGCTTGCCACCGGTATTCTCACCGCCGTCGTCCACTTCCGCTTCCGTCCCCGGGGCGGCGCGGAGCAGTCCGCTTCCCCCTCGGAGCCGGAGGATCTGGCGGCCTGAATTTCCCGCATATACGCAAAACCCCCGCCGTTTTCCGGAAAAGCGGCGGGGGTTTGGTCATTTGTCCATCAGAAGTCAAAAAAATTGCGAAAATTTTAAGAATTTTTCTCTTTCTTTTTACCCGGCTCATCAGTATAATATCTCTCGCAAATGAGATTGAAGAGATTATGGTATATATGCGATATGCGGCCCCGCGCTTTCACGGGCCGGATGGAGGATAGATGCTGATGAAACGCCCTGTGGTCGATTACCGGAAGTTCCGTCTCAACCGGCTGAACACCGATGAATTCCGGCATTTGAAGCTGCTGTTATACTGGCCTGTGTTCGGCGCGCTGTTCCTGTACGCCGAACGGTTTATCCGCGTGGCCTACTACCACCCCATGCACTGCACGCTGGACAACTACGTGCCCTTCTGCGAGTGGTTCGTGTTCCCCTATCTGTTCTGGTTCGTCTTTCTGGTGGGGATGCACGCCTACACCCTGCTGTACGACATTCCCGCCTTCAAGCGGATGATGAAGTTCATTGTCTTTACCTATTCCACCGCTCTGCTCATCTATTTCCTCTACCCCAACTGCCAGTACATGCGGCCCATGAGCTTTGAGCGGGACAACATCCTCACCCGGTTCATGACGGCGTTCTACGCCTTTGACACCAACACCAACGTCTGCCCGTCCCTCCACGTCATCGGCTCGCTGGCGGTGTACTTCGCCTCCCGGGACATCAAGCGGTTCTGCACGCCGCTGTGGCACTTCGGATTCCTTGTGTCTACCGTCCTCATCAGCATCTCCACCATCTTCCTCAAGCAGCACTCCATTCTGGATCTGGTGGCCGCCGTGCTGGTGTGCTCTGTGGCCTACGTGCTGGTGTACCGCGCACCGGAGCGCTATGCCGTCTCCGCCCGGATGGGCCGGAAAGGCCCGGAAAAGTCGCCGGAACTATAACACAAACATGAAAATGCCCTGTTCGCAGACCGGTGCGGCGGCTCTTTTGGCATTACAATAAAAAACACCGGAGCAAAGTGAACCTTGTTCTGACGCAGCGTTGTATCAGCGTCTGGCCCCACGCAGTGGGGCGGCGCTTTTGCATCGTCACAAGCGTTTTGCGCAGCAAAATCTTGGCGGAGGGCGAATTCATTTCGCCCAAGCATCGGAATCACCCTTGGGGTGGAGACCGCACAAGCGGTCGAAACCCAAAAAGAAAGACACGACTTAAGTCGTGTCTTTCTTTTTGGTGCGGATGACGGGACTCGAACCCGTACGGCCATAAGCCACTAGCACCTCAAGCTAGCCAGTCTACCAGTTCCAGCACATCCGCATTTATGAGGGCTGTCCCTCACAGCTTGTTTATTATATTGTAAAAAAAGAATTTTGTCAAGAGCAAAAAAAGTGTTGACAAAGAAAGAATCACATGGTATTATAAGTCCTGCGCTGATGAGTGCACCACTTGCGCGAGTGGTGGAATTGGTAGACTCGCTGGCTTCAGGTGCCAGTGCTCGCAAGGGCGTGCGGGTTCGACTCCCGCCTCGCGCACCAGCAAAAAAGGTCACGACGAAAGTCGTGACCTTTTTTGCTGGTTTTCCGTATTCGCCGGAAAAGCGGCAAAGTTTTTTCTCGACCCCATTTCTTTTGATTGCGTACAAAAGAAACGGTGTCGAACCGCCAAAGAAAATACGCCGAAAGGGTGCGCCAAAATCCTTTCCCCTTCTGCCCCTGACGGCAAAAAACTTCTTCGGTAAGACATTGCCATTCTATTTCCGCTGCCGCTCCAATGGAGGTCGTTATAGCCAGACAGGCCATTAAAAAGCGTCTGCGTCAAGGTTTTGCTGCGCAAAACGCCGGAGCGGGCTACGCCCGCTCCGGCGTGTTATTGCTCCGCTTTTTCTGCCGCTTCCTGCTCCAGCTCCCGGAGCAGTTCCTTTTCCTCCGGCAGGAACATCAGCCCGAAGCCCGCCGCCAGCAGCAGGCAGGAGATCCAGATGGCCCGGCGGCCCAGCGCGCCGCACAGCAGACCGCCCAAGCCCGCCCCCAGGGCAAACACCAGAATGATGCCCAGATACCGTCCGCCGTTTCGCAGGTGCTCCCTCTCGCCGGTGCGGGCGTAGCGGCTCAGGTGTTCCATGCCGCTGCGGAGATTGCCGATGCACATGGTGCTGGCGTAAGCGCTGCCGTTGACCTTGCGGAATGCCTGCACCTGCATGGCGCAGGAGAAGGACGTCAGGGCGTTGGCCAGCCAGTTCAGCCCCTCCGGCATGAAGCCCACCGCAAACAGCAGGAGCATTTCCGCCCCCGCCACCAGCTGCCGCCAATGGATGCATCGGTACCGGCCGCACCGGGCCCGGAGCTGCTCCGCCGCGGCCACGCCCAGCGCGAAAAACAGTACCGGGACAAAATAGCGCAGGCAGTCGGAAAACTCCCCGCTGAACAGATGCTCGCTGAACAGCACGATGTTGCCTGTCTGGGCGTTGGCAAACACCTTGCCTCGGACGCCGTAGGAATAGGCGTCCTGCAGGCCGCCGGACAGGGTGAGCAGCAGCATCACCGGGACGGAATCAGACATCTGCCCCCGGCGCTTTTCCCCGCGTTTCACCTGTGCTCACGTCCTTTCCCCATCAATTGCGCAGTCATTATACCCCGCCGGGACCGGCTTGTATATAGTTGATTCTCCTGAAAATCCCCTCTTGACCGGGGTGGTATAATAGAAAAAAACGGACTTTGGAATCGGGGCGGTAAACATGAA
Source organism: uncultured Oscillospiraceae bacterium (assembly GCA_934675115.1). Taxonomy (GTDB): domain Bacteria; phylum Bacillota; class Clostridia; order Oscillospirales; family Oscillospiraceae; genus Enterenecus. The sequence continues at coordinate 9,665 of CAKUPH010000015.1, read as the reverse complement.
TGAAACGCAGATCAAATGCTTTATCACGGCGGCCCGGAGCGCCAGCTTCTCCGAGGCGGCGGAAAAGCTGTTCATGACGCCCCCCACCTTCGGCCGGCACATCTCCTCGCTGGAAAAAGAGCTGGGCCATCCGCTGTTTGTCCGGGGGTGGAAGGGCCTGCGGCTCACGCCGGTGGGCCAGCTCATGTACGACGGCTTTCTGGAGATCGGGGACAAGCTGGACGAGCTGAAGGCCGAGGCCGAGCGCATCAGCTCCGGCGCGGCAGGGCAGCTGAATATCGCCATTCTGGACGGACAGCATTTCGACAGCCACCTGCGGGACGTATCCCTCTACCTGCGGCGGGCGTATCCGGATCTTCAGGTGCAGCTCACCCGTGGCTCCTTCCGGGAGATCGAGGAGCAGCTGCTCAACGGCAAACTGGATCTGGGCGTGACCATCACGGAGGAGATCGAGCAGGTGGAGGATCTGGAATTTATCCGGCTGCAAACGCTGAAAAACCGCATCATCCTGCCCCGGGAGCATCCGCTGGCCTTCAAGGAGGACCTGCGGCTCATCGATCTGCGGGACACGCCGCTGCTGGAGCTGGAGACCGGGGAATGCCGCTACGTGTCCCAGAGCCTGGAGGCCGCCTGCATCCGGGCGGGCTTCGAACCGAAGGTGCAGACCTATCCCAACCTCAACGCCCAGCTGTTCGCGCTGGAGGCCGGGCTGGGCATGATGGCCCTCAACGAGCAGCACACCGCCTGCTGGCACCCCAATCTGGTGGCCCGGGAGATCGATGGCCTGCCCGAGGTGGAATTCTGCATCGCGTGGCATACCGCGAATCCCAACCCCGCCGTCCGGCTGTTTCTGGACAATCTATGAGCGATATGGAAAGAGCGCCTGACCTATGGTCAGGCGCTCCTTTTGTTTCCATTACTTGCCCAATATTCGGCAGACGATGACCGTCACGTTGTCCCGGCCGCCCCCAGCCAGCGCCGCGGCGATCAGTGCGTCCGCGCGGGCCGCCGCGTCCCCCGGCGCGGACAGGAGCCGGGCGATCTCCTCCGGCGGCACCATGTCGGTCAGGCCGTCGGAGCACAGCAGAAATACGTCCCCGGGGTAAACGCGCCCCCGCCGCCGGGCGGGCTCGATGACCATTTCCTCCGGCGGGATGCCCAGATGCTGGGTCAGCCGGGGCTTACGGCCCTTCGCGCCGGAGCGCTCCAGCATGGCCGCGTCGGTGTGGTCGGTGGAGATCTGCTCCATCCGCCCGGCGCGCAGCAGGAACGCCCGGCTGTCCCCAAGGTTGACGATCTCCGCCCGGTCGCCGTCCACGGCCAGCAGCACGGCGGTGGAGCCCATCAGCGGGCTCCGGTTCCGCCGGGCGTAGGCGCAGATGTCCCCGTTGGCCTTCAGGCACACCCGGGTGAGAAAATCCTCCGTGTCCCGCCGGGCCATGGCGTCCCGCAGGGCGGCGGCGGCCAGATAGGCCGCCGTCTCGCCGCAGGCCTCGCCGCCCATGCCGTCAAAGACGGCGTACACCGCCCCCGGCTCCCCGGACCACCGCAGGGTCTCCCCAAGGCCGTGGTTCTCCCGGTCCAGAATATGGCCGGCAAAGTAAAAATTGTCCTCGTTATTGGCCCGCACCAGCCCGGTCTTGCAGGCACAGGCGGCTTCCATCCTGATCTGTTCTGTCATAGTTCTTCCTCTGTTCTTCCGTGCCGGAGTCACAGCCAGCCGTTTGTCCGGAGCTGCCCGATCAGGCTCTCCAGCTGCTGGTAGTACGTCCGGTCGTCGCCGCTGCGGAGCATGCTCCCGGCCTTGTCGTACTCCGCCGCAGCCTGCGTATAGTCCCGCTGGGACTGGCTTTTTTCGTTTTCGATGGTGATGAGCATCATCCCCCGCAGGGCGTGGGGCAGGTAGTCGTCGGGAAAGGCCGTCTCGTAGGCCGCGAGGGCCTGCTCCGCCTTGTCGTAGTCCTGCTGCTCATAGTAAATGGCGTACAGGTCGCTGTAAAGATACCCCGCCTGCACTCCCATGGAGATGACCCGCTCGAAGCAGTCCGCCGCGTTGGTCAGGTAGCTGTCCGGGGCGGAGGCGTCGGTGTGGTACGCCTCGAAGTAAGCCAGCGCCAGCATCTCCCACAGGGTGCTGTCGTAGCTCAGGCCGCAGCGGACGATGCCGTCGGACAGCAGCTCCGCCTCCTTCGTGGCCGGGTAGTCGATGGGGGAATCCCCCGTCCGGGCCAGCACGGCGCAGTCCCGGTAGGTCTCCGCCAGCGCCCGGAGCGCCCGCTTCTGGAGGGACTCGTCCTCCGTGCTGTCCAGTACCGAACGGAAGCCGGACTCCGCGGCGGCATAGTCCTCCAGCGCGCGATCCACCTCGGCCTGCACGTAGTCCGTCACGTCGCCGGACGCGCCCGCGTCGTACATCCGCTGCAAGACCTCGTCCGCGGCGCTCACGTCGCCCAGACGGCCCAGAGACACGGCGTAGTCCCGCATGGCGGGCACCGTCAGGTCGCCGCCGGCGGTGCTCAGCCGGAAAAAGGCTGCCGCCGAGGCGTAGTCCTCCTGCTCAAAATACGCCGCGGCCAGAATTTCCGCCAGCTGGCTCTGGACGTCCGTGTCGTAGGCCTTGCCGAGGGCCAGCGTGTCCTCGATGTAGGTGATGCACTCCGCGTAGCTCCCGCCCCGGTACAGGGCGTAGGCGTAGCCCATCTGCGGCTCGATCTCCGTGGGATACAGCCCGAGGGCCTCCGTATAGAGAGACTGCGCCCGCTGGGGGTCGGTGTCGCACACCTGCCCGGCCCGGGCCAACAGGCTCTCGTAATCGGCCCGCTTCGCCTTCTGCTTCCCGTTGACGGTCAGCAGGATGACAGCGCCCGCCGCCACCGCCAGGACTACCCCAACAATGCCGAGCACAAGGGGCTTTTTCTTCGATTTTTCCTTTGTTTTGACGGCGGCGGGCGGTTTTTTCCGGTCATCTTTCTTTCCGAATGCGCTCTCCGTCCGCTCGGTCCCGTTTTCACCGCCGAACACGTGCTCCGTCCGGGAGGCGTCGGAGTCCCCGCCCTTCTCCCGCTTACCGGAGCCGAAGGCGCTCTCCGTCCGCTCCGTGGCCGTCTGGTCCTCGTCCTCCGTGTCCTCCTGCGGGGTGTGGGAGACGTAGCCGTTCTCACGAATGGCCAGATCGTCGCCGGAGGGGTAGATGAGGGCCGCGTCCCGCGCGTCGTACAGCACGCCCTCCAGCGCCTGCCGCATGAGGGCCGGGCTTTCGTAGCGGTCCTTAGGGTCGAAGGCGCAGGCCTTCAGCACGATCTCCCCCAGCCGTCCCTCACCGTAGCAGGGGGGCGGAAATACCTCGCCGTTCATGCGGCGGGCCAGCGCCTCCTCCCGCTTGTGATAGGTGATGGGCTCCGGCGGCTGGGGCAGGAAGGGCAGCCGGTTGTTGTTCAGCAGGCGGTAAAGCACCACGCCCAGCGAATAGGTGTCCACGCTGAAGCCGTACTCTCTGCTTCGGTAGACCTCCGGGGCCATGTAGTTATAGGTGCCCTTCTTGGAAAGGCCGGACACGGTCTTTTCCACTGTCCGGGCGATGCCGAAATCGCCCAGCTTGAAGTCCCCGCCGGTGGACACAAAGATGTTCTCCGGCTTGATGTCCCGGTGGATGATGTTGTATTTCTGGCACAGCTCCAGCGCGCGGCACATGTCGATGCCCAGCCGGATGACATCCCGGCGGGCAAAGGGGTGCTCATAGGCGTAGGTCAGCAGCGGGGTGAGCAGCTCCATCCGGATGAGCACGTCCCAACCCACGCCGTCCTTGCGGCGGATAACGGACTGGTCCTCGCAGCTGACCACGTTGGTCATGCCCTTGAGCTTTGCCATGATGGCAAATTCCCGGACGATCTCCTCCACCATACCGTAAAAATACTGCTCCGCCTCCGGCCCGCTCATGCCCTCGTCCAGCGCGGCCTGATATTCCGCGCCGCTCCGGGGGACTGTGATGACCTTCAGCGCGGCGGTGTAGGTCTGGCCGAACTCCTCCCGCTGAATTTCATACACCGTGCCGAAGCTGCCCTCGCCCAGCTTCCGGACGATGCGCCATTTGTCCAGCACCACGGCGCCGATCCCGTATTTTCCTGTCATGGATTTGTTCCTCTCATTCCATCACGATTGCTCATCTGATAATATATCATCCGCCTGAGAAACTGTCCGGTGATGATATATCCCACACGCAGTATTCATCCGCCTGAGAAACCGGCCTGATCACTGCCGCATTTTCCTGGGGGTCCCACGCCAGACAGTACTCCTCTCCGGAGCCGTCCGTTTCCATGTTCACGATCATTGTGTCCATGCCATAGCCCTGTCCCATAATATGTACATGAATGGTATCCCAATATTGAACATCATAGCCCGTGCGAGTCCATACCTTCACAAGATTCCCGTCAAAAACCCCGGCGTTGTCTACGTCCAAAATTCTGTCTGACCCAAAAGCACTGCAATAAATAGAGTTATATCCATCATTTATCCATTCATAGTTCATATGCCAGATGCTGGATCCGTCAATATCTCCATCATTCATGGAAAGGTCCGTTCCATCGAAGCTCAGGCATCCGCCGGTCCCCCGATTTTGCAGGACGAGGTCTTCCCACCCGAAGCCTATTGGGCCTGCGTTAATGATGGTTCCAATACCTCCAACGCAAATGGACACGTTAATATCTCCCAGCAGATTGCCGCTCAAATCCGTTTCGCTCACATAGATTTCATAATATCCAGACTCAAGTGCCACCGTATTCAGTTCGCAGGTTATCAATCCATCCTGATCGACGCTCCACCCGAATAATAAGTTTTCGGAATCAGTCAGTTCCTTCCGATCAGCACCAAGAACGCTCACATCACAATTATCATATGGGTTAAGACCGGTTGAATTATCAAATTCAGTCTGGATATTCACTGTGATGACAGGAGTGATAACAGAAACCCCGTGATCCAGCCGCACATCAACATAGTTATACCCGTACCAGCAGATGTTTGTGACCTCTATCATATCGCTACTTCCATCATATAGCTCTGTCCCGATCAGATTTCCATTCTCGTCATACGTCTCTATATCAACCAGCTTCCCATTCTCGTCATATGTCTCTACACGGGTCAGACCGCCACTTTCATCGTAGTACATCACTTTTGTAGGGCGGCCCACACTGTCACACTCCATGGCCTTAGCGACCTGTCCATTGTCATAGTACTCTAACAGCACGTATTCGAGCATATTTCCGTCTGCATCGTAAAGCGTTTCCCGGCCCTCCTTGCCATCGGAGCTGTACTCACACTCTATCCGCGCATCCAGCGTGCCATCCGCGTTATATTCCTCGGACCGTTCGACCCGACCCAGTTCGTTATAGATTTGTTCCCATCTAAGATTCCCCTCTTCATCATATCCATAGAACTCGGTCGGGACACCGTCAGGACTGAAATACTGCTCCTGCATAAGAACGTCGCCGTCATATGTCCGGCTCACATAAGCCTCCAGCTTACCGTCATCCGAATACACCCGATCCAGCGCGCCTGCCGCTTCATATTCCTGCAACGACTCCGGAATCTCCGACTCCGGAATCTCAGACTTTGCCGGCTTTCTCAGCGATAACGGGATCAGGATCGCAATCGTGGCAATGAACGCCATGCAGTAGGCGATCCATCTCCGCTTCTTCGTCCCCTCCGTCTGCCCCTCCCCGGGATCGGGCGCAAAGTCCGCCGGGTCCGGTTCCCATTCGTTCCACTCCGGTTCAGGCGCAAATTCCGGCTCCGGCTCATAGGACGGTTCCGGCTCAGACTCAGGCCGGTCGGACCGGAAGATGAACTCCGTGCGCTCCGTGCCTTCCTCCGGCCAGAATTCTTCCGGCTCCCCGCCCGCAGGCGTGAAAAATTCCTCCGGCACTTTTTCCGGCGCGGGGCTGTTCACGGCTCCGCCGCCGAACACGCTTTCGGTCTTTTCCGTGACCTCCGCCGCGACCGGCACGGGGGCGGCGAAATGCTCTGGCGCACTGTTTTCCGCCTGTGACCGCCGGGAGGCGTACTGATTTTCATACAGGGCCAGCTCGTCGCCGGAGGGGTAGATGATCTGCCCGTCCTCCGGCCCGTACTGGATGGCCTCCAGCTCCTGCCGCATCTGGACGGGAGAGGAATAGCGGGCCTTGGGGTCGAAGGCGCAGGCCTTCAGCACGATCTCCCCCAGCCGACCCCGGCCGTTCACCGGCGGCGGCAGCTCCTCGCCGCCCATGCGCTTGGCAAGGGCGGTCTCCCGCTGGGTATAGGTGATGGGCTCCGGCGGCTGGGGCAGGAAGGGGGCCCGGTTGTTGTTCAGCAGGCGGTAGAGCACGATGCCCAGTGAGTAGATGTCCACGCTGAAGCCGTACTCGCCGCCCCGGTAGACCTCTGGGGCCATGTAGTTGTACGTCCCCTTCTTGGACAGGCCGGACATGGTGCGCTCGATGGTGCGGGCAATGCCGAAGTCCCCCAGCTTGAAATCCCCGATGTCGGAGACGAAAATGTTCTCCGGCTTGATGTCCCGGTGGATGATATTGTACCGCTGGCACAGCTCCAGCGCGCGGCACATGTCGATGCCCAGCCGGATGACGTCCCGGCGGCTCAGGGGATGGTCGTAGGCGTAGGGCATCAGCGGGTTGAGCAGCTCCATCCGGATGAGGATGTCCCAGCCCATGCCGTCGTCGTGGGGGACGACCTCGTGATCCTCGTAGCTGACCACGTTGCCCGTGCCCTTGAGCCGGGCCATGATGGCGAACTCCCGGACAATGTCCTTCACCATGGTGTAAAAATAGTCCTCCGCCTGACCTTGGGTCATGCCCTCGTCCAGCGCGTCCTGAAGCTCCGTCTCGTTCTGAGGCACGGTGATGACCTTCAGCGCGGCGGTGTAGGTCTGGCCGAATTCCTCCCGCCGGATCTCGTACACCGTGCCGAAGCTGCCCGCGCCGATCCTTCTCGCGATGCTCCATTTCCCAAAGACCACAGAGCCAATCTCATAATGATTTTTCATGCTCTCTCCGCTCCTGTTTTGTCATGCGCCGGGGACGTTATCCCTCGTCAAACTCGTACCAGCTAAGATACAAGGTGCGGTCTGCCGAATTATAGCCCGCATCCGCGTGGAGCGTCCTTCCGTTCCGCTCGATCAGAACGCTCACCTGTCCGTCGTCACCGTCATCGACGCCTGCGGACTGGATCTGTTTCAGTATGGCCTGCGCCGTCTGAGCGGAAATATCATAATACCACCCCATATTGACAAATCCAGGCCACGCGTTCATATCGCTCAGAACCAGCCACGCACCGTCAAAGGGCTGGTCAAGGAAGTTCAAAACCTCCGGATTTTCCGGCATGTGCAGGAAGGTGACGGCCATTCCGCTGGGAAACCCTTCGGCAAACTCTCCGCCGCCCTCGTCCATGTACTGTTCCCTGGCGGTCCCCATCTGTTCCAGCAGCTCAGCTGACGCGCCGTCCCTCACGTACAGGCGGCTGGGCGTCAGAATATACGGTCCGGTCTCCCAGCCATTTTTCATGCACTCAACAGTGCGCAGAATGTCATCCCGGAAGTCCCCGAGCGTCGAAATGGCCAGATCCACTGCCGGCGCCGCACCCTCTTCCAGATCCGTCAGACAGCAGGAGCGCGCGCCGTTTTCCTTTGCGGCCTTGTGGGCCGCCTCGTTGTAATCGCTGCACCAGATCACGTCCGCTCCCGCCTCGCACAGCTGCATTACCGCTTCCGCTTCGCCGTCGATCGTCAACTCACCGCCGTACACCAGCAGTTCGATATTGCCGTTCACGCTGGCCGCGCCGGCGGCAAAGGCCTGTACCGCATATATATCCCATTCCTCCGTCACCGTGACGCCGATCTTCCCACTTTCGCACTGGAGGGCCGCCGCAGCACCCAGCATGTACTCCGGCAGGTCCATTGGCTCATTCGGATTCAGATTGTTGGTGAGGGCGGCGGTCCCATTGACGCCCAGCATACCGGATATGCTGTCCGGCAGCATGGTGTTCCCTCCGGCTATCAGACGATACCATGCGGACAGGCCGCCGCTGAGCAGGATCTCCTTGTCCGGGTGGGCTGCCGCGATTTTCGACAGCCGCTCGATGATGTCCGGCTCATAGCCCAGAAGGTCCGCCCAGGGGGAGCAGCCGACAACGAGGTCGCAGCTGTCCGAATCCAGAAGCTGCTCGATAAAGTCAAGGATCGCGTTCAGCGCCTCCGCCTCCACGAACACGTCGTTGATATAATATACGTCATCATTGAAGGACGTTTTGACGATCCCCGCATCCTTCAGACACTGGTCCACCGAATAGAGATCCATTTGGATTCCGTAGACCGCGCCCTTGATATCGGGGTTCTGGTAAGACCACTCGTCACACACCAGCATGGCCACCCGCACCGTGTCCATAGACTGGCGGCCCGCGGCGCTTACCTGCTGCCGCAGCTCCACTGATTCTCCCAGCAGCGGAGCGGAGGGCGTGTCCGACGGCTCCGCCGAGGGCTCGGGGGAGTCCGCGGGCTCCGATTCCAGCGCGGGCCCCACCGGGACATCCGCGGGCAGCGTCGTAATCTGGTTCCACCAAAGCGCAACGCCCGCTGCCAGCAGAACCACCGCCGCCGCGATGGCCGCAATCAGCACGCCCCGCTTCTTCGGCTTCCGGGGCGCGGCGGGCTTCTGCGGCTGTTCACCGTGCCCAAAGACAGACTCCGTCCGTTCCGTACCCTCCGTAATGGGACGGAACGTGTCCTCCGCCCTCTCCCCGCCTGCGGGCGTGAAAAATTCCTCCGGCGCTTTTTCCGGCGCGGGGCTGTTCACGGCTCCGCCGCCGAACACGCTCTCGGTCTTTTCCGTGACCTCCGCCGCGACCGGCGCGGGGGCGGCGGACGGCTCCTCGCTCTTCTCCCCCTGAGAGCGCCGGGAGACGTACTGATTTTCATACAGGGCCAGCTCGTCGCCGGAGGGGTAGATGAGGGCCGCGTCCTCCGGGCCGTACTGAATGGCCTCCAGCTCCTGCCGCATCTGCCCGGGGCTGGAATAGCGGTCCTCCGGGGCGAAAGCGCAGGCCCGGAGCACGATCTCCCCCAGCCGTCCCCCGGCGTTCACCGGCGCGGGCGGCTGCTCGCCGCCCATGCGCTTGGCAAGGGCGGTCTCCCGCTGGCTGTAGGTGATGGGCTCCGGCGGCTGGGGCAGGAAGGGCAGGCGGTTGTTGTTCAGCAGGCGGTACATCACCACGCCCAGCGAGTAGGTGTCCACACTGAACCCGTAAGCGCCGCCCCGGTAGACTTCCGGGGCCATGTAGCTGTACGTCCCCTTCTTGGACATGCCGGACATGGTCTTTTCCACCGTCCGGGCAATGCCGAAGTCCCCCAGCTTGAAGTCCCCGCCGCCGGAGACGAAGATATTCTCCGGCTTTACGTCCCGGTGGATGATGTTGTACTTCTGGCACAGCTCCAGCGCGCGGCACATGTCGATGCCCAGCCGGATGATGTCCCGGCGGCTGAAGGGGTGGTCGTAGGCGTATTCCAGCAGCGGAGTGAGCAGCTCCATCCGGATGAGGATGTCCCAACCCATGCCGTCGTCGTGGGGGACGACCTCGTGATCCTCGTAGCTGACCACGTTGGTCATGCCCTTGAGACGGCTCAT
>CAKUPH010000014.1 GCA_934675115.1 uncultured Oscillospiraceae bacterium | reverse complement strand
GCTCATGGCCGCACCGGTAATGCAGGCGCTCTCTCCTGCAGGTGCGCCGGACCGAGTCAGCAGCGTGACATCGCCCAGCGCCGCGCGCAGCTCGTCGGCGCCGGTGTTAGCTCGGACATACCAGCAGCTGTGCAGCCGCTCCGTAGAGCACACCACGTCCGCCCCGCCGGGAGCCCACTCCAGATACTTCCGGGAGCCGATATGCTTGGCCGCGTCGATAATGTCGGCCACCACGGCGGAAGCGGTGGGCAGCTTGCCCGCGCCCCGGCCGTAGAACATCACGTCGCCGATGGCGTCGCCCCGGACGGAAATGCCGTTGAACACATCGTCCACACCGGCCAGCGGGTGGCTGTCATCCACCAGATGAGGGGCCACGTAGGCGCAGACCTTGCCGTCCTCCATCCGGACCGCCCGGCCCAGCAGCTTGATTTTCTTCCCCGCCGCCCCGGCGTAGTCCACATCGGCCAGCGTCACGCCGGTGATGCCCTCGGTGGGCACCTGCTCCGGGTAAACGTGGCGGCCGAAGGCGATGGCCGCCAGAATGCAGATCTTGCGGCAGGCGTCGTGGCCCTCGATGTCGGCAGAGGGGTCGCGCTCGGCGTAGCCATTGTCCTGCGCTTCCTTCAGCGCCGTCTCGAAGGGCAGCCCCGCCCGGATCATCCGGGTGAGGATATAGTTGGTGGTGCCGTTGAGAATGCCGTAGATCTCCAGAATGTCGTTGGCGGCCAGACACTGGGACAGGGGCCGGATAATGGGGATGCCGCCGCCCACGCTGGCCTCGAAGAGGTAGCTCACGCCCTTGCTCTTGGCCAGCTGGAGCAGATCGTAGCCGTGGGCCGCCACCAACTCCTTGTTGGAGGTGACCACGCTCTTCCCTGCCTCCAGCGCCCGGCGGGTATAGTCCAGCGCCACGGTGGCGCCGCCGATGGTCTCCACCACGATGTCTACCTCTGGGTCGGACTCAATGATGGAAAAATCGTCCACAAAGCAGTTTTCATAGGGACTGCCCGGGAATTTCCGAACGTCCAGAATGTATTTCAAACGGATAAAATCGTTGATCTTGCGGGAAATGCTGTCCTCATGGCCAGTCAGCACCTCCGCCACGCCGGAACCCACAGTCCCGAAACCCAAAATCGCAACATTGACCATAGTTTCACCTCATTGGGATAATTTCTGTTTCAGCCCGCCAGCACGTTGCAGCGGATGACGCCCTCGGCCTTTCCGATGGCGTCCAGCAAATCCTCCAGCGTGCCGTTCAGGCCGGAGGTCTCAAGGCCGATGGTGACCGCTGCGCTGCCGCCGCCGGGAATGGCCTGATTGATGGTCAGCACATTGGCGCTCATCTCCGCCAGCAGATTGAGCACGTTGGACAGCGCCCCCGGCTCGTCCCGCAGCATGGCCTGAATGGTCACAATGCGTCCGTGGAGCATATCCTGAAACGGACGGATGGCGTCCCGGTACTTATAGAACGCGCTGCGGCTGATGCCCGTCCTGTGGGTAGCGGCGTTCACGGTGGACACCTCGCCGGTCTCCATCAGGCGCTTTGCCTCTGCCACCTTCAGGTAAATTTCCGGCAGGGCCTCCGCTTCCACAATAAAATATTTCGGTGCCTGAGACATACGGTTCCCTCTTTTCCTCTATATTCTGTCTCCATATCGCGGTCTATTGTATCATCACGGCGCACATTCTGCAAGCGCTGTTTCGCCGTTTTTTCCTTTATTTTTCTACGGGAACCCGGCGAAATGCTCAAAGGAAAAGAGGAAGGGAACCTTCCCTTCCTCTTTTGCACTTTTCCCTGAAATCAGTATCCGGGCGTCGGTTCGGAGGGCCAGGACGGCTCGGGATCCGGCTCAGGCTCCACCGTGGTCGTCGGCTCCGGCGGGAGCGTCGGCTCAACGCTGGGCCACACCCACTCACTGGGCAGAGACGGGTCGTCCGTGGGCCAGTCGCTTGGCCACGGGTCGGGGTCCGTCGGCGTTCCGTCGTGGACGTCGCAGACAGGATCGCCCAGATCGGTGTAGTAGGCCCGCAGGGCGGTGTAGTCGCCAATGGTCGCCGCGTCGGTGGCCAGTTCACGCTCGTAATCCACCACATAGACGGTCTTGCGGCTCTCCTCCGGGCAGTGTTCCCCGGCCAGACGATAGCGCCCGGTGGGGTTGCCGTTGGCATCGAGAATGGGGCTGTCCGTGCAGATCTCAAGGGGCACATGGCAGGTACAGGAGTCCGTCGGCTCATCGCCCTTCACAAAGGTAAAGGACTGGATCTGGCTTTCGCCGCGGATGTCCGCGTCGCACACGCCGGCAATCGCCAGCTTGCCGCAGCAGGTGCAGATGCTGGCCTTCACCGTCTCCTCCGTGTTGGGGAAGTCCTTGTTTTCCAGATCCTCATGGAGGATGGTCATGACCTTCTTCCACATGGTCACGGCGGGGTTGGTGGAGAAGCCCTTGATCTCCGCGTTGTACTCGTAGCCGACCCACACCACGCCGGTGTAGTACGGGGTGTAGCCGGCGAACCAGCGGGCGTAGCTGTCGTTGGTGGTGCCGGTCTTACCGGCCACTGTCATACCGGAGATCCGGGCCGGGGTGCCAGTGCCGCTCTGGACGGCGTTTTTCAGCATGGAGTTCATATAATAGGCTGTGGAACTCTTGATGACCTGTTCCTCACGGGGCGTGTTGTCCAGCAGAACAGTCTCCTCCGCGCCGGTGCCCTTCGTCACCTTCAGATAGGTGGTGGGCTCGGTATAAACGCCGTTCCGTGGGAATGTGGCAAAGGCTGCCGCCATCTCATAGGTGCTGACACCGTCGGTCAGGCCGCCCATGGCCAGCGGGGAAAGGCCGATGTCGGTGAGGTATTTGCCCCTGCTGTTGGTGCGGCCAGACTCCAGCGTGGTAAAACCATAGCGCTCCGTCAGGAACTGGAAGGACGCCTCCGGCGTCACCAACTGAAGGGTGCGCACGGCGATGGTGTTCAGTGACTTCGCAAGGCCCAGCTGAACGGTCATCAGGCCCTTGTAGGAGCTGCCGTCATTCCGAGGCCATGCCTTTCCGTCCAGCGTCAGGGGATTGTCGTCGATGACCGAAGCCGGGGTGATGAGACCCATCTCGATGGCGGGAGAGTAGACAGACAGAGGCTTGAAGGATGAACCTGGCTGGTGGGGGACCAGTGCCCAGTTCATGATGCGATCCCGGGTCTTGACGCCCACATCGCCCGCGATAGCCACCACGTAGCCCGTAGAGTTGTCCACGATAGTCATGGCGGACTTGATCTGCTGGCCGTCGGCAGAGGTCTTGTCCAGATTGCTCCGGTCCTGATAGACCGCGTCCACCGCAGCCTGCACGTCGGGGTCATAATTGGTGTAGATGGACAGTCCGCCGCTGTACACCTTCTGAAGGGCCGCCTTGGCGCTCAGCCCCTGCGCCTCCATCAGGTCGTCCCGGACCTCGCTGATGACGGTTTCCACGTACCAGGAGTATTTGCTGGTGCTGTCGGTCACACCGTCGCCGTCCGCATCGGACTTGCCGCTGCGGGACGCGAAGTTCAGATCCTGCGCCACGGCGGCGTCATATTGCTCCTTCGTGATGTAGCCGTTTCCGGCGGTCACCGTCTCGCCATTGCGGTCCAGCTTGAGCATCTGCTCCAGGATCAGCTCCTGACGCTGCTTGTTGTACTCGTGGGACGTCCAGATCTCCGCCTCGCCGAAGGAGTCCTTCGCGCCGCACTTGGGGCAGATGTCCGGCTTTATATCCGCGTTGGTGTAGCGCTCACACTCGGAGCACTTCCACCGGGTCACCTCCACCGACGACCACGGCCCGTACAGGGACGGGTTGTTGGTGATGCCCGCCAGCGACGCGCACTCGGCAAGGGTCAGCTCAGATACATTCTTATTAAAGTACTTCTGCGCCGCCGCCTGAACGCCGTAGCAGTCGCTGCCCAGATAAATCAGGTTGAAGTACAGCTCCAGAATATCATCCTTCGTGTACTTTTTTTCCAGCTCGAGAGCCGTGAAAATCTCCTGAATTTTCCGGGTGACGGTGACGTCGTCGTACTCCGTCAGGTTCTTGATAAGCTGCTGGGTGATTGTGGAGCCGCCGAAATTGTTCTTCATCCCGATGAACATATTCACCATGGCGCCGCCCGTGCGGTACCAGTCCACGCCGTGATGCACCCAGAAGCGCTTGTCCTCGATGGACACCACCGCGTTGATCAGGTCCTCCGGGATGTCCTCAATGTCCACCCACTCGGTGTTCTTTTCACCCACCAGCGTGGCCAGTTCCTGGTATAATCCCGTATCCTTATCGAGATAATAGATGACAGAGTTCTCGCTCAGGGTATAGGCGGACAGGTCGAGATCCGTCTTGGGCATGATGACCGTCTTGACGTACACCATGGCGTAGCAGGCCATGAACGCACCGGTGACGATACCGATGAGAATCAGCGTGCCCAGCACCTGAAAGAAGCGGATGGCGATGGTGGCGCCGACGGGCCGCTTCTTCGTCCGGCGCTGGGGCATGGTCCGCCGGGAGTCCTCCTTCTGCGGCTCCTGGATCAACCGCCGGCCGCCGTGATTCTGAGGCCGCCGATGCTCGTTTGTATTTGACATGGAAACACCTCCGGTGTTGATTCCGTCGCTTCTGCGTTGAAATGGTTGACAAAATTCCAAGGTAGTATACCATATTTCCCGGCCGTTGTCCACCCTCCCGGACCCCGGCCCGCCGCCGTCAAAAGTTCGCGGCAGAAATCGCCCTTCCCCCTCTTGCTTTTTTTCTTCATTCCGGCTACAATAAGGCCATCAGCCCCGGAGCGGGCACAAGGAGGAAATTACCATGAGTGAAGATTACGGCTCTGACTTTATCACCGTGACCGACGACGAGGGCAACGACTTCGAGTTGGAGCATCTGGGCACGCTGGAGCGCCAGGGCAGCACCTACATGGCATTCGTTCCCGCCGACATGGACGAGGACGACGAGGACTTCGGTCTGATCCTGCTACGGGTGATGGAGGACGAGAACGGCGACCAGCTGCTGGCCGACATCGACGACGAGGCCGAGCTGAACGACGTGTACGAGCAGTTCATGGAAGAGCTGTTCGATGACGATGACGAGGACGAAGAAGAATAACTCCGCCCTCCCCTGCCGGGTTTTAACTACGTGAGAGGTTCTTTTAAACCCACATTTATTTCACGGGACGCCAGACTCGTGCTGCGGATTGCAGGCCTCCCGGCCTTCGCTCCGCGAAGGTTGGAAGTTGGAAGCAGCGAACCAGTGCGGAGGCGACCCACCTGCATTATCGTGCAGGTTTTAAATGGGCTTCCACGGCCACGGCGGGGGAACCGGCCATTTCAGAAGGGAGAGTATCACACTCTCCCTTCTTTTTTGTGTATAGAATGTTAAAATTTTCGCTTTGCGGCTCTGCCTTGATTTTTTCCTTGCAAGGACAGGGCTACCGTGCTATAATATGACTGTTCCGCACATCTTCCGATGTGCTTTTCTGTCCTTTTTGCGAAGGCTGAAAAAAGGCTGAAAAATCAACACTTTGAGAGGATTGATACCATGAGCGCATCCAGAGAGAGAAAACAGCGGCAGGGTTCCGGCCCGTCTGAGCGCGACGTCCAGGCCCAGCAGAAAGCCGCAGCCTATAAAAGCAAGGTCCGGCGGTACACGGTGATCGGCGTGGTCATCGCGGTGCTGGTCGTTGCCCTTCTGGTCTGGAACTCCGGCATTTTCCAGCGCAATCAGACCGCCGCTACCGTCAACGGCACCAACTACAGCGTCAACGACGTGAGTTATTTCTACCAGAACGCCCGCTACAGCCAGTTCATGTACTACTATTATTTCGGTATGTCCGCCCCCTCCGACGACACCGTCATCGACACCGAGACCGGCAAAACCTACCGCGACAGCTTCCTTGAGTCCGCTCTGGAGAGCATGAAGCAGGTCACCGCGCTGTACGACGCCGCCGTCAAGGAAGGCTACACTGACGGCAGCGTGGCCGACGACGTGGCTGACCAGATCGCCAGCGCCAAGGCCGCCGCTTCTTCCAGCGGCTACAGCTACGGTGCCTACCTGAAGGCCCAGTATGGCCGCTACATGACACCCGGCGCCTTCAAGTCCATCGTGACCAAGGTCGCCGTAGCCAGCGCCTACAGCAGTGATTACTCCGACAGCCTGACCTACACCGACGCTGATCTCGAGGCCTACTACAACGAGAACAAGAACAGTCTGGACACCTTTGAGTACTCTTACCTCTACTTCACCCCCGAGACCGTGGCTACTACGGATGCCGACGGCAACGATCTGGGCCTGAGCGACGACGAGAAGGCCGCCCTTGAGGCTGAGGCTCTGGACGCCGCCAAGGCAAATGCCGAGGCCGCTCTGGACGCTCTGAACGACGGCGCTTCCATCGAGAGCCTGATTGAGGAGTACAAGCTGGGCACCAACAACTCCGCCGACCACACCTCCAACGTGGGCAGCAGCATTTCCTCCTCCGCCTTCAGCGAGAAGCTCTTTGCCATGAAGGACGGCGACACCGCCATTGTGGAGAACGGCGAGTCCGGCTTCTATGTCGTGGCCCTGCACGAGCGCAAGCTCTCTCAGGATCCCACCGCCGACTTCCGTCACATTCTGATCCGCGCCGAGACCACCACGGATGACGACGGCAATACCGTTGCCCCCACTGACGAAGCCTGGGCTGCCGCGCAGGAGAAGGCCGACAGCATTCTGGCCGAGTATCAGGCCGGTGAGCAGACTGAGGACGCCTTCAACGCCCTGATTGCCAAGTACACCGAGGACGTGGATTCCGACGGCAATCCCAACAACGACGGTCTTTACACCAAGGTCGCCAAGAACAGCAGCTACTCTGCCGAGATCCTTGACTGGCTCTTCGGCACCACCCACAGTGCGGGCGACACCGGCATCGTCAAGCACGAGGGCGACACCTCTTCCAGCAGCGCCTACTGGGGCTATCACGTCATGTACTACGTGGGCGAGAACACCCCCGTCTGGAAGCAGACCGCTGACAGTGCTCTGCGCAATGCCGATGTCAGTGAGTGGACCGAGGGCCTTGAGGAAGGCTACGAGGGCTCCTACACCGACGCCGTTAAGAACGTCGGCTGACGCTTAATGATCTAATAAAAAAAAGCTGCGGACTGAAATTCAGTCCGCAGCTTTTTTATCGTTACTTCTTGCGCTCTGCCCTGTGCCCTTCCAGCCAGCGCAGGAACCTCGGCACGATCCAGCCTGCCAGCAGGCCGCACAGACTGCCGATGACCGCGCCCGCCAGCACGTCGCTGGGGAAATGCACGCCCACATACAATCGGGACAGGCCCATGAGCACTGCCGCGGCCACCGCCGCGATCTTCATCCAGCGCTTGGGCGCGGACAGGCACAGCGCCAGAGCGAAAGCGAAGGCCGCGCAGGTGTGGCCCGATGGAAAGGAATTGGGGTCGGAGCTTTTTACCAGCACTTCAAAGTCCGGCATGACCACCCACGGCCTCGCCCGGCTCAGCAGCGGCTTGATGGTCAGGTTGGTGACAATCAGGCCGAAGGTCATGGCCGTCAGCGCCGTCCCGCCGCTCCGCCGGGTGCTCCTGAAAAACAGCATCAGCACCGCCAGCGCGATAAATAATATTCCCGCGTTCCCCAGCGTGGTGTAAAACTTCATCAGTACGTTCAATATCGGCACCCTGACGTTTTCCGCGATCCAGCGCAGGGCATTCTCATCCACGGTTTGCAGCCAATCCGGCATCCGCGCACACCTCCTGTGTCCCTTGACCCTGAGCGAAAAGGCATGTATAATGAATTTCAGCCTTTTCGCTGCATTTTCTGTCTGACGCAGTGATTATAGTACATATACCGGCTTGTGACAAGCCTTTTGGAGGGTCCCGAATGAAAGTCATCCATCTCATCAGCGGCGGAGACACCGGCGGCGCGAAAACCCACGTTCACTCCCTGCTCTGCGGCCTGTCCGAGCATATTCAGGCGGACATGGTCTGCTTTACCGATGGCCCCTTCGTGGAAGAGGCCCGGGAACTGGGCATCCACACCGAGGTCATCTCCTGCCGCAATCCCTTGCAGGAGCTGAAGGCCTTCAAAAAGAAGGTGCTGGACGGCGGATACGACATCATCCACTGTCACGGCGCCCGGGGCAACCTGATGGGCGCGCTGCTGGGCCGGGCCACCGGTCTTCCAGTGGTCACTACCGTCCACAGCGACTACCGGCTGGACTACATGGGCCGCCCCTTCTCCCGGCTGACCTACGGCACCATCAACACCATCGCTCTGCGGTGCATTCCCTACCACATCGGCGTGTCCGACGCCACTGTGGACATGCTTATTGAGCGCGGCTTCGACCCCCAGCAGCTTTTCGCCATCTACAACGGCCTTGACTTCTCCCCCATCACCCCCGCCATGAGCCGGGCTGAATTTCTCGCCTCGCTGGGGCTGGACTGGCCGGAGGATTCCGTCATCGCCGGCATCGCCGCCAGGCTCAACCCGGTGAAGGATATGCCCACCCTCATCCGCGGCTTCGCTGCCGCCCATGCGCAGGCCCCGCAGCTGCGGCTCATCATCGCCGGAGACGGTCAGGACGAGGCCATGCTCCGGGATCTGGCGGCGCAGTTGGGCGTGGCCGACTGCGTGTGCTTCGCCGGCTGGGTGGAGGATACCAACAGCTTCTACAATGCGCTGGACATCAACACCCTCACCTCCCTGTCCGAGACCTTCCCCTACGCCCTCACCGAGGGGGCGCGCTTCGCCCTGCCCACCGTGGCCACCCGAGTGGGCGGCGTGCCCTACCTCATCGACCACGGCGTAAACGGCTACCTCATCCAGCCCGGAGACCACGAGGCGCTGGCCCGGCATCTGGCGGATCTGGCCGCCTCCCCTGCCCTGCGCCGCCGTCTGGGCAGCCATCTGCTGGAAAAGGCCCGGCGGGACTTCTCCATCGAACGCACCATCCAGCGGCAGCTGGAAATTTATGAAACTGTCCTCCGCCGCCACAGCCGCCCGAAGAAAAAGCGGGATGGCGTGGTCATCTGCGGGGCGTATGGCCGGGACAATGCGGGAGACGAGGCCATTCTGGAGGCCATTCTCCGGGAAATGCGGGTTATCGACCCGGATCTCCCCCTGTGGGTCATGACCCGCAAGCCCAAGGATACCCGCCTGCGCCACCGTGTCAACGCGGTGTATACTTTCAATGTCCCCGGCTTCTCCCGGCGGATGGGCCGTTCCCAGCTCTATATCAACGGCGGCGGCTCCCTCATGCAGGACGTGACCAGCAAGCGCTCCCTGTGGTTTTATCTGTTCACGCTGGATCAGTCCAAGCGCCGGGGCAGCCGGGTGATGATGTACGGCTGCGGCATCGGCCCAATCCACTATCCCTCCAACCGGAAGCGCGCCCGCCGCACCATCAACCGCTCCGTGGACGTCATCACCCTGCGGGACCGCTCCTCGCTGGACGAGCTGGTCAGCATGAACATCGACAAGCCGGAGATCATCGTGGCAGCCGATCCCACTGTCATCCTCCCTGCTGAGCCCCGGGAGGTGGCGGACAGCCTGCTGGAGGCCGCGGGCCTCGCCCCGGCGGAGCAGCGCTATCTGGGCATCGCCGTCCGGCCCTGGCCGGGGTTTGAGGAAAAGGCCCCTGTGTTCGCTGCGGCCGCCGACTACGCCTATGAGACCTACGGCCTTATCCCGGTCTTTATTCCCATTGAAGCCACCCACGACGTGGCCGCCGCGGAGCTGGCGGCGAAATATATTCAGAAAGCCCCCTATGCCGTCCTCCCGGGGACGGATATTCCCGGGCAGACCATCTCCCTGTTCTCCCGGATGGACGTAGTGATTTCCATGCGGCTCCACGCGCTGATCTTCGCCGCCTGCCACGGCGTGCCGCTGGTGGGTGCCGTCTACGATCCCAAGGTCAGTTCCTTCCTAGACTCCGTCGGACAGGATCTCTACACCCCCTTCGACCGGCTGGACGCCGAAACGCTGAAGCGTCAGCTGGACGAGGCCGTGGCCCGCATCGGGGACCGCCCCCGGCTGGAGGAGGGCGTTCGCCGTCTGGTGGAGCTGGAAGCCCAGAACTCCGCCCAAGCCCGCCGCATTCTCTCTGGAACCTGAATCGCTCCACAATACGGAGGTTTTTCCCTTGAAGCAAATCGTCTGCCTGTCCCACAGCCCATGGAGCGCCCGGCCCAACCGGACACAGCAGCTGCTCACCCGCATGAGCGACACACAGGTCCTGTTTTTCGAGCCCCCCGGCCGCCCTCGGAACGCGGAGATACAGGACGGCCTGCGAGTGCGGTCCAACATCACCGTGTACCCCATGCCCCCCTTCCTTCCCGGCGGCATGGAGCAGGGGCTGCTCCGCCGGAGCAATCAGCGCCGGATGTCCCGGCATATCGAAAAGATCATGGCAAAGCACCGCTTCCGCGAGTCCGTCCTCTGGTGCACCACCCCCGAGAACTGCTTTATGGTAGATCAGCAGGCCTATCGCGGCCTTGTGTACGACTGCCATCAGGAATGGGATCAGTTCCCTCTAGAGTGGGAGAGCGACCTTGCCTTTGCCGCCGATGTGGTGTTCGCCGCCTCGCCGGGGCTTGCCCGCCGCCTGTCTCCGTGCAGTGACAACATCGCTCTGCTGCCCAACGGTGCGAATCCCATGATGTTCCTCCGGGACGACCTGACACCGCCGGACGCCATAGCCCGGCTCTCCCGGCCCATACTCGCCCGGGTGGGCGATCTGACCGCCGATCTGGAGCTTGGCCCCCTGATTTACGCCGCCCAGCGCCGCCCGGAGTGGACCTTTCTCCTGCTGGGCCGAGTGGGCAAGCAGGCCGCGGCGGCGCTGTCTCCCCTGCCCAATGTGGTGCTGACCGGGCCAGTTCTCGCCGTGGAACTGCCCGACTACCTCTCCGGCTGTCAGGTGCTCTTCGACCTCATCCACACCCGCCGCCGGGGCGGCGACATCATCCCGTCCCGGATATACGAGTACTTTTCCACCGGCAAGCCCGTGGTCACCATGGTGGAGCCGGATCAGGTGGAACCCTTCCCCGATGTGGTATATACCGCCTACGATCCCAACGGCTTTCTCCGCCGGTGCCAGACAGCGCTGGATGAGGATGGCGGCCTTGCCCGGGACCGGCGGCTGGAATACGCGCAAAAGGCCGCGTGGTCCCGCCGGGCACAGGAGGTGTCCCGCATCCTGGAAGACATCGGTCTGTTCTGAACATTTGCAGACTGACAAGGAAATCTGCTTTTTCCCCGGACAGATTGTGTAAGCGTACGAAAATATTTTAACCGCTTGATTTGACTGTTTTTTTACATTAAAATAGGCCCATAAGCTGAATGTAAGGGGTGCGGTTATATGAGCGGCTCTGTTTTCTGCCACGTTATGTTCTCGAACTCCGCCCATGGCATCCTTGCGTCTATTCCCGTTTTATAAGCCCACAACAGGCTGACTCATACCGGTCAGTCTGTTTTTATTTTGCTAAGGAGGTTTCCGTCATGCAGAAAAAAGTTGCTGTCATCATGGGCTCCGACTCCGATTTGCCCACCATGCAGCCCTGTCTCGACCGGCTGGGCGCCTTCGGCATCCCCTTTGAAGTACGCATCATCTCCGCCCACCGTACCCCCAGCGCCGCGGAGCACTTCGCCTCCACTGCCAAGGAAAACGGCTTCGGCGTCATCATCGCCGCCGCCGGAAAGGCCGCCCATCTGGGCGGTGTGCTGGCCGCCTACACCATCCTCCCGGTCATCGGTGTGCCCATCAAGACCTCGATGATGGGCGGGCTGGATTCTCTGCTGTCCATGGTCCAGATGCCCAAGGGCGTGCCCGTGGCCTGTGTGGCGGTGGACGGCGCGGAAAACGCCGCTGTGCTGGCCGCACAGATGCTGGCGCTGGGCGATTTGTCTCTCAATCAGGAGCTGTCCAAATACAAGGCCCAGATGGACGCCGACGTCACCGCCAAGGACGAAAAGGTCCGCGCTCAATACGTTTAACCACACTTTCACATATCAAAAATTCGGAAAGGGAGTCACACAAATGAAGAAGCTGGAACAACTCTACGAGGGCAAAGCCAAGAAAGTCTATGCCACTGACGATCCCAACCTTGTTATCGTGGACTATAAGGACGACGCCACTGCCTTCAACGGCGAGAAGAAGGGCACCATCGTGGGAAAGGGCGTCATCAACAACAAGATGACTAACTTCCTGATGCAGCAGTTGGAGAGGGCCGGCGTCCCCACCCACTTCGTCAAGCAGCTCAGCGACCGCGAGACCGTGGTCAAGAAGGTGTCCATCGTACCGCTGGAGGTCATTATCCGCAACATCTCCGCCGGTTCCTTCGCCAAGCGCTACGGCGTGGAGGAGGGCATCGTGTTCGACGCGCCCACCATCGAGTTCTCCTACAAGAACGACGCGCTGGGCGATCCCCTCATCAATACCTATCACGCTCTGGCCCTGAAGCTGGCCACCGCCGAGGAGATCGAGACCATCAAGAAGTACGCCTTCGCCGTCAACGACTTCCTGAAGAAGACCATGCTGGACTGCGGCATCACGCTGGTGGACTTCAAGCTGGAGTTCGGCAAGACCGCCGACGACACCATCGTGCTGGCCGACGAAATCAGCCCTGACACCTGCCGCTTCTGGGACGTCAAGACCGGTGAAAAGCTGGACAAGGACCGCTTCCGCCGGGATCTGGGCAACGTGGAGGGCGCTTATCAGGAGATGAGCCGCCGTCTGCTGGGCGAATAAACCGCACATAACATCAACGACGCGCAGGACGGCAGGGACATCTTCCCTACCGTCCCGCGCCGTGTACAAGGAGGTACCACATGGGCGGCTTTTTCGGCGCCACTTCCAAGCGCGACTGCGTGCTTGACATTTTCTTCGGCACGGACTACCACTCTCACCTCGGCACCCGCCGGGGCGGCATGGCCATCTACGATCCCGAGGCCGGCTTCCAGCGCAACATCCACAACATCGAGAACACTCCCTTCCGCACCAAGTTTGAGAAGGATCTGGCGGACTTTCACGGCACGTCCGGCATCGGCTGCATCAGCGACTCCGATCCCCAGCCCCTGCTGGTGCGCTCCCATCTTGGCCTGTTCGCTATCACTACCGTGGGCCTGATCAACAACTCCGAGGAACTGGTGGAACGGTATTTTTCCGACATCGGCCACCAGTTCATGGCCATGAGCTCCGGGCAGGTCAACGCCACCGAGCTCACCGCCGCCCTCATCAATCAGGCGGGCGACCTCGTCTCCGGCATCCGGCACGCGCAGGAGCTGATCGACGGCTCCATGACCATGCTCATCCTGACCCCAGACGGACTCATCGCCGCCCGGGACAAGCTGGGCCGTCTTCCGGTGATCCTGGGCAAGAACGAGGACGGTTACTGCATCTCCTTCGAGTCCTTCGCCTATCACAAGCTGGGCTATGACGACTACCGGGAGCTCGGCCCCGGCGAGATCGTCCGTCTCACCCCCGACAGCGAAGAGGTTCTTGCCGCCCCCGGCAATAAAATGCGCATCTGCGCCTTCCTGTGGACCTATTACGGCTACCCCAACTCCCGGTATGAGGGCGTCAACGTGGAGGTCATGCGCAACCGCAACGGTGAGATTATGGCCCGGGCAGACAAGGCCCGGGGCGTGGCTCAGAACATCGACTATGTGGCAGGCGTGCCTGACTCCGGCCTGCCTCACGCCATCGGCTACGCCAACGAGAGCGGCACCCCCTATGCCCGCCCCTTCGTGAAATACACCCCCACATGGCCCCGCTCCTTCATGCCCACCAACCAGAGCGTCCGCAATCAGGTGGCCAAAATGAAGCAGATTCCCGTGCCCGAGTTGATCGAAGGCAAAAAGCTCCTGTTCGTGGACGACTCCATCGTCCGGGGCACTCAGCTGCGGGAAACGGTGGAATTTCTCTACGAGAGCGGCGCCAAGGAAGTCCATATCCGCTCCGCCTGCCCGCCCATCATGTACGGCTGCAAATATCTCAACTTCTCCCGCAGCAATTCCGAGATGGAGCTGATCGCCCGCCGCACCATTCAGGAGCTGGAGGGCGACGAGGGGCAGGAGCACATCGACGAGTACGCGGATACTGCCACCGAGCGCGGCCAATGCCTGCTCCGCGCCATCTGTGAAAAGCTCCACTTCAGTTCCCTCGGCTATCAGTCGCTGGACGGGCTGCTGGAGTCCATCGGCATTGACCGGGACAAGGTCTGCACCTACTGCTGGACCGGTCGGGAATAACCCCGCCTATCATAATTTCGGAGGTCACTCATTCCATGAAGAATTCTCATTCTGAATCCTACGCGGCCGCCGGCGTGGACGTCACCGCCGGCTACGAATCCGTCGAGCGCATCAAACCCATGGTGGAGTCCACCTATATTCCCGGCGTTCTGGGCACGCTGGGCGGCTTCGGCGGCATGTTTGCCCCCGATCTCGCCGGGATGAAGCGCCCCGTGCTGGTGTCCGGCACCGACGGCGTGGGCACTAAGCTCAAGTTGGCCATGCTCATGGACAAGCACAACACCATCGGCATCGACTGCGTCGCCATGTGCGTCAACGACATCATCTGCGGCGGTGCGTCCCCCCTGTTCTTCCTTGATTACATCGCCTGCGGCAAGAATAAGCCTGAGCGCATCGCCAGCATCGTGGAGGGCATCACCGAGGGCTGCCGTCAGGCCGGCTGCGCTCTGGTGGGCGGCGAGACCGCCGAGCACCCTGGCATGATGGAGGACGATGACTACGATCTGGCCGGCTTTTCCGTGGGCATCGTCGATGAGGAAAAGATCATCGACGGCCGGGATCTGGCCGAGGGCGACGTGCTCATCGGCCTTGCCTCCTCCGGTGTCCACTCCAACGGTTTTTCGTTGGTGCGCAAGGTGCTGAACATCACCAACCGCGAGGTGCTGGATGAGTATGTGCCCGAGTTGGGCACCACCATCGGTGAGGCTCTGCTCCGCCCCACCAAGATCTATGTTCGCGCCGTCAAGGGCCTGCTCCAGCGGGGCGTTGCCGTCCACGCCATCAGCCACATCACCGGCGGCGGCCTCTATGAAAATGTCCCCCGCATGATGACTAACGGCCTCACCGCCCAGATCCACACCTCCACTGTCCCCGTTCCCCCCATCTTCTCCCTCATCGCCCAGCGGGGCAATATTCCGGAGCGGGACATGTACAACACCTTCAACATGGGCGTGGGCCTCATTCTGGCTGTGCCCAAGGATCAGGTGGGTCAGGCTGTGGAGACGCTCATTCAGGCCGGTGAGCGCGCCTATGTCATCGGCAGCGTGGTCAAGGGCAGCGACGGCGTGGAGCTGATCTGAGCGCCATGAAAAATATTGCTGTTCTCGTCTCCGGCGGCGGCACCAACCTTCAGGCCCTCATCGACGCGCAGGGCCGGGGCGAGCTGGTCAACGGCCGCATCGCCGCCGTCATCGCCTCCAAGCCCGGCGTTTACGCGCTGGAGCGGGCCGTAGCCGCCGGGATCCCCGGCTATGTGGTGGCCCGGAAGGACTACCCCTCCAGCCGGGATATGACCGTCGCGCTGGTGGAAAAGCTCCGGTCGCTGGACATCGATCTGGTGGTGCTGGCCGGCTTTATGACCATCCTCACCGAGGAGATGGTGCAGGCCTTCCCCAACGCCATTCTCAACGTCCACCCGGCCCTGATCCCATCCTTCTGCGGCCCGGGGTATTACGGGCTGTATGTCCACGAAAAGGCGCTGGAATACGGGGTCAAGCTGTCCGGCGCGACGGTGCACTTCGTCTCCGAAGAGTGCGACGGCGGCCCCATCGTCCTCCAAAAAGCCGTCCCCGTGGAGGAGGGCGACACCCCGGAAACCCTTCAGCGCCGCATTATGGAGCAGGCGGAGTGGGTGCTGCTCCCTCAGGCCGTCTCCCTGTTCTGTCAGGGGCGGCTGCGCGTCGAGGGCCGCGTGGTCCGCATCCTGCCGGGCAACACTTGACAAGAGCGCGCAGGGCATGATAAGATAGTTAGGCTATATGACTGACGGAAGTGGGCCGACCACATGGAGTATAGCCGAAGAAATGCCGACCGTCTGGGCGCACCGATCTGTATTGGTGCGCCCTTTTTGTTTTCCCAAAAACACAGAAAGAAGGTACCGCTATGGAACTGCTCAATTTCTGCTCTCTTCTGGAATCCCACCCCTACCCCGGCCGCGGCATCATGCTGGGCCGCTCCGCCGACAACAAGTCCGCGGTCATCGCCTACTTTATCATGGGCCGCAGCGAAAACAGCCGCAACCGCATCTTTGAGGAGACGGACGATGGCATCCGCACCCGAGCCTTTGACGAATCTAAAATGACCGATCCCTCCCTCATTATCTATCATCCCGTCAGGGCCATGGACAACGGCCTGACCATCGTCACCAACGGCGACCAGACGGACACTATCCGGGATCACCTGCTGGCCGGTCACTGCTACCGCCACGCCCTGAACACCCGGGAGTTTGAACCAGACGGCCCTAACTACACCCCCCGAATCTCCGGCGTACTCAAGCCCGATTACAGCTATAACCTGTCCATTCTGAAGAGTCTGGACGGCGATCCCTCCTGCTGCTGCCGCTACTTCTACGAGTACGACGCGCCCAAGGCCGGTGTGGGTCACTTCATCCACACCTATCAGGAGAACCGCGATCCCCTGCCCTCCTTCGAGGGGGAGCCCCGCCGGGTGGCCATCACCGCCCCCGACGCCGAAACGCTGGCCGATGACCTTTGGCTGTCTCTCAACGACGAAAACAAGGTGGCGCTGTTTGTCCGCTACATCGACATCTCCACCGGCGACACTGAAACATCCATCATCAACAAGCACTGGGAGGTCTGAGCGATGAACGAACTGGAACTGAAATACGGCTGCAATCCCAACCAGAAGCCTGCCCGCATTTTTATGGACGGTGGCCGTGACCTGCCCCTCACCGTCCTCAACGGCAAGCCCGGCTACATCAACTTCCTGGACGCCCTCAACGCCTGGCAGCTGGTCCGGGCGCTGAAAAAGGCCACCGGCCTGCCTGCCGCCGCATCCTTCAAGCACGTCTCCCCCGCCGGGGCCGCGCTGGGCACTCCGCTGTCCGACGTGGAGAAGAATATCTACTTTGCCGATGGCTACGATACCTCCCCCATCGCCTGCGCCTACATCAAGGCCCGGGGTGCCGACCGACTGTGCTCTTATGGCGACTGGGCCGCCCTCAGTGACGTGTGCGATGAGCCCACCGCCCGCTATCTGGCCATGGAGGTGTCCGACGGCATCATCGCCCCCGGCTACACCGACGAAGCTCTGGCCATCCTGAAGGGCAAGAAAAAGGGTAATTACAACGTGGTGCAGATCGATCCATCCTACGAACCTGCCCCTGTGGAGCAGCGCCATATTTTCGGCATCACCTTCCAGCAGGGGTACAATAATTTCGAGATCAATGAGGCTCTGCTGGAGAACATCGTGACTCAGAACAGGGAACTGCCCCAAAGCGCCAAGAACGACCTGCTGCTGGCCCTCATCACCCTGAAATACACCCAGTCCAACTCGGTCTGCTACGTCAAGGACGGCCAGACCATCGGCGTGGGCGCGGGCCAGCAGAGCCGCATCCACTGCACCCGGCTGGCAGGCAGCAAGGCGGATAACTGGATGCTCCGCCAGCATCCGAAGGTGCTGGGTCTCCAGTTCGTGGACGGCATCCGCCGCCCCAACCGCGACAACGCCATCGACGTGTACATCTCCGATGAGTATGAGGACGTGCTGGCTGACGGCGTGTGGCAGCAGACCTTCAAGGTCCGGCCTGAGGTGCTCACCGCCGAGGAGAAAAAGGAGTGGATTGCGAAGCTCTCCGGCGTCTCCCTTGGCTCCGACGCCTTCTTCCCCTTCGGTGACAACGTGGAGCGCGCCCACAAATCCGGCGTGCAGTATATCGCCCAGCCCGGCGGCTCCATCCGGGATGACAACGTCATCGAGACCTGCGATAAGTATGGTATTGTGATGGCGTTTACCGGGATGCGGCTCTTCCACCATTAAAAGGCCGGGCATTTCCCCCGCGTACTCCCTTCGCTCTCCGAGGGGCATAAGGAATGATTTGAACTTTTTCCGCCTGCGGCGGAACTTTTACGAAACGAGGTGCATTTTATGAAGGTACTGGTAGTCGGCGGCGGCGGGCGCGAGCACGCCATCTGCTGGAAGCTGGCCCAGTCCCCCAAGGTCACGGAGTTGTACTGCGCCCCCGGCAACGCGGGCATCGCGCAGATGGCCCGCTGCGTGGATATCAAGGCCACTGACGTGGACGGCATGGTCAGCTGGGCAAAGGAAAACGCCATGGACTTCGTCATGGTCGCCCCGGACGACCCGCTGGCGCTGGGCATGGTGGACGCCATGGAGGCCGCCGGAATCCCCGCCTTCGGCCCCCGGGCCAATGCCGCCGTCATCGAGGCCAGCAAGGCCTTCTCCAAAGAGCTGATGGCCAAATATCACATTCCCACCGCAAAATACAAAACCTTCACCGATCTAAGCGAAGCCCTCGCCTACATCGACGAGCAGGGTGCGCCCATCGTGGTCAAGGCCGACGGCCTTGCGCTGGGCAAGGGCGTGGTGGTCGCCGCCACGGCGGGCGAGGCCAAACAGGCCGCCCGCGAGATGATGGAGGACAAAAAATTTGGTGAATCCGGCTCCACCGTGGTCATTGAAGAGTGCATGACCGGCCCGGAGATCACCGTGCTGGCCTTTTCCGACGGCACGCACATCGTCCCCATGCCCGCAAGTCAGGACCACAAGCGGGCCTACGACGGCAACAAGGGCCCCAACACCGGCGGCATGGGCGCCATCTCTCCCCTGCCCCAATACACTCCCGAGGTCGCGGAGCGCTGCATGAAGGAGATCTTCCAGCCCACCATCGACGCCCTCAATGCCGAGGGCCGCCCCTTCAAGGGCGTCATCTACTTCGGTCTGATGCTCACCCCCAACGGCCCTAAGGTAGTAGAGTACAACGCCCGCTTCGGCGACCCGGAGTGTCAGGTGGTGCTCTCCCTGCTGGACAGCGACCTGATAGACATTCTTCAGGCCTGTGTGGACGGCACGCTGGATCAACTGGATATCCGCTGGAAAAACGGCGCCGCCTGCGTCGTCGTGCTGGCCTCCGGCGGCTATCCGCTGGAGTATCAAAAGGGCTATCCCATCTCCGGCCTTGATGAGGCCGGAAAGACCGCCGTGGTGTTCCACGCCGGTACCAAGCTGAGCGCCGAAGGCGAATACCTCACCAACGGCGGCCGGGTGCTGGGCATCACCGCCACCGGTGACACGCTGGATACGGCCATCGAAAACGCCTACGCCGCTGCAAAGCATATCTCCTTTACGGATATGCACTTCCGCACCGACATCGGTCACGCGTTCTGAAAAAGCAGAGTCCCCGCCCCGGAACATAAGCCCGGAGCGGGGATTTTTGCTGTTTTTACGGCCCGCAACCGGCAGTTGTCAGATTGAACATCCCTGTTGGTTGCCATGTCCGCCCGTTTTTGCTATGATACTATCGTCAAAGGCCAATGACAATTCAAACAAGGAGGCGAACATCATGGATTTTCAGACCCGGCTGTTGGAGCTGCGCAAGGGCACGGGGCTGTCGCAGGAGGAGCTTGCCAATCTGCTGAACGTCACACGGCAGGCTGTCCAAAAATGGGAGTCCGGCGCGTCCCGGCCCGACATGGACAATCTGACGGCACTGGCGGACTATTTCCAAGTCAGTCTGGACTACCTCGTCACCGGCCGGGAGCCGCTCCCGTCCGCCGCGGAGCAGCCCACCATCGTCAACAACTACTACCAACGGGCCGTCTATGAATACAGGAGCCGCCGCACCCTGTTCGGCCTGCCGCTGGTCCACATCAACTACGGCGTCGGGTTCCACCGGGCCAAGGGCATCATCGCCATCGGAAATATCGCCACCGGTCTCATCGCCATCGGCGGCCTGTCCGTGGGGCTGCTCTCTCTGGGCGGCGTCTCGCTGGGCCTGCTGCTGAGCCTGGGCGGGCTGGCGATCGGCGGCGCCGCCGCCGGCGGCGGGGCCGTGGGCCTGCTGGCGATCGGCGGCGGAGCCGCGGGCCTGTTCGCCTATGGCGGGTTGGCCTACGGCGCATACGCCGCCGGCGGAATGGCCGTCGGGACAAAGGCCGCCATCGGCGGTATGGCCTCCGCGCCTCTTGCCATCGGCGCGGCGGCGGATGGTGCGCAGGCCATCCAGATCCCCGCAGGCGGTCTGTCCCCTGACCAGCTTGCCGCCGCGCGGGACGCGCTGACCGCCGCCTGTCAGGGCGCGCCCCGGTGGCTCATAAAGCTGATGCTTTTCTTCCTCACCCATAATGTTTGACCCTGTACGTCCATGCCCGGAACTTCCCGGACATGGGCGCTTTCTATCTGGCGCAGGTCATCTGCGCAGTATAATCCAGATACGCCTGCCGCATCTCCTTAAGCTGCTTCTGTCGGATCAGGACTGCGTCTCCGCTGCTCAGAATGAACTGCTTGTCCACCGCCACAACGTGGTTCAGATTGACCAGATAGCTCCGATGGCAGCGCAGGAAGCACTCCGCGTTCAGCTCTTCCTTGATCTCGTCGAGCTTTTTATAGATGGTATACGTCCGGCCTCCGGTCTGGTGCAGGATACACCGGGAGTTCTGGCTTTCGACATACAATATCTCATCCTGCGGAACGCACATGAGCTTTGAGCGGCACTTCACCGGATAGACCGACGTGCGCACGGCGTGGACCAGCCGATCCATGGTTTTGTAAAACCGCTCGGTTCCATATGGTTGGAGCAGATATCCCGCCGCACCTACGTCAAATAGTTCCGGATGGAACACCGGAGCCGCCGCGCAGAATACGATCTTTCCGGCGTAGCGTAATCTTCTCAGACGACGGGCCACCTCGACCCCGCTTTCCGGCTTTGCCATGATATCCAGAAATACAACATCAAACCAGTTTCCGTCACCTACTTCGTCACACAATTCCATTCCGTTCCCGCACTTCAGGATCTGTACGGGAACAGATTTCCTGTTGCAATAGCGTTCCGCCAAGCCAGAGATCACTTGTCTGTCTGCCTCGGAAGAAGTACAGATCGCAACCCGCAACATACGAATCACTCAGCTTTCCCATCATATGATCGTATTGGCCGCATGGTCGATACCAGAGTCTTTTTTCACATGCATATTTTACCATATCGTCCGAAATGGTCAATATCTACCACCACTGTATTGGTATACGAATTGCGTCGAATATTATCGTTTTTTCTGGCTTTTTCTCGTTTAATTCATTATATTGTAAAAAACAAGTGTCAAAAAGCACCCGGAGCGCAGCTGCGCTCCGGGTGCCTTTATCAATTCTCTGTCATCGGAATTCCGCGCTTTTTGCCAGCCAGTTGGACTTGAAGAAATACAGCGTAAATACGATGCTGCTCAGGCTCCACGTCAGCGGATACGCCCAGAAGATCACCGAGATCTGCGGGATGAAATACACCACGATGGTAATGTAACTCACCCGGATGATGCACCAGCAGGCCAGCATCACCGTCATGGGGACGATCGACCGCCCCGCTCCCCGGAAAATAGCCGCCAGACAGTGGCTGTACGCCAGCAGGAAGTAGAACAGCGTGATGGTCTTTGCCTGACTCACACCATAGGCCACCACCTGCGGGTCGCTGTTGAATGCGGAGATCAGCACCGGAGCCGCCAGATTAATGCACACGCCGATAACCTCTGCCAGTGAGATGGAGCACAGCACACCAAAGCGAATGCCCTTCTTGACGCGGTCATACTTGCCCGCGCCGATGTTCTGGCTGATAAAAGTGGTCAGCGCCATGGCAAAGCAGTTGATGGGCAAAAATGCAAATCCCTCGATCTTAGCGTAGGAACCGCAGCCCGCCACTGCCATCTTGCCGAAGGCGTTGATGTTAGACTGCACCACCACATTGGCCAGCGCGATGATAGAGTTCTGTAAGCCGGTCGGCAGGCCGTTGCGCACCACGAGCTTGAGCATGGGCATATCAAAGCGGATTCTCCGGATGACAATGCGGTACTCCGCATCGCTCCGGACCAGCCGGGAAAAGCAGAGGATGGCGCTGGCGAACTGAGAGATGATGGTGGCCAGCGCCGCGCTGCCTACGCCCCAGTGGAACACCGCCACGAACAGCAGATCCAGCACCACATTGGTCATGGATGAGAAGATGAGGTAGTACAGCGGATGCTTGCTGTCGCCGGAGGACTGAAGGATGCCCACACAGATGTTATACATGACAAAGGCAACAGAGCCGCAGAAATAGATCCGGAAATACAGCACGGATGACGGCAGCACGTCTTCCGGAGTCCCCATCAGCCGGAGGATCAGCGGCGTGAATATGATGCCGATCACCGTCAGCAGTACACCGGCCACAAGGCCAAAGGCCACCGTGGTATGTACCGCCCGCTCCACACTCTCCTTGTCCCGGGCGCCAAAATACCGGGCGATAACCACGCCCGCGCCCACGGACACGCCGTTAAAGAAGCCCACCAGCAGAAAAATAAGGCTGCCAGAAGAACTGACCGCCGCCAGCGCGTCGCTGCCGATAAAATTGCCGACGATGAGGGAGTCCGCCGTATTATACAGCTGCTGGAACAGGTTCCCCAGAAAAAGCGGAAACGCAAAGGCCAGCATTTTTCGGGCGATTGGCCCCTCCGTCAAAAGATTTCCAGATGTTTTTGCCTGACTCATGTTATCCTCGTTTCTGTCTACTCAGTTTTCCTTGCTTTCGCCGCGCTCCGCAGCCTTGACCAGCGCCACGATACGGGACGTGCCCAGACGGTCCGCGCCCAGCGCCATAAAGTCTGCGGCGTCCTGCAATGTGGAAATACCGCCCGCAGCCTTGATCTTCACGTGGGGCGCTGTATGGGCCCGGAACAGGGCCACATCCTCCCGGGTGGCTCCGCCGGCGGAAAAGCCGGTGGAGGTCTTGATGAAATCCGCGCCGCTTTCCGACACGATCTCACACATTCTGATTTTCTCTTCCTCGGCCAGAAGGCAGGTCTCCACGATGACCTTAAGTGTCAGCTCGCCGCAGGCCGCCTTCACCACCCGGATCTCATCCAGCAGCGCGTCCCAGCGGCCGTCCTTTACCCAGCCCAGATTGATGACCATGTCGATCTCCCGGGTGCCGTCGGCAATGGCGCGCTCCGTCTCAAATACCTTCACTGCCGTGGTGCTGTATCCATTGGGGAAGCCGATCACCGTGCATATCGGCAGGCGGCCGTCCAGATGATCCGCCGCCTGCTTCACATAGGACGGCGGAATGCACACCGAGGCGCACCCGTACTTCACGCCGTCGTCGCACAGCGTCCGGATCTCGTCCCACGATGCGGTCTGGCGGAGCAGCGTATGATCCACCGCGCGCAAAATCTCACGTATCTCCATACCTGATTCTCCTCCATCGGAAATTGAAGCAAAAAAACACCAAGACCCACCAGTTTTACTGGATTTGAGAGAGCATAAGAACCGGCTGCACGGAATCGCGCAGCCGGTTCTGTCACTTTAATAGCCGGACAAATTACTCCTCGTCAGAAGCCTCTTCCTCAGCGGGAGCACCCTCCAGCAGAGCACGGATGGACAGGGACACCTTCTTGTTGTCATTGTCGATAGCAATGATCTTGGCGTCCACGGTCTCGCCCTCGGTGAGGACGTCGCCGGGCTTCTCCACCCGGTGATCGGCGATTTGGGAGATGTGGATCAGGCCGTCAACGCCGGGGACGATCTCGGCAAAAGCACCGAAGGTCATCAGTTTGACGATCTTGACGGGGGCCACGTCGCCCACGGAATACTTCTCGGTGAATACGGCCCAAGGCTCCTGCGCGTGATCCTTCATGCCCAGAGAGATCTTCTTCTTCTCGGGGTCGAAGGAGATGACGTACACATCCACGGTGTCGCCCACGGAGACGACCTCGGCGGGGTTCTTGATGCGGGACCAGGACAACTCGGAGATGTGGACCATGCCGTCCACGCCGCCGATGTCAACGAAAGCGCCGTAAGAGGTCAGGCTCTTGACGGTGCCGGTGTAGTGCTTGCCTACCTCGATGTTGTTCCACACCTCAGCGGCGGCGGCGGCACGGGCCTCGGCGGCCACGGCACGGATGGAGCCGACCACGCGGCGGCGGGCACGGTTGACCTCGGTGATGCGCAGCTTCACGCGCTCCTTGACCATCTCGGACAGGTCGGCGCCGCGGGGCTTTCCGGACTGGGAAGCGGGGATGAACACCCGGATGCCCTTGACGTTGGCCACCAGGCCACCCTTGTTCTCCTCGGTGATGATACCATCGAGCACGTCCTTGTTCTCAACGGCGTTCTCGATGGTCTCCCAGTTCTTCTGGGTGTCCAGACGCTTCTTGGACAGCTTGACCATGCAGTCGCGGTCGCTGACCAGCATGACGTAGGTCTCGATCTCCTCGCCGACCTTGCAGATGTCCTCGACCTTGACATCGGGATCGTCGCTCAGCTCAGAAAGGGGGATGTAGCCGGGATACTTGATACCCAGTTCGACCTGCACTTCAGTCGGCGTGATCGCGACGACGGTGCCAGTGACCTTATCCCCCGTATTCAAAGTCTTGAACGACTCCTCCAGCATCTCTGCAAAGGACTGTTCAATCTCCATAATTTCTTCGCTCATTTTGTTATAGACCTCCTTTATGATCCACCCCGGCGTCGATGCGCCGGCGGTGATTCCAAGGGACGCTAAACGAGCAAACTCCCCAGGGGTAAGTTCGTCGCTGTGCTCCACCTGACGGACAAAAGAACAGCAGCTTTCGCATAGTTGGGTCAGCCGTCTCGTGTTGGAGCTTTTCGGGTCCCCAATCACGATCATACCATCGCATTCTTCCGCCAAGGCAAGTGCCTCAGACTGTCTCTTGGACGTAGCACCACATATTGTATCAAAAAATTCTGCATTTGTACACACTTTTTTTGCGTTTTTAATGCAATTTTCCCAGTTTGTGCGAATTGCCGTAGTCTGGGATACAAAACTCAGCCCTTTCGCTGTCAAATCTGGCTGTTTTTGAAAAATTTCCGCCAATTCGTCCCAATCCCGGGCCACGATACCGTGCTCCGTCCAGCCGACAATACCGATGATCTCCGGATGGGCGGCGTCGCCGACGATCACCGGGACGCGCCCGCACAGCTCCGCGTCCCGAACCAGCTTGTGGATGCGCTCCACGTACGGGCAAGTGGCGTCCAGAATCTCGCAGCCCTTCGCCGTCAGTGCATTGTAGGTGCGCTT
Organism: uncultured Oscillospiraceae bacterium; assembly: GCA_934675115.1. GTDB lineage: Bacteria > Bacillota > Clostridia > Oscillospirales > Oscillospiraceae > Enterenecus. Next base: position 9,102 of record CAKUPH010000014.1, on the reverse strand, counting down.
CGGCTCACCGTGGGCGCGGATGAGCACCGCCGCGCCGTCGGGCACGTCCTCCGGTTTGGACACCGTCCGGGCTCCCAGTTCTTCCAGATGGGCGATGACGTAGCGGTTGTGGGTGATGTCGCCCAGCATGTAGACCGGGCCTTTCCGAGCGCGCTGCTCCGCTGTCTCCACCGCACGGCGGACGCCATAGCAGAATCCGGCGGACTGTGCCAGCTTGATGATCATGCCTGCTCCCCCAGCGCCCGGATGCGCATCATCAGGTCGTCGGCGATCCGCTGATAGTCCTCCGGCGTGGGCTTGCGGCCCTCAAACTCCGGATGATAAGGCTTGCCGAAGATCACGTCCGTTTTCCGGAACAGCCGCTTTTTCGGTGAAATGTAAATGGGGACGATGGGCACCCCCGTCCGGGTAGCGAACATGGCCGCGCCGGTGTGGGCTTCGCCTGTCTCACCCTCTTTTACCCGGGTCCCCTCGGGGAACAGCAGCAGCTTCTCCCCGTTTTTCAGGACCCGCATGGCCTCTTTGATGGCGCCCACGTCGGCCTTGCCCCGCTTCACGCCGATGATCCCCGCCTTTTTCAGCAGATATCCCAGCACCGGGATGTGCATCAGCTCGTCCTTTGCCATCACATGTAATTGCGGCCTGTGCCCCACCGCGCACACCACATACACCGGGTCGCCCAGCGTCGTGTGGTTGCCGCACAGCAGCGCACCGCCCTCCGGGATATTCTCCCGGCCCTGCACCCGCCATGGGTGGAACAGCTTCATAAAGATCCAGACCAGTGGGTACAGCACCGCGTACAGCTTATTCATGGGCTCCCTCCGCTCTGTTCAGGTTGTCTCGAATCACGGACAGCAGCTGGCCGAAGCTCTCCTCTTGGCTGTTGCCGGTGGTGTCCACCACCACGGCGTCCTCCGCCTTTTTCAGCGGCGATACCGCCCGGTGGACGTCGCGCTCGTCCCGCTCCACCACGTCCCGGAGGATCTGGGCCTCGTCCACCTGCTCGCCCCGCTCCAGAAGCTCCAGATACCGGCGATGGGCGCGGTCCGCCGCGTCCGCGGTGAGGTAGATTTTCAGATCTGCGCCGGGCAGCACCACCGTGCCGATGTCCCGGCCGTCCATGATGACGTCGTGCTCCCGGGCCAGCCTGCGCTGCATATCCAGCAGAAAAGCCCGCACCTCCGGGATGGCCGACACCCGGGAGGCGTAATAGGAAATTTCATTGCGGCGGATGTCGTCGGTGACGTCCGCCCCGTTGAGATACATCCGCTGTAAGCCGTCTCTGTCGTAGGCCATTCTGATGTCCAGCCGGGGCAGCAGCGCCGCCACCGCCTGACTGTCGTCCGGGGCTGCGTTCTCCTGCCTGGCGAACAGTCCCACCGTCCGGTAAATGGCTCCGGTGTCTACGTACAGAAAGCCCAACTCCCGGGCCAGCTGCTTGGCCAGAGTGGATTTTCCCGCTCCGGATGGCCCGTCTATGGCAATGCTTCGGTATTTCATCCGCTCATTTCTCCTTCCCTGCCGCGCTCCATGGCCGCGGCCTCTCCGGCGGCGCGGCCCGTGGCCCACGCAATCTGAAGATTGAAGCCGCCGGTATACGCGTCCACGTCCAGCAGCTCCCCCGCGAAGTAAAGCCCATGCACCAGCTTGGACTCCATGGTCTTCGGGTCTACCTGTCCCACCTTCACGCCTCCGGCGGTGATGATGGCTTCCTCCACCGGCCGGGTGCCGGACAGCTCCACCCTGAAGTCCTTCAGCGTCTCCAGCAGGCGGCGGCGCTGCTCCTTCCGGATATCCCGCACCTTGGTATTTCCGGGAACGCCCGTCCGGTCAATGAGCACCGGGATCATGGACCGGGGCACCAGCCCGCCCAGTGCGTTGGCGTAATCCTGATTGGCCCGGTCGGCAAAGTCCCGGAGCAGCCGGGCGTCCAGCTTCTCCTCGTCCAGTGCGGGCTTCAGGTCGATGTGGGCCGTGTAGCTGTCCCGGCCGAAATCCAGATGGGCCGACGCGCTGAGCACCAGCGGCCCGGACAGGCCGAAGTGGGTGAAGAGCATCTCGCCCTGCTCCCGGTAGACTACCTTGTTTTTCCGGTTCTTGACCTTCAGCTCCACGTTCCGCAGAGACAGCCCCTGAAGCCTGCCGCAGTCCGGGTCCTCCGACACCAGCGGCACCAGCGACCCGCGGACGGGAACCACGGTGTGCCCCGCCGACTCTGCCAGCCGGTAGCCATCCCCGGTGGAACCGGTGCGGGGATAGGACGCGCCGCCAGTGGCAAGGACAGCAGCCTTACAGTCGTACTCCCCCATATGTTCCAGCGTAACTCCTGCGATGCTTTCGTCCCGGATGACCAGATCCGTCACCCGGTCGTGCAGCAGCTCCACCCCAAGGCGGCGCAGCTCGAAAAACAGCGCGTCGATGATGTCTGCCGCTTTGTCAGAGGCCGGGAACACCCGGTTCCCCCGCTCCGTTTTCAGCGGAACGCCCAGCGCGGTAAAAAACTCCATGGTATCTTTTGGCGTAAAGCGGCTCAGGGCGCTGTACAGAAACTTCCCGTTCCGGGGGATGTTCGCCATGACCGCCTGCACGTCGCTGGCATTGGTCACGTTGCACCGGCCTTTTCCGGTGATGTACAGCTTTCGGCCCACCTTTTCGTTTGGCTCCACCAGCGTGACCTGTCCGCCCGCCCGGGCGACGGTAATGGCCGCCATCATGCCCGCGGCGCCGGCGCCGGCCACCACGATCCGATCCTGTGTTGTCATATATCTCTCCACAAGCCGGTTCGGATTTTCAAAAGCTGAAAATCCGAACCTGATATTTTATTTACTTGCTCTCGTACTCGACCTTTTCGTAGACCTCGTACTCGTCCCAGATCTGCTCCAGACGCTCGAAGGTCGCGGTGACCTCCACTTCCTTCTTCCGGCCCACCGCCACGATCAGTGCGTTGATGATGGACAACGGAGCCACCAATGAATCCACAAAGGACGCCATGTCGCTCTTGGCCAGCAGGCGGTAGTTCGCCGTGTCGTACAGCGGGGAAAGCTCGCTGTCAGTGACAGCCACCACCGTGGCCCCCTGGTCCCGGGCAAACTCCATAGCCCGCACCGTCCGGGTGGAGTAGCGTGGGAAGCTGATGCCGATGACCACGTCGCCCTCGCCCACCCGGAGCATCTGCTCGAACATCTCGCTGGCCAGCGTGGTCTGCACGTGGCGGACGTTGTCGAAGATCAGGTTGAAATAGAAGTACAGAAAATCCGAAAGCGTCGTGGACGACCGAACGCCCAGAATGTAGATCCGCCGGGCGTTCACAATGGCATCCACCACGTTGCTGAACTCCTGACGGCTCAGCTCCTCCAGCGACATCCGGATCTTCTCAATGTCGGACTGCACCACCTTGGTGAGCACGTCGTGGTCGCCAAGCTGGTCGTTGGACACCTCAATGCGCTGGACGGTGGTGAGCTTGCTGCGGATCATCTCCTGCAAGGCCTTCTGCATGGCTGGGTACCCGTCGTACCCCAACTCCGCCGCAAACCGCACCACGGTGGATTCGCTGACGTTCACCGTCTTGCCCAGCCGGGCGGCGGTCATAAAGGCGGCCTTGTCATAATTCTCCAAAATATACCGGCCGATGAGCTTCTGCCCCTTCGAAAAATCGGCCATGCTGTTCTGGATCGTTGCCAGAATATCTCTGCTCATATGCGTTACGCTCCGTTCCCTGCGCCTGCGGCAGGCAAATTCTTTATTATCTTACCGTTTTGCAGGGAAAATTGCAAGCGTTTTGCAAGTATTTCTTTTGAAATCCTGCATTTTTCACAGTTTCAGCAAGAAAATTTCTTCGTTTGTGAGTAATTTCCAGCACCCAACCTGCAAATCATGCAGCCGCAGTCCGCCTTCTCGGACTCGCTTGAGCCGAAGCACCTCCAGCCCGGCGGCGGCGCACATCCGCCGGATCTGCCGGTTCTTCCCCTGATGGATCACCATGGTCAGGGTATTTTTCCCGGTCAGTTCCACCCGGTCGGTCTCCATATCCTCGCCGTCGATGACCATGGGAGCCCGCAGCAGGGACAGCGCCTGCGCCGCGTCCCCCCGCACCTTGACCAGGTACTCCTTTTCCACCCGGTGGGAGGGATGGGTCAAACGGTGAGTCAACTCCCCGTCGTCGGTGAGAAGCAGCAGGCCCTCGGAGTCCATGTCCAGCCGCCCCACCGGCCACACCCGAGCCGGGCAATCACGGACCAGCTCTGCCACCGTGGGTCTCCCTTTCTCGTCAGACATAGTGGTGACCACGCCCCGGGGCTTGTGGAGCATGATGTATGTATGGGCGGCAGGCGAGGTGACGGCAGTGCCGTCCACCTCCACCACATCCCGCTCCGGATCGGCCTTATCGCCCAGAGATGCCGTGATGCCGTTTACCTTTATACGTCCCGCGGCCAGATACTCCTCCGCCTTCCGGCGGGAACAGACCCCCGCGCCGGACAAAATTTTCTGTAAGCGCTCCTCCACAATGCCGCCCCTTTTCTCATTTCAAATCAGCCCCACGCCGCTGCAGGACACCGTCACCGTCGTGCCGAAAATTCTGGACAATATCCGCTGGAGCAGCGTGCGGTTTTCCGGGAAAATGTCCCGCCGCACCGTCTGGGCGTACCGCAGCTCCACCGAGCCAACCTCCACGCCGTTGACGGTATACACCATCCGCCCCGCCGTCTGCCCGGCAAAGACTGGGGCCGCAGCGAGGTCCGCATACTCCACCCGCACCTCGGCGCACTCCCCCTCTGCCAACGGATAGCAGAAGTCCGCTCCGGCGGCCACGTCCGCAAAGCGGACCAGACTGCCCTCCACCGGGACGCAGCCCACCACCTCGTCCGCCCGGGCAAGCTGCTTTGCCGGGTAGTGCTCGAACCCGTAATCCAGTAGGGCGGCGTGATCCTTCCAGTCGTCCGGATCGTTGAGAGTCACGGCGATGAGCGTCTGCCCATCCCGCCGGGCGGCGGAAACCAGCGTCCGCCCCGCCCGCTGGGTATACCCCGTTTTCATGCCCACGCAGCCGTCATACAGCGACAATAGACGGTTGTGGTTCGTAAAGGTGCGCCCGCCGACGGTAACAGACTTCGCCGCGCAGATCTTCGCCAGCGTCTCATTTTTCAGGCAGGCTGCCGCCGCCCTCGCCATATCCCGGGCCGTGGAATAATGGTTATCCGCGTTCAGGCCGCTGGCGTTGGCAAACCGGGAGCGGGTCATACCCAGCTCCGCCGCCTTTTCGTTCATCAGCGCTGCGAACGCCGCCTCGCTGCCCGCGCAGGCGCAGGCGATGACCATAGCTGCGTCGTTGCCAGACTCCAGCAGCAGCCCGTACAGCAGCATTTCCATGGTGACGTTCTCCCCCGCCCGCAGGTAGATCATGGAGCCCTCGGTGTTCAGCCACTCCGCCCGGACGGTGATCTCCCGGGAAAGATCCGGCTCCCGCTCCACCGCCACCAGCGCTGTCATCAGCTTGGTGATGCTGGCGATGAGCCGGATGTCGTCGGCGTTGTGCTCGTGCAGCACCCGACCGCTGTCCAGATCCATCAAAATGGCGGAGGACGCGGAGGTAGACACTGCTCCCGTCGGGGAGATCAGGGCCGCCGTCACGGCCAGAGCCGTCAGATACAGGGCAATTCTGCGCAAAAAGGGTCAACTCCCATCCGAAGTTCAGATGGGAGTAGTTTACCCTTAAAATTCGCTCTTATCCTCGTTTTTCTTATCCAGATAGCCGGTGATCTTATCGAACATCTCAGGCACCATCTCCACCACGCGGCCAGCCGTATCGGCGGGAGGGGGTGCCACGGGCAGCAGCTTCACGTTGCCGTCCTTCACCACAAGGAAGGCCACCGGGGTCACGTTGACGCCGGCACCCGCGCCGCCGCCGAAGTTCTTGCCCGTCTGCTGGCTCTTCCCGGCAAAATCCGAGCCGCCGGAGGCAAAGCCGAAGGACAGCTTGGACACGGGGATGAGGGTCACGCCGTCGTCGGTGATGATGGGCTGGCCCACCACGGTGTTGGTGTCCACCATCTCGCGGATCTTGGACATGGTGGTCTGCATCAGATCAGTGATGGGATGATTGTTCTCACTCATGATTGAACCTCCTGTTTTTTCGCGGGACCCTTCCGGTTCCGGCTCCATATGACCAGCAGCTTGATCCCGAACCGCAGACCGAAGGCCACAAGCTGGCCCACAGTCATGGTCAGCGCCGCGTTGCAGTACACGGTGGGGCGGCTCTGGTCAAAATCCGCCGCGACCCCCAGATCATGCTTTTTTACCTTAAAATTATGGTCGAAAACCGGCCATATCATTCCCAATATCGCGTTGGCCCGGCCAAAGCCCAGCGCTGTTTTTGCCGGATCGTCCGTGGCCCACGTGAGGTGTATCGTCAGATCGTCGATGCGCAGCTTTCGCTTCAGCGCCCCCGCCGCCTCGCCGATGACCGGCAGCATCTCCATGAAGAGTTTGAGCATCCCGCCCTTGGGCTCCGGCTTCTCTTCGCCGGGCTGCTCATCGGGCTTTTTTCCCTTTTTCTGCGTTGGCTTTTTCTCTTTTTTCGGCTTCTTCTCTTTGGGCTTCGCGGGATAGAGCGTAATACGCAGCGGCCCGGCGATCAGCCGCACCAGCAATCCGTCCTCGCTGTACCGCACCTGCCCGCCCAGCCGGATCAGGGAGATGAGGAACAGGACCAGAACGATGATGAGCAGCACCTTGAGGGCGGTCATACCGGCTCCTCCGCGGCGTCCTCTTCGCCAACTTCCCCTTCATTTTCCTGATCCTTCAGCCGCTGAAGGGCCTGCTCCAGCTCCAGCGTCATCTGCCCGTCCTCCTGGGTGGAGGAGGGCAGCTCCGGCAGCTCGTCCAGATTGGCAAGGCCAAAGGAACGCAGGAAGTTTTTTGTGGTGCGGTACTGGATGGGCCGCCCCGGAACGGCCAGACGGCCCGCCTCGCAGATCAGCCCCCGCTCCAGCAGCAGGCCCACGGTATAGGAACTGTCCACACCGCGCACCTGCTCGATATAAGCCTTTGTCACCGGCTGGAAGTAGGCGATGATGGCCAGCACCTCCAGCGCGGGCTGGGACAGCTTTGCGGGCTTGCGGTTCTCCAGCGTCCGACGGATATATTCCGCATACTCTGGCGCGGAGCACATCTGCCAGCTGTTTTCCAGCCGCACCAGCCGGATGCCCCGGCGGTCGTAGCTGTAATTGTCCGCCAGCCGCTGGCACACGGCGTCCACCGTCTCCTTATCCTGCTCCAGCGTCAGACAGATGCGCTCCACCGGGACGGGATCTCCCGCCGCAAAGAGGATGCCCTCGATGGCTGATTCCAATTCCTTCAGTTCCACGGGCACACCTCCTTAATACTGCTCCACCGTCACGTCCAGCTCGCCCTCCTGAGCGTCGCCGGTACACGTCACGGTACAGTCCTCCTCCGTCCCTGCCAGCCGTATCCGGCTGGCCTTGCACAGCTCCAGAATGGCCAGAAACGTAGCCACCACCTCGGAGCGGCTCCGGCTCTGGCGGAACAATGCCCGGAACCGGGTCACACCGAACTGGGTCAGCCGCTCCACAATGGCCCGGGCCTTGTCCGAGACGGGATACGGCTCCCTACCCACGATGCCATCAAAGGCGCGGGCAGACGGCGGGAGCTTGTCGTCCGCCCGCTCCAGCACCGAGTTCATGGCGGCCAACAAATCGTTTTTATCGTGGACATAGCGGTAGGTCTTTTCCGTTCGTATCGGCTCCGGCACCTTGACGATATAGTCCCGGCCGTACTCGTACCGGCGGCCCAGCGGCTCTGTCACCGCCTTGACCTTCAGATAGCTGTCGTGGTGCTTGTGCTCCTCCAGTGCTGCCATGAGCAGTTCCATCTCGCTCATGGCCTCCTCGTCGTCGATGGACAGCAGCATCCGGGTCTTGATATACACCAGATGGGCCGCCATGGTGACAAACTCGCTGGCGATCTCCAGATTGAGCTGCTCCCGCTGCTCCATCCACTCCAGATACTGGTCCAGCAGAAGGGATATCTGAATGTCACGGATCTCGATCCTGTTTTTGCTCAGCAGGTGGAGGATCAGGTCCAGAGGGCCGTCAAAATCCTCCATGTCCTCCGCCTTCGCCCTGACCACCTTGTCCAGATGATAGACCGGAGCGTCCATGCCGTCCCTCCTCTCCTGCCGCTGCTTCTTCGTCACAGTATTTCATAGTATTATACCAAACGCCGCCGAAAAAAACAAGGGCGGCCCGGCGGTTTCCCGTCGGGCCGCGCCCAATTCAGCTCAGTTTTTCAAGGGCGGCGCGGGCAGCCAGCTGCTCGGCCTCCTTCTTTGTCCGGCCCCGGCCCCGGCCGGTGGGCGTGCCGCCGACGGAAACCTCCATGACGAACACCCGGGCATGATCCGGGCCGATCTCGTCCACCAGCTCGTAGACGATGGCCTGTCCCGGCGTCCGCTGGACCAGCTCCTGCAGCGCAGTCTTGTAATCCCGGTCCACGGCCTTCTCCTGCTCCTTGTCCAGAATGAACTTCTGGATAATGGCCCGGGCGGGTGTCAGGCCGCCGTCCAGATACACCGCCGCCAGCAGCGCCTCGGTGGCGTCCGCCAGAATGGACGGCCGGGTGCGGCCGCCGCCGGCGTCCTCGCCTCTGCCCAGGCGCAGATAGTCGCCCAGCCCCAGAGTCTTGGCCACCTCGTGAAGGCTTCCCTCGCACACCAGCGCCGCCCGGGTACGAGTCAACTCGCCCTCGGGCATATTCCCGTGGATGCGGAACAGATAGTCCGCCACCACCATGCCCAGCACGGAGTCCCCCAGAAATTCCAACCGCTCGTTGCTGGTCAGCCCGGCGCTCCGGTGCTCGTTGGCGTAGGAGCTGTGTGTCAGCGCGTGAAGCATCAGCTCCTTGTTTTGAAAGACGTAGCCCAGTTTTTCCTCCAGTTTTTTCATGCGATCCTCCAAAAGAGAAAACCCCGTGTGCACGGGGCTTTCTCCGGTCTTTCTTTTTTCAGGCGTCCAGATGATCCTGCATGTACTTGTACAGGTCGCCCACGGTGACGATGGAAGCGATGTCCTCTTCCTCCATCTCGTC